>DASSMT010000286.1:0-18273 GCA_035688655.1 Polyangiaceae bacterium | reverse complement strand
GTGCGACATCGATACACGCGGACCGCCGTCCCCACGGAGTCGACTCGCGTCACTTACGCTTCGGCTGCGGCGCCTGACTCACCGGCACCAGCCTGCCTACCAATGCCGTCAGACGTCGCCCGCGCAAACGAGTCGTTGGCTTCTCCGCTGGAGGCACTTCCTGCTCGGGCTCGACTTTGACCCGCCGAGTCAGATCTTTGCCGTCCCTAAGCCACCAACCTCGCGCGCCCCGAACCATGCTCTTGAGTTCCGAATCGGTGAACTGCTGACGGCTCTCGGAATAGGCGAACTTCGTCGCTTTCTTGATCTTCGCGAGAACGTTGGCGTGCAGCACTTTTAGTAATGCTCCAATCTCATCGAGAGCGCTCGGCTCTATCGCTGCAGGTTGATGAAGCTCTACGAATAGCTTCGGTGCCGTTCTCAGCTTGTAGTCGACCGCGATCGCGATCTGGCAGCCTTCCTGGCTTTGGAGGCCGCTATGCGCAGCGAACGTATGCCGTTGGTGCATCAGCCAATCGTGTACTTTCAGGTGCTCGGTGTTTACTCCACAATCGCTCTTGTCCAAGCTCGTCCCGCGCCCCGCCGCGGTCGTAAACATCTTGCCGTACGTTGCGAGTATCGCAACAAAGAGCCCTCGAACGACGAGCATCCGCTCGTCCTTCGGCATGAAGGTGACGCGCGCCACCATCCGATTCTTCGTCGGCATCAACTCAAGCGTCATCGACTTGAGCGCGACCACCCATGCCCCGATCGTCCGGATGTCCTTCTCGATCAGGTGTAGTCCGGCAAGCCGCTTCGCGCCGACGGTCTTCAACTCGCGACGAACTGCAAGCTGGTTGCGAAAGTAGTACGACCGGCGCGACTTGTTTTCGCTCGCAGTGTCCTCGCTGGCAACGATGCGTTCTTCGACGATCCAGCCGTCTCCGTCGTCCGTCAGCTTCCGAGCTCCCGACATCTCCATCCTCCAGACAGGGCGTTAGCGCGAGCGACGGCGCAAAACGAGGCAAAAAGCCGACTTCGAAGCTCCGATCCCAACAAGCACGGCCAGAAGAGGGCGCCGCGACTGGATCATTTTGGCCCCGCACTTGTTCGGGACTTGTCCCGGAGGCTGAGAAGGCGCTAAACCTCGCGGCGTGGCAGCGCGTCGGCGGTTGGAAGGAGTTCAGCCTCGCTCAATAGAGCTTGTAATTCCATTTCGAGGCGATACCGCAAAGGCGGCGTTGGCAAAAGATTTCGTATCGAGCGATAGCAAGGTCCGCGCGAAGAGTTCGGGCTCTCAAGCTCGACAAAGCACCCTGCTGGAGGCCGACGATTCCGCACCCTACTACGTGCACTACCATGTCGCAGCGACCGACACCGGCGCCATCGTGCATGTTCAGCTAGTCAAAAAGCCAGCATCGCCCCCTCCAGCGCCGTTGGTTACCGCCCGCGACAACGGCCGGACGGCGACCCGGTTGTTCGAGCAGATCGGCGAGGTGGTTGGCGACAACATCCTGATAATGCTCGTGGAAGCGGAGGTCCTTGCACCGTCGACGTCCTTGCGACTTCCACCAGTCGTCGCGCCACCAGTCTCGAGCGGAGACGACACGGTGCTGGAGTTCGCTGGGGCCGAGTATCGCAGCAAAAAAGCAGGAATTGGGCTAAACAGCGTGCGCTGGTCACCCGTCGACGAGTCAGGTAAGCTCTGCATCTGGCTCTCGTTCGGTATCAGGCGCAAATGGCAGAAGATGGGCATCTGGGAAGAGATGCGAGCGCAATGCACAACCTATCTAAAAAATCTGACCTAGGCGGCGTCGCGCCGTGGACCGTCGGCGTTGGTTCCGAAGATTGGTGTGGGTCGCGCAAGAGCGATAGCGCGCTTCACGAGCAGGCCATCGCATTGCTCGCCACGCAAGCCATCCACGATGCCCAGAACGAAGCCGACCGAGCTCGTTCGGAGGCGCGCCTCGCCAGTCGTGAACGAGATGATTTGCGGCGAGAGGTCCAGCAAGCGAACGCGAACGCTGCGGCCGCCGTCAAGACAGCTCGAGCAATGACCGAGCTTCTTGTGAAGTACCTCACTGAAAATCAAGCGAATGCTCGTTCGGCGCCGAGTCTACTAGAGGCCATCCTCGGACCGATTGCCGATGAGAGCACTCACGACGTGCTGCCGCTATCGGCTCAGCACTTCGCAGCGCTTGCGTCGAGTGACGACGACTAATGCCGAAGGTGGCGTTGGCAACAGCGCAGCCGACGGCGGGGGAACGCTACTACCTCGACACGTCTGCCTTATTTAGCCTGGCACAGGCAGAGGCAGGCGCCGCCGGACAGCCTGCAGACACCGGTGAGCTGGCGCGCGCGCGCAATGTCACTGCGTTCATTGCCCGAGCAAACACGGCGGGTGCCTTGACAGCAACAACAGTGCTCGCCTTCGAGGAGATCGCCTCCTTGACTCGGAACCGTCTTCGAACGGTGGAAGCAAGGAGTCGCGGCCGATCCAGCTGGAAAGAACTCAAACAGCAAGCTCCCGCGGATGCAGCGACTGCTGATTCCATTGCTCAGAGCGGAATGCTAACCATGCTCAAGTTTGCCGCGGATGCCGTTGGGAAGAGCGGGGTCCTGGTCGAGCGCTTCGGTGTGCCCGCCGGGACCACGACTGCAGCGAGCGCCGCAAAGCTGCGAAAGTATCATCGCGAGTTGCTCGTGAAGCACACGACTCTTGACGCGATGGATGCGCTTCACATCGCGTTGGGGCTAGAGCTCGGAATCAAGAGCTTCATCACTTTTGATGGCGGATGGGAGGCCGTACCCGCGATCACGGTTCTCGGCCACGTCTAGGGCAGAGTCTTGTCCCATAGCTAGCCGCGGGGACGCCGAAGTCGCTCGTTGCGCCGCGCCTCAACACCTCGAGACAAGGCCTCGACCACACCCCACTGAGCAGCCGCGCTAGCCCGCTCCAAAGCAGTCGCCAGAGCTAGCTCCACGGGGTCGATTTCGCTGACCACCCGCGGATCGAGGGGTGGGCAGTCACGCTCTCCCATGTCGCTCCCTGCACACGAACCCGCAGAAATCACGCTCTCATGCGCGTCCACGTCAGGCGGTGCCCGCCTTAAAATCCTTTGCTCGAAAGAGCGTCCCGGTTCGAGTCCGGGAGGGGCCACTAGAGCGGAATCGTTGGCGTCTCCGGTGCTCGCCGATCCTGCAGGGGATTTTTTGGTCAGCGCTCGCTGACCACCCCGCTGGCCCTCGTTTTTTTGGGGTGGCGGACTTGGAACGACGCTCAGGATCGCTTCCTCGAGCGGAGCAGCCTTCCCAGACCGAGCTCCAAAGTGGACCACGCTCAGGGCGACGAACGTTCACATCCGGCCGGTGTACTGACGAACGGGATCGAACAAGTGAGCGGCCATGAGCGCCTTGTTATCCTGCGTGAGCACGCTCGCTTCGGTTGCTGGGGAGTGACCAATGCCCCCGCGTGTGTGAATGTTTGGAACCGTTCGCGTCCCTACGTCGAGCTTGTTGTGCATCAGTTCGTGGAAGGCGATGTTCGTGAGCTTGCGGGCGGGTAGATTGTACTCGACGTAAACCTCTGAGACGATACCTTGCGGGGTGGGAGACGTGTAGCCGCCGGTATCGGGGTTTGCATTGAAGGTGCCGCCGACTCGACTCGCGATACTGCTCATTCGGTCGCGCACGAAATAGACCACGACGTCAGAAGGTTTGATGTCGGCAGCGTTGAAATACCAGCCGACCGCCGGGATGAAACCACCGCGTCCGCTCGACTTTCGGACGGCAGCGATTGCGGTGAGGTATTCGTGCAGCGTGTAGGTGATTTCGTTTTGCACGTGGTAATCGAAATAGATCGCGCTGCGTTCATTTTGTGGAATGCGCGCGACACAGGCAATGATGAATTCAGCCACTTTACTCATACCCTTCCCAACGAACCAAGTTAGGCGCGTATGCAGGCCCGCCCGATGGTGGACGGCCCAATTGGCCGCTCGAATTGTGCGGCCCCCAACACATGACCCCGCCAGAGTCGACAATCGCGCACACGTGTTCCTCACCCGAAGCAAGCATTCGGACGTGCGAAAGCATGGCTTGCTCGTGCGTGTTTCCAACCGAGCTCATCAAGGTGCAATTCACGCTTCGTGTATTCGTCAGCACACACGACGAGCAGTCCTCGTTTGCTCGGACTAGCTGATTGACATCGCGGCCGACTTTGAAGAAGGTGGGACGCGCCGTAGCCTCAGCCGTGTAGCACGCGGCGGAATCGCCCCAGCAGGTCAAGCCATCCGCAAGCTTTGCGCAAACGAGGAACGAATCGCTGCTCAGCGATGCCGCACCGCTCACTTGCGGCACGCGTCGAAGAGTTGGCGACTTGTCGGCCGTGCCGAGTTGACCGACTTCATTGCATCCACCCCAACACCAGACACTTCTATCATCGGCGATGGCACATGTTTGGGAACCGGCAGCAGTGAGCGCCGTCGCATGCGGCAAGCCAGTGACTTCTGCACGCTGAAAGGCTGTCGTATCTGCTATTGCACCAGCTAGTTGTCCACGGCTGTTGTCGCCCCAACAATTGACCGCTCCGGTTCGCGCCAGCGAGCAGGAATGCTCGGCGCCAACCGCAATGCCAACGGAGTCGACCACGCCTGCTACGAAGGCGGCTTTCGTCAGTACGTTGTCGGGTTCGAAGTTGCTGGGCTCGCCAGCCGCGCACCAGCTTCGCGCAGGGGTATTCGTTGCTGATGGTGCTCGTGTTGGTGTCGGCGTTGCTTGTCCATACCGGTTGCTACCCCAACATGCGACAGGCCCCGGTCGCGTTCTGGCGCAGGTAGTGTCGCGGTTGGACCGGATTTCGACCACCTCGTGGAGACCCTGAACCCGAACTGGTTGCCAGGTGCTCCGCTTCGTTCCATCGCCTAGCTGCCCCTGCTGATTTTCCCCCCAACACCAAACATCGCCGGACGCGGTCAGGGCGCAGCTGTGGGCTGCTCCTAGCGCGAGCTGGACGAATATCGAACACTTCCCAGCGTGGTGCACGGAGCCCGTGGGGCAGGCTGAAGCCGGTATCTCGGTGCGCTTCCCGTCTGGCACCGTGCGAGGGTTTGGTTCGGCACCGGCGCACGATCCCAACGCCAAACCGGCGATCACGAGCACCGCACCGTCGAAAACACTCTGGCCACACACTCCGCCCCATTGCCTCTCCATTTGGCTTCGCAATGCTACCACACGTTGCACCGCGACACTTCGCGTTGTGCGGCTGCCGCCTGGAAGGGCAGTCTGCGTGCCCCGCTACGGCCGTGCGCTACCGGTTTCGCCACCTCAGGCGCTCAGCGTCGATCGCACCTCGCCCGCCCGCCTTCCGCCGCGCCTCCAGTTCGCGCGCCAGCACCCGCGGGCGGTGCTGATCGCCGCGCTCGCGAACGCGGTCCGCGATGCAGTTGCCGCGGGCGACCTCTCGGCGGCGCGGGTCGCGCACGAAGCGCTTGGGCAACTTCTGACCGACGCGGGACAGGGCGCGATCGTGGACCTGAACGTGGAACGCGAGCGGAGACGATAAAACCACCCATCACATGCGAGAAAGGACGCTCGTGAGAAATAGTTACCATTGAACCGCCGCCGCACGGAGTTCGAAATGTCCGCATGAAGCCAGAACACTTTCTAACCGTGCCCGCAGCTCCAGCTCACCTCAAAGCCGCGCGCGCCGTGCACCTAGGCATACTCATCACGGTAGGCATCTAGGATTGAGCTCTATCGGCGGCGGCGTCTACGCAATCTATCGCGACGCGACGGGCGACACCGAATTCAGCATCCTCAGCGCTACGGTGAAGACCTCACACGCACGTGGGCGTGGCATTTGCCGTAGCAGGGCTCATCGTCCTACTTTTCACGATTCGAAGATTACTGAAGAGCGTGGATCATCTTGGTGCGCTCCCCTGACCGGACGCGGGCGCGGCCCGAGCGTCCCGACTAGCGCTGACCGGGCCGCCACTCTGGGCGCGCAGTCGAACCGCGACGCCGAAGGCTGGGACGAGGCGCGACGGCTCGCGTGACCATCAACAATCAATCTCAGGGAACGCCGCGCCCTCTCGCAAATTTCGCATTCCAACTGGGTTGGGGCGTAGGACAGTCCAAAGAACCGTTCACGTGCGGCGATCGGATGATCATGCACCAGCGCTCGTAGCGTGGCAGACCGGACCAGCGTGGGTGTTCTGAGCCACACGTGACTCAAAAGCACCTCATTGCGGGCAGTCGGCAAGGTCGAGTTGTTTCGATTCGCTCATCCCGCGCCACGCGTGCGATGCGCGCGCCAGCACGCGTGATGACACGCTTCTGTACCAGCCTGCTCTGCGCTCATTACTGCCTCGATCCGGTTGCAACGATCGCGATCAGCTAGCGATTAAGCGCATTCAATTGCGAAGATATCGTTTGGGGTCGAGCTGGTTTTGGGCGCCTAATGTCAATCGCCGCAAGTGGAGTGTCTGCGCGGAAAGCAAAAGGGATGATGGATGGCTTCGTTCGACCGTGCTCGGATGTCTTTTCTCACTGTCGGCGCACTCTGCGGCTGCGCGTGCAGTGGCAGCGCGCCCGAACAGGCCGCAGGCGAGCCGGCTGCGGATAGCTACGCCGCGAGCGCGCAAGTCGTTCCCAAGTGCGCCGCCGGTCCCGAGCAGCTCATCGATCTCGGCTCTTTCGATCCGCGGCCCGGACTGAGCGACGGCGACGGTGTGGCGCTCAATGGCCAGGGCACCGTCGTTGGCTTCAGCTCGTCAGCGGACGGGAACTATCACGCTTTCCGTTGGCAAGCCGACACGGGGATGGTGGATCTGAATCCGCCCTGCGAAACCTCCAGCTTGGCGTTCGGTATCAACGATCATGGCGAGGTGGTTGGCAGCGTCGGCAGCGTGAACGGGTCCAGCGGGCACCAGCGCGCGGTCCTGTGGGATGCCGGCAATGGCCTTCATGAGCTTGGCACGCTCGGTGGCTCGAGCAGTGTCGCTTACCGGATCAACAATCGTGGCCAGGTAATCGGCGAGGCCGACGACACAGCCGGGCTACGACGACCCTTCATCTGGGACGCGCAGACCGGCATGACGAAGATTGAGCTGCCGCCGCATTACGGGCTCAATCTGGGTGCCATCAATGACTCGGGAGTCGTGGTCGGGACCTGGTTTGCCCCGCCCGGTACCTCAGTCGCTTTCAAATGGACGAAAGAGGACGGCGTCACGGTGCTGGACCAGGTGGGCGGCAGCGCCAGCGAGGCACAGAGCATCAACAACAATGGTGATATCGCGGGCGACGTACTCCTAAACACTCACTACGTTGCCGTGAAGTGGACTGCCTGCGGTACCGTCCGCCTACCAGGGCCAACTAGCGATGACCTTAGGCCTCTGGGCAGCAATGACCAAGGCACGATAGTCGGCGAGGAACGCGACTCGACAACTCACTCGTTCACAGCAGTCGAGTGGGATCCCATGCAACGGTTCAGTGTACTGCCCCTCCATGCCACGGCCGGAGTCGCGTCAGATGTGAACAACTGCGGCGACGTCAGTGGTGAGCGCATGGTGAATGACGAATGGCACCCTTTTCTCTGGCATCCGGCGCGGCCGGCACAGTAGGCCGCGGAAAAAGCGAAGGGACAATGGATGGTTTCGTTCAACCATGTTCGGATGTCTTTGCTGACTGTCGGCGCACTCTGCAGCTGCGCGTGCAGTGCAAGCGCGCCCGAGGAGGCCGCGGGCAAGCCCGCCGCGGACAGCCACGCCGCGAGCGCGCAAGTCGTTCCCAAGTGCGCCGCCAGCCACGAGCAGCTCATCGAATTTGGCTCTTTCGATCCGGGGCCCGGGGCGGGCTACAGCGAAGGGACGGGGCTCAATGACCAGGGCACCGTCGTGGGCTACAGCTCGTACGGCAGTCAGGATCGGTCGCGCAAAGCGGCTTCGAGCGCGGTGAGCCGCTGCTCGACCTCGACGCGCGCCGCTCGTTCGCGCTCTTTCTCGGTTCGTTCGCGCTCTTTCTCGGTTCGCTCACGCTCTTTCTCGGAGCGTTCGTATTCTTGCTCCGTCAGCCAGCGATCTTCTCCGAGACGACTGCGAGAGATGCGGAGTAGTCCGCCTTCTTCTGCCAGCCAAGCGTCGAGGGTTTCGCAAAAAACTGGACCCGTACCGGCGTAAACTCGCTCGAAAAGCTCGTCGCTGCCGCGGCGCCAGAGCTGAAACAGCACGGGGCCGCCGAGCGATTTCGGGCCTTGGAGCAGCGGATCGAACACCACCAACTCGCGCGTGCCGATCGTCGCGTAGCGTTCCTGGATCCCGACATAATCCTTGTAGGGATGACTTTGACTGACCACTTCGAACGCGAGAGTTGGTGGAACGTGACCGGGTTTCCACAAGCAGAGGCTCGACAGTGACTCGACCTCCGGTGGTGGCGGATCGAGCAAACACACGTCTGGATCGATGCCAATCGCGGGGCGGGCCTCGAGCCAGCGTACGGCGAGGTTTCTCGCCACGAAGACGGGACGCGCGGCGCTGCCCGCCCAGAATGAAAGTAACGCCCAGATGTGCTGCGTACAACTGCTGTGCGGAATCGACTCGGGCACCGTTCCCTCCGGAACGACCCATTCCTCGAGAGGCGCGCGCACCCGGTAGCGAAGCTCGATCGTTGGCAGCGACACGAGGGGCAGTGTAGCGCGCATGGGTCGGGAGCGCGAAGTGCACGCGACGTGCCTCGCAGAAATCCCGCAGAAAGCGCGCACCAGAGCTGGCGAACGCCGGCGAGCCATCGGCGAGCGAGCAAACCAAACGCGAAGAACCCCGAAGCGAGCGCGAGCTCGTCCCGTTCGTCTATTCAAGGCAATGCCGCTGAGGCCCCGCGCGGCCGAGCGCGCTCAGTGCTCTTTCGCCGTCTCACAAGCCAGCCATTCGCCGAGCAGCAGCCGTTCGTCGTGGGTCGGCACGGGCGCTGCTGGCGGCATGGTCGTGTTGGTCGCGGCCGGGCCGGCAGCTGCGTTTTCGTCGATGTGCTCGGCCATGGTCACGATCCCACTCAGCGTGTCGAAATTATGATCCGCGGGCGCGCCATTTCGCGCGGCTCCCGAGAGCGTACTGCTGTGGCAGCGCGTGCAGTACGAGGCCATGAAGTCACGACCGAAGCTGTCGTAGGTCAAGTCGGAGCTCGGAGGACACATCGAACCAGTCGCGTTGCCCTCGGATCCTTCATCGGGGTGCTCAGAATCGCTCGAGCACGCCGAGAGTGCCATACCGAGCAGGACGCACGCGGCGAGAGTCGTGACGATCTTCATGCTTCGGCTTTCTACTCGGAGCTGCGGGCGTTCTCGTGCGGTGATTTGTCGCATGAGCGCGCTCGTCACCGCGGCCACGCCGCCCGTGCGCTCTTCGATTCGAGCAGACGTCGCCGGAGCCTCCGGTCGCTCCACATCTCGGCCTGAAATGCAGTTCGAATTAGTCGAATTAGAACTGGGTTTCAGGATTCGAAGAGTCTCGGCTTTTCCGTCTGATCGAGAGTGCGCTCACGAAACCGTAACCGGTCACCTGTCAGCGCCGGAGCCGCTCGCCGCGCGCCAATTGTCCTTCGTGCACCAATGCCGTTCGGTTAGGCGGTGACAGTGGAAACAAATCGCGCCTTCGCTCTGTATCGCGCCTTCGCTTTGTAGAGAGCGGCAACGCATCCTCGCGCGGGGAAAGATGCGGTTCGAGTTCGAACTGTGTTTTTCAGGTCTAAAGGGCTCGCACACCGGATGGCACCTCAAGTCTTGACCGCGTCGATCCCGAGCCTCGGTGTTAACCGAACGGCATTGCTTCGTGCATGAACAAGATTCTTTCGCTGCGAGAGCGACGGAGCGTGAATCTGGCTCGCTAGGCGCTCCGCTTCGCGCGCGGGCGCGAATTCAAACCCGCGCGATTTCGTCGGCGATGTCGCGCACTTTGATGATGGCGCGGGCGTAGGGCAATAGTTCGCTGCTGATCGTTTGTTCGCTGCCGATCAGGATCAATTGCACGTCTTCGTTTTCGACCAGGTGTTGCACGACTTCGTGGAAGTCACTATCGCCCGCGGCGAGGAAGAGCGTGCGCCATTTGCGATGGCTGTGGGAGCGCATGAGGTGGAAGGCGAGACCGACGTCGACGGCCTTTTGTTGGACCAACTCGAAGTGGCGGCCGCTTTCCGGGTGCGCGACTGGACCGCCGCCCCAGCTCGTTGGCCAGAACAGCGGTTTCTTTTGCAGCCAATAGAGTTTGACGCGAATGCCCGGTCCATCCGGGGGGCGATGAGCGAGTGCGCTGTGGAAGGCGTTCTGTTTGGCGCTGGCGACGTCGGGATCGGAGTTGAAGTAGTAGGCGTCGTCGATGTCCTTGCCGAACTTGCGCTCCAGATATTGACGAAGTTTCAGGTAGTCGAGCCGATCGCTGCGTTTGAGGCTCTGCCACACCTTGTACAGGTAGGCGCCGTCGATGAACCAGGCTGCCTCGTCGCTCATGGGTGCGCTCGTGGGGCCATCCGGAAGCTGTCGAAAAGCGTCATTTGTTGCCGACATTGTTAGCTCTTTTCCCGCGGCTGTGCGCGCCGGCGAGGACGGCGGGCGTTTTCCCGCGCAAACGACCGAGGTCCTCTCCTAGTATTGGCAAGCGGACTTTCATGCTCGAGCAGAAGCGATGAGCGCAGATTCGACAGCCAGCGACGGACGCCTGCGTGGCCTGTCCGACACCATGCGCGCATTCGCCGAGGCGACCATCGACTATCAGCTCTTGCTGCGCACGGTGACGGAGCGCATGTGTGGTTTGCTCGGGCAAGGCTGTCTCGTCGCGCTGCTGTCCGAAGACCAACAGCGGCTGAGCCCCGCTGCGCTGTTCTTCGACGACCCGGCTTTGATGCAAGGCGCGCAGGGCGTGCTCGATAACGGCGCAATCCCGATCAGCGCCTCGAAGCTTGCTCAGCGGCTGATCCAACAACGAAACAGCCTGTTGATCCCGCATTGTGATCAGGACGCCTTGAGCTCGGAGCTGTCGGTCGTCAACGCCGAGGCCATGCGCAATGTCGGAGTTCGGAGTCTGCTCGGGTTACCTCTGGCTATGCGCGAGCGCTTGTTGGGCATCATCGTGCTGTTTCGGGTCGGCGCGAGCGTGCCCTTCGATGAGGAAGACGAGGCAGTGGCCAGGAATTTGGCCGAGCACGCTGCGCTGGCGATTTCCAACGCGCAACTGCTGGAATCGCGGCAACGCGAGATCGACGAGCGCAAGCGCGCCGAGGAGCAGGCCAGGCGCTTCGAATCGTTGATTCAACACAGCGCCGAGTTCATCGCCATGGCTTCGCTGGACGGGCGCGTGTTGTTCATCAACCAGGCCGGCAAAAGGTTGCTCGGTATCGAGCCCGATGCCGATGTGACGAAGCTCGAGCTGCCGGCGTTTCACACTCCCGATGGCTTGAAGCGCGCAGACGTGATTCGTGCCCAGGGGATGTATCGCGGTCCAGGCCAGCTGCGCCATCTGCGCACGGGCGAGCTGATCGACACTCAAGTCAGCTCGTTCTTGGTGCGCGACGAGCAGGGCGAACCCTTCGCATTCGCGACCGTGCAGCACGACATGCGCGAGATGAAGAGCCTGGAAGCACACATCCGGCAGACGCAGCGGCTCGAGGCGCTCGGTCGTCTCGCCGGCGGCATTGCCCACGACTTCAACAATATCTTGTCCGTAATCCTCAGCTACAGCTCGATCGTGCTGTCCGAGCTGGAGCCAGGTACGCCGTCCGCCGACGACGTGCAAGAGATCCACGCCGCCGGCGAGCGCGCAGCGCGTTTGACGCGTCAGCTGCTCGCCTTCAGCCGGCGCCAAGTGCTGGAACCGCGCATCGTCGATTTGAACGAGGTCGTGGCCGGGATGGAGAAGATGACGCGCCGCCTGCTGGGCGAAGACATCGTGCTCAAGATCGCGCTGTCCCCCACACTCGGTCGGGTCAAGGTCGACATTGGTCAGTTCGAGCAAGTTTTGCTCAACCTGGCGCTGAACGCGCGCGACGCGATGCAGAACGGCGGTGTTCTGACGATCGCCACCGATAACGTGCTGGCGCCGGTCAAGGCCGGCCACGAAGCAGTGCCCGCCGTGAGCTTGTCGGTCAGCGACACGGGCTCGGGCATGGATGAGGTCACGCGCCAACGCGCATTCGAGCCATTTTTCACGACCAAGGCCAGCGGCAAGGGCACGGGCCTCGGGCTCGCGACGGTCTTCGGCGTGGTCGAACAGAGCGGCGGGCGCGTCACGATCACGAGCGAAGTCGGAAAAGGTGCCTCGTTCGTCATCTACTTGCCGCGTTGCGACGAGCCGTTGCCGCCGCCGCGCGCGAGCCTGCGACCGGAACAAGCCCACGCCCGGGACAGCGCGACCATCCTGCTGGTCGAAGACGAAGCGCAAGTGCGCAAGCTGATCCGCTCTATCCTCGTCTCCGCTGGCTATCGGGTACTCGATGCTTCCGGTCCCCTGGAAGCGCTGCGCCAATGCGAGCAATTCAATGAGGATATCCACCTGCTCGTGACCGACGTCGTCATGCCGACGATGAGCGGACGCGAGCTGGCGGAGCTGCTGAAGCGAACTCGAATCCAAACCAAGGTGCTCTACCTCTCGGGATATACGGAGGAGGCAATCGCGCAGCACGGCGTGCTCGAACCACACGTCGTGCTTTTGCAAAAGCCCGTCACCCCGGACGTGCTGCTCGAGCGCGTGCGAACGGTCTTGGAAACACCGCTGTCGGACCGGCCCTGAACGGCGCTCAATTGAACACGACGCTGATCCCGAGATCGAACGAGCTCGCGAACGCGGAGATGTCCTCACCGTCTTTGCTGCTGGTGGTGCTCATGCCCATGGCGCGAAATTGCGGGCCTGCAGCCCACTCCGGCGCGACCCAAAAGTCGTAGCCGAACCAAGCGGCCCCCCCGATGCCAATCGCACGCTGCCGGCCGCCGCCGCTGAGATTTACGTTCTCGAAGCCCTGCCCGGCAAAGCCAATCAAGCCGCCCAAATGCCAGCCCTTCGTGGCGTCCGGAAAAGCGTCGAGGAAGGGTCCGACCAGCAAGCTTACGCCCCCGTGGTTGCCGATCTCGCGGCCATTGCGATCGTAGGACGCGCCGAACAAGGGGTCGGCCATGACACCGGCACCGAGAGAGATGCCTGGGCTCGGCGAGCCGCCGATCAATAGATCGAGCGACATCGTGCCGCCGTGCTCACTGAAGTCCTGCTGCACGCGATTATGATCAGTGAAGCTTCCGTAGTAGTAGCCGAAGCCCACGCTGCCACGCAGGTAGAAGCCCTCGTGGAAATGATACGTGCGCTGCACGGCTTTGGCCGGCGCCTCGGTGCTCAGATCGATCTTTGGCGGAGGAGCGGCGGGCGGCTGTTCTGGCTGAACGAGTTGGATCGGCGGCGGCTCGGGGGGCGGGGCGGATGGCGGGGGACCGGGAGGCGGCGCGTACGGCGGTGGCGCACCCTGGGCCATTGCGTTCCCCGAGCAGACAACCAAGCCAAGGAGTGGAAGGATCGAAAGTTTGGATTTCATCGCTTTCTCGTGCCGGGTCCGCGCTGAGCGCGGGCTTCTTCTTCTCTATATGGCGTCCCAGACTCGGACGGGTAGGACGTTGGATCCATTCACTCGCGCTGCCCTCTGACCCGCCCCTGGCTTCCGCGCTAAACCTTCGGCATTACTCGCACATTTAGCAGGAACCGGTCATGCTTAAAATGTCGGGCTGGACGCCGTTTCCAGGCACGAGCCCCCCTGCCGATGACCGACGATCGCCTGCACTGGACGTTCGATGGCGACCCCAACAAAGCGGGCCCGGCGACGGGCGTTCGTGCCATCACGGCCGACGACATCAACATGGTGTTCCAGCCGATCGTCGAGATTGCGACGGGCTCATTGTTCGCGCACGAAGCCCTGGTCCGCTGCAAGTTGCCTCGCTACGCAACTCCAACGCTGTTGTTCGTGGAAGCGGAAAAGGAACACGCCTGCGGGCACTTGGGACGCATCATTCGGCAGCAGACCTTCGAGCGTTGTCAGGACACCGCGCTGTTCGTGAACGTGCATCCGGAAGAGTTGAGCCAGCGCTGGCTGGTTCGGCCGGACGATCCGCTTTTTTTCCACGAACACGAGGTCTATCTGGAGATCACCGAGTCGGCCGCGTTCACCCACTATGACCTGTGCATGAGCGTACTGAAAGACGTGTGTGCACGCGCTGGCGTGCACCTCGTCGTCGATGACTACGGCGCGGGTCACTCCAACTTGGCGCGGATCCTGGATCTCAATCCGGAAGTCGTGAAGCTCGACGGCGCGCTGATCCGCGGCATCGACAAAGATCCGCGCCGGCAGTTGATGGTCCGGCACATGGTCGCGCTGTGTAGCGATCTGGGCGCAAAGGTCGTCGCCGAGTGCATCGAAACCACCGAAGAGCTGAAAGCCGTCGCTGACCAGGGCGTGCACTTCGCCCAGGGCTTCGTCCTCGCGCGGCCGTCATACCCGCCGCCAGCCGTCCATTTTCCGCTCGCGCGCCGAAGCCCGCCGGTCTCGGGCACGAAACACCGGCCTCCGCCCAAGCCGGTCGCCAAACTGTGGGTAGAAGATAGCGCGAGCCTCAGCCCTGCCGCCCACAAGCCGGGACCTTCGGTACCGCGCCCCGGTCCAGTTGCACCGGCGGCGCCGCACGCGCCCAGCGCCGCGCACCCGCACACGGGCAAGCGACCGAGCGCGAGGCCCGCCAAGGCCCATTCCAAGCCGCCAGCCAAGCGCGCGACCCCACCGGCGCTACCCAAACGTCCGCCCCCGCTACCCGGGACGCGTTGAGTCCAGCGGGCCCTCCGGGGCGGGCAGCGAGAACGAAAACTCACCGGCCTCGCCGCGATTCTCCCAAGAAAATCGCGAATCTTTCAGGCCCACCACCTGCCCGTTGAGCTCGACGCGGTCGCCGCTATAACCCCGGAGGTAGAAGCGCAGCTGGCGCCGACGGAACTCCGGGAAACCGCTACCTGAGGTTCGCAGGCGAACGGTGACACGCTCCGCTCGACGCGAAACGGTGAAGGTCGTGCGCAAGAACGCGCCCGTCGCGTAGGCACGGCTAGTGCCATCATCCTCTTGCAACATCGACTCCGTGTCGCCGTCTTCATCGGGCACGATCACGTGCAGCTCGAGCAGCTCCGGATAGTGACCCATGGTCGAGAGCGGCGCCCGTTCGTGCAGGGGAACGACATAGCCGCCGCGTTCGAAGAGCGGGATGCGGTCGGCGGGCGCGGCGGCGGTGATCACCTGCCCGCCCGCGTGGCGCTCACCGGTATGGAAATCGACCCAGCTGCCGGGCGGTAGATACACGTGCCGCGCCGTGCAACCGGGCGCCGTCACCGGCGCAACCAGCAGCGCCTCCCCGAACAAGTAAGCGTCGTCGGTTTCCCAAGCCTGGCGATCGTTCTGAAAATCGAACAAGAGCGGGCGCTGCACGGGCGCGCCCGTTTCACTCGCGGTCACGAACGCGCTGTAAATGTAGGGTAGCAGCCGATAGCGTAGCTCGATCGCGGTGCGCGCCAGCTTCTCCGTTCCGGGGCCGAAGCTCCACGGATACTTGTCGGGCTCACTGCGCTCGCTGTGATAGCGACAAAACGGCGTGAGCGCGCCATATTGGGTCCAGCGCGCTGCAAGCTCCGCGCTCGGGCTGGACATGAAGCCGGGGATGTCACCGCCGATGAACGCTTGCCCGGAGACGCCCATGCCAGCCGTCATCGGGATGCTCAGCGCCAAGTGTGACCACTCGGCACAGTTGTCGCCGAGCCACTGCGCCGCATAGCGCTGGATCCCGGAGAACCCGGCGCGGCTCAAGATGAACGTCCTGAGCGATGGCTGAGCCGCGAGTAAGCCCTCGTGCGTGGCCATGGCCATCAGTAGCCCGTACTGATTGTGGAAGCGTTCGTGCGGATGATTTTCGCCGTCGCGATCGAAACGCATTTGGAACGGCGCGACTTGGCCCGTGGCGGGCTCGTTCATGTCGTTCCAAATGCCAGCGATGCCGGACGCAACGTGCCGAGCATTGAGCGCTCCCCACCAGGCGCGCGCGCGAGGCTTGGAAAAATCGGGAAACGCAGTTCGCCCTGGCCACACCTGGCCGACGTAGACGTTGCCGGCTTCGGTCTTGCAGAACAAGTTCTGGGACAGGCCCTGGTCGAAGACGGCGTAGCCGGGCTCGAACTTGACCCCCGGATCCACGATCGTGATGACACGCAGCTTGGCTTCCGCGAGCCGCCCGAGAAGCCTCGGTAGATCCGGGAATTTTTCGGTGTTCCAGGTGAAAACGCGGTAGCCGTCCATGTACTCGATGTCGAGCCACAGCACGTCACAGGGGATGTTGCGCTCGCGATATTGCCGCCCGATGCGCACGATGTCCGCTTCGTTGTAGTCGTACCAGCGGCATTGATGATGCCCCAGCGCCCAGATCGGCGGCAGCGAGATGCGCCCGGTGATGAAGGTATACGCCTCGAGGATGTCCTTCATGTTCGGGCCGGCAAACACGTACTCGGTGTATTGCCCGCCATGAAATTCGATGCGGTAGGTCTCGCTGTCGTCGAACTCGAAGTTGGCTTTGTAGCCATTGTCGATGAAGGAGCCCGACATGGCCGCGGCATGGGCGCTCGTGCGCGAGTGATAGAAGAAGGGAATCGACGAATAGTACGGGTCGAAATTCGTGCTCGACCCCGGCAGCATCTCGGCTTCGTCCAAGCGGTTTTGCGCGAGAACCCCGGTATGCAAGACGTCCGTGTTCCAGAGGATGAAATTACGACCGCGCCGGTTGAAGCGCCCGGTCTTCTCCCCCAGGCCGTAGATTGCGTCGTGCCGCGCGATCCGGCGAGTGAGCACGAACGAGTCGTTGAGCTGCACGTAGCCGTGCGAGCGCCCGTCCAGGCCCGCGGCATCTTCGAACACCGCCGAGCCGTCCGTGCGGTAAGCCGCCAAGCCGAACGCCGCGCGCCAAATCACCAGCTTGAGCCGGGAAGTCTCGAGCGTGATCACGTCCCCCGCTTCGTGCACCTGAAACGGCACCGGTGCGGGCATGCTGAAAGCGGCGGCGTAGGTGGGCGCTTCGTCGAACTGGCCGGCGCGCGAAATTTTCAACCGAAATAGGTCCGCGCGAATCACGTCCACGCGGAATTTCTCCTCGCCCACGTGGAGCAACAGTCCGCGCTCGCTTCGTTCGAGCGCGGTCACTGCGCCGAGTCCAACGTGATACTTGGGGTTGATGCTTCGGGTCGCCACGGCCGGAGCCTAACACCATCGGAAAAGTTTCACTGCTGCGGAGAGATTCGACTAAAACGCCAGGGAGGCGATGACAGGACAGCGCTTAGCCCGGTACGAGCGAGCCTTTGCTCGCTTGCGATGCGCGGTCGTGGCTGCCTGCGCGTTCCTCGCCAGCACCGGCTGTTCGACGAGCAAGAGCAAGCTCGAGCCCACGCACGTCACGTATTGGGAAAAGTGGACGGGCTTCGAGGGCGAGGCGATGGACGCAGTGATCGACGACTTCAACGCGGGAGAACTCGCACACGCAAAGGTCGACCCGGGCTACACACCGATCGAGGTCGAAAGAATCACGATTTCGAAGCTCGAACAAAAGCTGCTCATCGCCATCGCGGGCGGGAACCCTCCCGATCTCGCGGGCAACTACAGTTTTGCGGTCGCCGCGTACGCCGATCATGGCGCGCTCACGGAGCTCGGGCCGCTCTTGGCCAAGACCAACTTCGATCGCAGTCGGTACATCCAGCACTACCTGAGCCTCGGCGAGTACCGCGGTAAGCTGTGGGCGCTACCGATCGTACCGGCGTCGACCGCGCTCGTGATCAACAAGCGGTTGTTCGCTGAAGCCGGGCTCGATCCCCAAAAACCCCCAACGACGATCGAAGAGCTCGACGCCTACGCGGAAAAGCTCACGAAGTGGGAAGTCAGCCTGCCGAACGGCGACAAAAGGGTTGAATCCGGCTATCTGCCTCAGGTCCCGCCGGAGCAGAAGCGCTTGTTGCAAGTCGGCTTTCTACCGAACGAACCGAGCTGGTGGATGTTCGGTTGGGGGGACTTTTTCGGTGGTCGACTGCTGGAGAGCTCGGAAAAGATCAGCGCCGCGGCGCCGGGCAACGTCCGGGGTTTCGAGTGGGTGGCTTCGTACTCGGAGAAGCTGGGCGTGGGCGTGATCAAGCGCTTTCGTTCTGGCTTCGGCAATTCGTCCAGTCCGCAGAGCGCCTTTTTGTCCGGCAAAGTGGCGATGGCGAT
>DASSMT010000273.1:0-19927 GCA_035688655.1 Polyangiaceae bacterium | reverse complement strand
CTTTCGCAAAGCCGATCAGATCGTGGATCTGGCCGGCTGCGATCTGCTGACCATCAGCCCCGAGCTGATCGCCGAGCTCGCTGGCAAGCCGGGCGAGCTCGAGCCCAAGCTGACGGTGAAGGGCGCGCAGGCCAGCGAGACGGCCCTGATCCACCTCGACGAAAAGAGCTTCCGCTTCGAGCACAACCAGGATCAAATGGCGGTGGAGAAACTCAGCGAAGGGATCCGTGGGTTCTATTCGGATGCGCGCAAGCTCGAGAAATACGCCGCTCAAGCCGTTTCCAAGGCGTCGGCCGCCTGAGCTCTTCGCTTATGCAAGTGGTCGCGCGAGCAGCTCGCTTGCTTCGTGGCCGTTTCGGCTGATTTTTTTCAGCATTCGCACAATCGCCAACCCTGGTTCCCGAGCGGGTTCCGGGGTTGTGCTTTTTTCCCACTCGCTACCGTGATCGACCGGTAAAAAACAGAACTGGTCCCTGTCGAAACGGAAAACCGTATGCTGGTCGAGACGCTGACTGCCGAGCTCGAGCGATTGTTCGAGTTGCCTGACCTCACCCGATTGAGTCGCGACGCCCTCGGCTTCCAGCCGGAAGAAATCGGCGGGGTGGCCACTCGGGCGTCATTTGCCCGTGCCCTCGCGGAACAGGCGGTAGCGAGCGAAGCGGTGGATGCACTGCTGGACGCGATCGCGCTCGACCGGCACGGTTTGCCGACCTCGCTCGAGGACGTGCGCCACAGCGCCGCACTCAGCGCTGCCCTCTCGCCCGGTGATTCGATCGGACAGTACGTGGTGTTCGAGAAGCTCGGCACCGGACCCTGGGCGAACGTGTACCGGGCGCGCCGCGACGGTCAGGAATTTCGCGTCAAATCGCTGCACCCGAGGGTCGCAGCGCGGCGTTCGGATGCGCATCGTTATCTCACCGCGTCACGGCTCGCCGGCTTGATCGCTCATCCCGCACTGCCGGGCGACGTGCGCGCGGGCGCGCTCGACGACGAGGGTCTGCACATTGGCATCGCCCACCCGGCGTTCGAAGGCGAGACGATTCAGAGCTCGATCGCACGCCGCGGCGCGCGACACTTCAATGAGGTCCTACCGCTGCTGTGGGCCATCGCGGAGGCGCTTTCGCCGCTGCACGCGGCCGGTTTGGTGCATGGCTCCCTGCACGCGGGCAACGTGCTCGTCACCGACGCCACCCCCAGTGCACCGAAGGTGGTGTTGCTCGATCCGGGTTCCCACTTCCTCCGCCCCGCGCTGACGTTGGGCCTGAACGGCAGCACCGAGGCCTTTCTGCTCTCGAGCTCGCCCGAACAGTTCCGCGGTCAAGCGCCCAGCGCGCAGAGTGATTTGTATGCACTCGG
The DNA here is from genome assembly GCA_035688655.1 of Polyangiaceae bacterium. GTDB lineage: Bacteria > Myxococcota_A > Polyangia > Polyangiales > Polyangiaceae > PMG-095. The sequence goes on along the minus strand of DASSMT010000273.1, from coordinate 18,571 downwards.
AGTGCTGATGTATCAGCTGCTCAGCGGGAAGGCGCCATTTTTCGGGGCCCACGCGGTCGATGCCTTGGTCGGCCATTTGACGCAGAACGCGGAGCCGCTCTCGTTCGTCGCCGCCGGAAACGGCGCGACCCCCGCGGTCGAAGCCTTCGTCCGCAGCTTGCTGGACAAGGCTCGCGAGCAACGGCCGCGGGATGCCGGCGAAGCTTTGGAGGGTCTGCGCCGCCTGTGGCGCGCGTCGACGCGCCCGGCGACCTGGGTCACGGACGAGCGTCTGCCCGAAATGTTCGAGGCACTGGGGCTGAATCCAGACGACGACGCCGCAGCTGCGGAGCTGGAATCGAGCGTCGACTTGGGTGCCGATCCGGTGCGCATCGCCGACGGCTTTTACGAAATCGGAAAGGCGCTCGAGGAGCGAAGCGAACCGAATTTGGAGCGCGCTCTGAAGAAACACCTGGCGCGCGCCGCGCGCTTGTACGAAGCCGCCGCACGACACGACCGCGCCGAAGAGGTCTATGCCAAATTGGTCGAGCTCGATCGAAACGATCGCAGCGCGGCGCAAGCGCTCGTGCGCGTCAAGAAGTCGCTCGGCAAATACGAAGAACTGATTGAATCATTGCTGGAGCAGAGCGAGAGCAGCGAAAGCTCCGCAGAGCGCGCCGAGCATTGGGCAGAAATCGGGCAGCTCTACGAAGACGAGCTGAAGGACAAGGACCAAGCGCTACTCGCCTATGCCCAGGCCTTTTGTGAAGATCCGCTGAGCGAGTCGCACGCGGCCGCGCTCGAACGTTTGGCCGGCGCGCGTTTCCCCGCCTGGGAAGACGTGCTCGGACGAGCCATCGCAGCGCTGGAGTTGGATCCCGGCACCGCCGAACGCCACGCGCTCTGGTATCACATCGGACACTGGTACACGGACAAGGTGATGCGCCCGGACCTCGCACTGCCCTGGCTGACGCAGCTGGTGGCGGCCGAGCCGAATCACGATGGGGCTCTGCAGCTGCTCTCGCAGATCTACAAGAAGGCGCAGCAATGGACCGAGTACGGTCAGGTGCTCTTGCGCCGTGCCGATATCGCGGCCCCCAACCTGGCGCGCGATCTGCGGGTCGAGACCGCAGAGCTCTTGGCGACGCGCCTGAACAACTCGACCGCTGCGCGCGAGTTGTACGCCGCGGTGTTGGAAGAAGATCCGGGGCACGAGAAAGCCAGCGTCGGTCAAGTCGCGTTGCTCGAAGCCGCGGGTGACGCGGCGGGCGCGCTGCTCGTCCGGCTGACGCGTGCCAAGACACTGCGGGGCGACGAGCGCCATCAATTGCTGTGCGAAGTCGCCGAAGCCTACGACGTCGATCTGGACAAGCTGGATGCGGCCGAGAAGACCTACCGCGAAGTGCTCGAGGAAAACCCGCGCTTCGTCGACGCCCTGCGCGGGCTCGACCGCGTGCTCACGCGCGCGGGTCGCTATCGCGAGCTGCTCGAAGTGCTGCGCGCGCAAATCGAGCTGGCAGTCACCGTCCGCCAGAAAATCACGCTCTACGAGCGCATGGCAGGCGTCTACGACGAAGAGTACCTGGACCACGAGCGCGCGGCCGAGGCGCTGCAAAGCGTGCTCGCGCTGGATCCGGAGCACACGGACGCGGGGCGCGAGCTCGCGCGCCATTTCCGCGCCTTGGAGCGCTACGAAGCGCTGGCCGAGCACTACCGCCGGCACGCGCACAGTGGCCCGGTCGAACGCCAAATCGAGACCGGGATGCAACTCGGTCGCGTGCTGTCCGAGAATCTGAAGCAACCCGACCGCGCGCTCGCGGCGTACGAGCACGTGCTCACTCTCGACCCGAGCCACGCCGGAGCGCTCGACGCACTGGCAACGCTGCGAGCCGTGGTGGGTGACGCGCAAAGCGCAATCGACGCGATCGACGCGCTCAGTGACAAGGCGACGACACCGCAAGCCAAAGCCGATCTCGAAGTGCGCGCGGCGCAGGTGCTGGAAGGGCGTGGCGACAGCGCCGGCGCGCTCCGCCGCTATCGCTTGGCCGCCGAGCTCACGCCGGAGGATTTGGGCGCGCGCCGCCGGCTGGTCAAAAAGCACGTCGAATACGGCAGCTACGCGGCCGCAGTGGAGCTCTTGGAGGCGGAGATCCCGGTCGCGAAGAACGAGCGCGAGCGCGCCAAGTTGGCCGGCGACATGTCGCTGATTTGCCACAAATTCCTGCATGATTCGGCGCGCGCCGTGGCCACTGCGCAGCTCGCCCTGCACATCGATCCCACGAACAGCGACGCCTTGCGCGTGCTCGGCCACACCGCGCATGCCGAGAAGCGCTACGTCGAAGCCGCCAAGCGCTTCGAACCCATCCTGGGCCAACTCGAGCTGCTCGATCATCGAGAGGCGCGTGAAATCGCCTACCTGTACATCGATGCCTTGTCGCGCAGCGGGGCTGCAGACAAGGCGCTCAATCAGGTGGGCGGCTTGATGAAGTGGTTCGAAGACGACGCTCACGCCCTCTTGCGCATCGCTGCCATCGCAGCGGAACACGGCAGCGCCGAGCAGACGCTTTGGCTGTGTGAGTTGCTGCTCGGGGAGCTGCGCGCCGCGCTCTCGCCGAAAGAAGAGGCCGAAGCCGAGCTTCGAAATGGTGAAGCGCTGGCGAAGCTCGCTCGCTACGCTGAAGCCAAGAACTCACTTCAGCACGCGAGCGAACTCGACCCCGCTGCCAGCGCACCGCTACGAGCGCTCGGCCGCGTGTACGCCGCCGAGGGCTCGACCGAGGAGCAAATGGACGTGCTGTACCGCGAGCTATCGCGCGCGGAGGGCGAGCGAAAGGTCGAAATTCTGCTGGAAATGGGCGATGTCGCCGCGGGCAAGCTGGGCGACTCCGAGTACGCAGCCAAGAGCTACCTGCTCGCGCTCAGCGAACGCCCGAGCGACCGCGCGATCCTGACCAAGCTGATGCAGCTGTACGGTGCGGAGAAGGACTGGCCGCAGCTGATTCAAGTCATCACGCGCCTGGCGGAGGTGGTCGACGTACCGAAGGACAAGGCCAAGTACTTGCACACGGCGTCGATGATCGCCTCGCGCGAGCTCTCGGATCTGGTGCTGGCGTCGAACCTACTCGCACAGGCGCTGGAGCACGACCCGGATCGCGTGTCCGCCATCGACGAAGCGCTGTCCATGTTCCAGCGCCTCCAGAACTACGATGGCATGAAGCGCGTGCTCAAGCTGCGCATCGCCAACGCGCAGCGCGCAGGTGACAAGCAGCGGCTGCTGGAGTCGCTGGGCGAGCTGGCCGAGGTCTACCAGCGTTTCCTCGGCCGTCGCGATCAAGCAGTCGCGGTCTACGAGTCTGCGCTGCAGGTCGACCCCGGAAGCACGCGCTTCCAGGAGAAGCTCGCGCGGTTGTACGGCGAAGATCCGGTCTCCTACTTCGAAAAGGCCGTAGAAACGTTGGGCGATTGGATCGAGCGCGACCCCTACCAACCGGCGCCGTACAAACTCCTGCGCAAGGTGTACACCGAGGCACGCCAAGCGGACGCCGCTTGGTGCATCTGCCAAGCACTGCACGTGCTCGGGCAGGCAGAACCAGACGAAGAGCGCTTCTTCGAGCGCATGCGCAGCGACGAGCCCGCCGAGGTGAGCGAACCCGCTTCACCCGACGAGTGGCTCGTGGCGGCGATGCCCGAGTCGAGCGAGCCGTTCCTGACCGAGCTGTTCGCGCTGATCCAGCCGTTCGTGGTGGCAGCGCGCGCGCGACCACTCGGCTCGTTCAATCTCTCCGGAGATCATCACATCGACGTCGAGCGCTACCCGTACGGCGTGGTGTTCGCGGTCAATGCCGGCGCGCACGTGCTGTCCGTGCTCGAGCCGCGCATGTATCAAAACCCCGAGGCGCCTTCGTGCGTCTCGTTCTTGTCCACGTCACCGCCCTCGTTGCTGCTCGGCGGGCGCGCGTTCACGGAAGACGTGACCCCGGTCGCCGCAGCATTTCTCGCCGGCAGACACCTCGCCTATTACCTGCCAGGCTTGTACGTGCGGCAGTTGCTGTCCAACATGACCGCACTGAAGGCCTGGCTGTTTGCAGCCATCCGCCTGGTCAAACCCAAATTCCCGGTCGCCCCCGATCTGGAGCTGCCGGTGCAAGAAGCGTCTCGGGCCCTGACCGAGCTCGCGACGGGTACGCGCCTCGAACAGCTCACTCACGTGGTCGCCAAGCTGCTGCGCGACGGCGCATCGCTCGATCTCAAGCGCTGGGTGCATGACGTGGACCACGCCGCCGACGCGATTGGCTTCATCCTGTCCAACGACCTCGAGGTCTCGATCGAGCGCGTGCGCGCCCTACCCCAAGAGCCTGGCTCCCCCGCCCTGACGACTCGCATCGAACGCTTGATCGCCTACGCCGTGAGCTCGCGCTACATGACCGTGCGTGAGCACCTCGGATTTCGGCTGGACGCAGGTTGAGCCGGCGCTGCGTGCCCGTGGCGCGAGTGCGGGCGCGGCGCGCCGCTACGAGCGCTCAACCAGAAGCCTTGGCCTTCTTGATCCACTCGTTGATTTCGCCCTCGATCACGCCCAACGCCTGGCTCTTGAACGGGCGCAACAGGAACGGCACGTCCATGTCCAAGTCGATGGCGCGCTCGAGCACCTCCAGCGAGCCCGAGAGCGACATGCCCTTCACCTTGAACGAGATGTCGGCCTTGTTCGGGCCTTTCCAAGTCACCTGCGCGCCATAGTGCGCGTATTTCTGCGCATACGTGGCGAGCGCCGACTCAGCGATTTTCTTGGCGCGTTCTTGACCGAGATCGTGGGGGACGGAGTGCTTCATGGAATCCTGTGCCGCGCAGTGCGACTGGCTCGTACTTAACTCAGTTGCGCAGTGAAGACCAACTCCTTCAGCACCGACAAAATGCGGCAAAATCGCAGCATTAGCGAGCGCACCGGGCGCTGTCACTGGAATTGAGCCAAAAAACCGCTTCCCCGCCCCAGTTCAACGGCGGCCCTTGTAGCCCATCATGTTTTGCACGGCCGACTCGCTGGCTTCCGCGATCTGGTCCTGTTCACGCGCCAAATCAGCACAGGCCTCACACAGCTTCTTGGTCTTGCCCGACACCTTCACGGTTTGCAGTTCGTCGCACTCTTCACCGCAGCCTTTGCACGTCGCCATGGCTCGATATTAGCGCGATAGTAGTGAGCTTGGCAGGTTTAGAAGCGCCGTTCGGTGATGGCTAAATCTGCAACCACACCGAAATGATCGGACGGCCACACCGGTTCCGCCCCGCCCAGCTCGACCGCGTTGAAAGCGAGCTCGGCGCGCAGCGGCTCGCCACGGAACTGGCGATCGGGCCCGCGCACGAAGATGTAGTCGATGCGGCGCGACGGTTCGCGTGCCTTCGCCGCGTAGTGGTTCGCGCGATCGAAGGTATGGCCGGGCCCCTCACCGGCAAACACCCAAGCGTCCGCGAAGTAGACCGTCTTTTGCTCGAGCGCGCACAACCCGGTCAAGAACCGAATCTCGTCCGCGTCGGGGGCGGCATTGAAATCACCGAGCAGGACGGGCGGCAGCTGTGGGCCGCCAACCGGTGACAACTCCGCCACACGATCCGCGATGAACACGACTTGACGTTGCCGGATCGAGCCTTGGTGAAACTTCCAGTTCAAATGCGTGACGAACACGGGCAGGGCTCCGTGAGGCGTCTGGCACAGCGCATACAAAAGCGCACGCGTCTCACCGCTCTCGCTACCGGGCAGCGGGAAGTTCTGTTCGGCCACGATGGGATGACGAGACATGAGGGCGTTGCCGAACTTCAGCCCATTTCCGTAGTCGCTGGCGATGCCGTACGCCAGTTGATAGCCGAGGCCATCGGCGATCTCGGTCAGCTGATCGTTGTGCACCGTGAGCGGTGCTTCGCGCGCGTGGTCTGGTCGGAAACGGAGCACCTCTTGCAAACCGACGATCTCCGGTTGCAGCCGCTCGAGCTCACGACGAATCAGCCCGAGGCGTGAAAGCCAAGGGCCACTCTTGTTCCAAACATTGATCGTCGCCACACGCAGCACACTCATGACAAGCCTGAGAATAGCCTAGCTTTTTCGGTTCGTCTTGAAGCGCTGACGGCGCTCGGCTTATGGTTTGTTCCTTCATGCTGATCGGCGTCGATTTTGGAGGAACTCAGGTCAAAGCGGGCATCGTCGAAAATGGTGATGTCGTGCGTTCGACCTCAACCCCCACGCGCGCCGGCTCCAGCGCGAACGACGTGCTCGATACCATCGCCAGCACCGTGCTCGCGCTCTCGTCCAAACCCGACGCGGTGGGCGTGGCGATTCCGGGCGAGGTCAACTCCGACGGTCGCTGTTGGCGATTGCCCAATGTCCCCGGCTTCGAGGGTGTGCACATCGCCGAAGAGCTGGCGCGCCGATTGCGCTGCCCGATCGCCGTCGAGAACGACGCCACCACCGCCGCGCTCGGCGAACGTCTACATGGCCATGGGCGCGCCCACCCGAGTTTCTTGATGCTGACCATGGGCACCGGCATCGGCGGCGGACTCGTGCTCGGCCACCAACTCTACCCCGGTGCCACGGGCTTTGCGGCCGAAGTCGGGCACATGAAAGTGGACACGGCGGCGGACGCGCCGCTGTGCGCATGCGGTCAGCGTGGCTGCGTGGAAACGTTCGCGGGCACGCGCGCCCTGCTCCGCGAGTACGCGCGCCACGGTGGTCAGGCGAGCGAGGTCTTGCCCATTGCCGTGAGCGCCCGGCGCGGTGAAGCCGCCGGGCTGAGGACATTCGAGATGATGGGGACGGCGCTCGGTCGCTTGCTGGCCAATATCCAAAACTTGCTCGACTTGAACGCAGTGGTTTTCTCCGGCGGAATATCGGCCTCGTTCGATTTGATCGAGCCATTCGTGCGCGCCACGCTGCGTCAACAAGCGTTCGCGCCGCCGCTAGCAGAGGTGCCGCTCTTGGTCAGTGAGCTGGGCGAACGCGCGGGCGTGATCGGCGCTGCGCACTTGACCTCGCTTTGAGAGGCTCGAGTGAAAGCGGTTCTCGTCTCGGAGCCGGGTGGACCGGAGAAGCTCGTCCTCAGCGAGCTGCCCGATCCCGTGCCGGGTGTCGCTGAAGTCGCGATCGAGATCCACGCCAGCGCGCTCAATCGCGCCGATCTCTTGCAACGCAGGGGCCTATACCCACCCCCGCCGGGCACGACCGACATTTTGGGCTTGGAGTGCGCGGGTGTCGTCAGCGAACTGGGGCCGGGCTGCAGCGACAGCGTGCAAGTCGGCGATCGAGTCATGGTGTTGCTCGGCGGCGGTGGCTACGCCGAGCGTGTGGTGGTGCCGGAGGCGCTGGTGATGAAGGTCCCGGAAGCGCTCGGCTTCGAGCAGGCGGCGGCCATTCCGGAAGCATTCCTGACCGCGCGCGAGGTGTTGTTCTCCACCGCCCGGTTGGGCAGCACGGAGTCCGTGCTGATCCACGCCGCGGCCGGCGGCGTGGGCAGCGCCGCCGTGCAGCTTTCGCGCTCACACGGCGCGCGCGTGTTCGCGACCGCGGGCGGCGAGGCCAAAACCGCATGGGTGCGTGCGCTCGGTGCCGATTCGGTCATCGACTACAAGAGCCAGGACTTTGCGGCCGTCATCCAAGCGGAGACCCAGGGCCGCGGTGTGGATGTGATCGTGGATTTCATCGGCGCGGCTTACGCCGAGAAACACGCGGCGTGTCTCGCGCTCCGCGGCAGACACGTGGTCGTCGGCGTGATGGGCGGCGCGCAAGCTTCGATCAACTTGGGGCGACTTCTGCAAAAGCGGCAGAGCCTGCTGGGCGTGGTGATGCGCTCGCGTTCGATTGCGGAAAAAATCGAGCTCACGCGCGGCTTCGTGCGCAGCACGCTGCCGCTGTTCGCGGACGGCCGCTTGAAGCCATTGATCGATAGCGTATTTTCGCTGGCGGACGTCGCACGCGCGCACCAGCGCATGGAAGCCAACCTTAACCTGGGTAAAATCGTGCTGAAGGTGCGCTGAGGCGCACCCGGGCGCTAACCGAGCTTGGCGCGAATCCGGATTAGTCCCGGGCCCGGTTTGACGCGCGCCTGGCACGCCAGGCGCCGTGTCTCACCTTCACCGCCCAGGATGTCGAGCAGCTCTTCTTCTTGCTCTTCGGGCGGCAACAACAGCTCTTCGCCCTCGACGATTTCGACGTGGCAGGTGCCGCAGCTCGCCGAACGGCACGAAAACGGGATCGGCGCGAAGAATTTGTCGCAAATGTCCACGAGGTCGCCGCCGTTCTCGACGTCGACGGTCTTGGCGGGGCCGATACTATTGCCCAGAAACTCGATCTTCGGCACGCTTGGCACATAGCCGCTCCCTTTCGCCCTTTCAACCGAAAGCCGTGGCCGGCCCTGCCCAGCCCCGAAAGCCCGACCCTCTTGAGCGCACTCCGGTGCGCTCGGCGCTGCAGAAAGCGCCGGCATTTTCGCAACCAAGCAGCACGTTCCGCAGTCGCCGAAGATGTGGTTTGCTGAACGCGATGACGGACAGCGGCGAAGATCCTTTCGACTGGGTCGGCGCCACCCTGGACGGCAAGTACCAAATCGATGCAGTGGTCGGCCGCGGTGGCTTCGGGGTCGTGTACCGCGCTCATCACCTCGGCTTCAAAGAGCGCGTGGCGATCAAGTGCTTGCGCATTCCACGCAGCCTGAGCGGCGAAGCGCGCGACGAATTCGAGCGAAACTTCTTGGCCGAGGGACGACTGCTCCATCAGTTGTCGCGCTCGACGGCCGGCATCGTGCAAGCGCTGGATGTGGGGGCAGCCGTCTCGCCGAACAAGAGCTGGACGCCGTTCATCGTTTTGGAGTGGCTCGAAGGCCAATCGCTGGAGCAAAATTTCGCCCAGCGATTGGAGGCCGGACTCGGCGGGCGCTCGCTGCAGGCCGCCGTCGAACTCTTGGACAGCGCGGCGCGCGCGTTGTCCTTGGCTCACGAGCAGGGCATTGCGCACCGCGACATCAAGCCGGCAAACTTGTTCTTGGCCGAAGTCGGCGGCAGAACGACCTTGAAAGTCCTGGACTTTGGCATCGCCAAGGTCGTCAGCGAATCGCAGAGCTTCACCAAGGCTTTCGAGGAAACGGGCGCTTCGCTGCAAGCGTTCACCGCGCGCTATGGTTCGCCCGAGCAGTTCAGTCGCCGTTTCGGCGCCACCGGCCCCTGGAGCGACGTATTCTCGCTGGCGCTCGTGCTCGTCGAAGCCATCGTCGGGCACAGCGCTCTTTCTGGCGTCGACTCGACGCAGCTGTTCGTGGCGGCCGCCGACCCCGCGCATCGTCCGACCCCACGCGCTCATGGCGTCGAATTGCCCGCCGCGGTCGAGGCCGTTTTTGCGACGGCGCTCGCCGTAGAGCCCAAAGATCGCTACGCCAATGCGGGCGAGTTTTGGGCCGCGCTCTCGGCCGCACTCGCCGCGAGCGGCGAAATCGCGCCATCGCTCGCGAGCGCGGGTCCGAGCCGCCGCGAGACCGCGAAAAGCCTGGAGCGGATCACGCGCGCCGAGGACACGGCGCCCCGCGCACAGCCGCCGCTCGGCGCGGCTCCCGCGACCGAGCTCACCGCCAGCACGCCGCTGCCCAAAGATCGTCCGGCCAGCGCGCAAAGCGCGCGCCGCCGTGCCGACGGTCTGCAACGGGTCACCGCCGCTGCCGTGCTCTTGATGCTCGGTCTGGCGGCGTTCGCGCTGTGGCGCGCCCGCACGCCGACCTTCAGCGCTCGCGGTGTGAACGCGAGTGCCAGCGAGAACCCCAGTCCACCCGCGGCCCCGAGCGAGCGCACGAGCGCGAGCTCGAGCGCTGCGACAAGCGCGAGTGAGCACGAAAGCCCGAAGGTAAGCCCCCCGCCCCACAGCGCTGCCTCGCCGGCGCTGCCAGCCGAACACGAGCGCGAAAGCGACGCGAGCGCCACGAAAGCCCCCGACAGCGCAGCGCCGGCTGCGAACAATCCAGGCCTTCCGGGCCTTCGGACCCGCGACGTGCCCGCCGGATTGGTGCCGGAAAGCGGCGCTTGGCTGGGCAAGTTCGGTCTCTTGCAGCGCGAAGACGGCCCGGGGCTGCCGTACGCTGAAGCGTTCAAGCGCTGCGTCTCTTCCGGGAAAACGCTGTGCACGGACGGCCAATGGCAGCGCGCCTGCGACTCTTTCCCAGAAATCGCCCAAACGCCGTCGTGGACCGAAAGCCTCGACGGCGCGCAGGTCGTGGTGCGCGGTGGCGGTTCGTGCAGCGCTCGCAAGCTGGTCGGCGCGTCGGAGGCAGACCCGCAGCGCTTCGGGCTGTGTTGTGATCGCGCGATCGCCGTGGATTCGAGCTCGGTGCAGAAGAAGTCGTCACTGTCTTCGACCGCGGAGGTCGTGCTCGAGCTGGAGAACGCCCTCAATCAGCGCAGCGTCGCCAAGTTCCTGGAATTGTCGGACGACCATGTGACATTGAACGACCATGCGCGAGACAAGGCCGGGCTCAAGCGAGTGCTCACGCAATCTTTCGCGAGCGCGCGCGACCTTCTGATCGTCAACGATCAGTGCGAGATCTCGATGTCCGCAAAGAAGATCGTGATCAAGAAACCGCACCGGGCCAAAAAGACGAGCTACGAAACGACGGGCTGGACGGCGGTTTGTCGACAGACGCGCCATCGCGACCAGAAGAGCGTCGCTGGCAAGAGCAGCTACGATTTCTCGGCGAGCAGTAAGCTGCGTGCAATCACCGATAGCGAATCGCCGAGCGAGTGACGGACCTTTCGAGCGGGCCGCACCGAAGGCGGCGCTAGCCTCCGAGCCGAGACTCGTTCTGACACAGCTCTTCTTGGTTGTCCGGACAGGCGATGCGCACGTGGAAGTGATCGTCGTGCACGCTGCGTCCGGCGGGTTGCTTCAACAGCAGCGCTACGTCGTCCACGTAGCGCGCAAAGCGCGGATCCTTGCGACCGTATTCGATCAGACGCCAGCGCAGGCCGCTGGAGACGAAGATGTGCACCAAACCGGCGCGGCTGTCGGTGACCCACGAGCGAAGCAAGAGCCAGTTGCGGTAGTCGTCGAAATAAACCCCCGATTCCCAGCGCGAGTGTCCATTCGGCTCGAAGGGCGTGAAGTGTTCGCGCACGACAGGGTGGCCCGCGGCATCGCGCAGGTAGAAGCCGACGTCCGCATCGCGGCCACTCTGGTGACTGACGTGACCTGCGAGCGGGCCGCCATCACGCCGCGACAGATCGCCCACGACCATCAGTGAGCCCTTTTCCAGACGCGCCACTTCACGCGCGCTGCGCTCCAGCATCAAGACCAGCGCGGGGTGCGCAAAGATGTTGTCCTTGCTGCTGTCCTTCACCCTCAAACTGTCGGAATTTTTGAGCTTCTTGGCGCGCAGCTGAAAGCCGTCGTTGGGATAGCCGACGGTCAGTGACATCAGCGAAAAGGGTGCGCCCTGAAAGCGCCGTGGGAGCTCGTGGCCCGTGCCCGCTTTGGCAACGGGCGCCAGCGCCGCGAACAGGCCAGCGAGTGCGAGCACCCCAAGCGCCGAGCGAGCCCATTTTTCAGGCCGAAATCTCACGTCCGAGGCTGTATCACGGGCCTGCCGAATCCCGCAAAAATCGGGCGAAGTTTGCTCGAGAGCTGTCGTTCCGGTTGCGCGCGTGCTCGTGTCCTAAAAAATCACTTCTGCGGAGGCGTGAAAGCTACGCCCAGGCACGGGATAGCCGATGAAGTCGAAGTGACGGGCGTCGAATACGTCATCGACCGCGGCCCGCAACGAGAGCTCCTGCGCCCGGCCAAAGCCGAGCGTGGCGCCCAAGTCGAGCGTCGTGGAAGCGGGCAACACCAAGAGCCCCGCGGGATCGGCCAAACGCGAGCCGCGATGACTCAAGCGCGCATCCAGGCCGGCGCGGCGCAGCAGCCAGAACCGGGGCTCGACGAAGCCCTCCACATACCAACTGCTGGCGATGCGTGATTGATGCGGGACCAAGTCGTTCGCCAAGGTGCGCCCAGCCGTGGTGTCGCGCGGATCGAGCAGGGTCAACGCAAGCGACGTGCGCGCATGCCGAACGAGCGCCGCGCCGGCCTCGATTTCGGCGCCAAGCACGCGAGCACTGCCGACATTGTAGGGCTGCACCGCGCCCACCGACGAGCGTCGATAGGCGATCAGATCCGTCACGTGTCGTGCGAAACCGAATGCATCGAAATAGACCCACACTGGGCCTGCCTGTGCCTCCCAACGCGTACCCAAATCCCAAGCCAGGCCCTGCTCCGGCACGAGCGCCGAACTGCCGCGCACCAGCGCGGAGATCCCGTACAGCTCGCCCAACGTGGGCACCCGCGCGTAGCGGCTGAAGTTACTGCGCAGCTCGAATGCACCGAAACGCCTTCGCACACCCAGGCGAAACTCGGGCGTCAGCTCGGCGCAGCCCGACTTCTGTTGCGGGCCGTCGGTCGCATCACAGGTCACGACCGCGAGCGAAGAGAACTCCGTGTGCGGACCCGCTGACGCAAACAAGGCCACCCGCGCAGACGCGGAATTGCGCTTGGCTCGCAGCGCGCTCGCGCCGTCCTGCGCGAGCTGCTCGAGCTCGAGATTGGCGCCCAAGAGTGCACGAAAAATGCCGCCGGTGAGCCAAAGCCGCGCGCTCTCTACGAAGCGAGTCCCGTCCGTATCCAAGCGCGGTGCGAGCAAGGCGAGCTCGTGATCCGGATCGCTGAGCCGAACGCGCGTGGTGATGGCTTGGCTGGTGAGAACGAGCCTGCAGCCCGGCCGTGAGCCGCAGGGCAGCTCCGCGTTCAGCCCGGCGAGCAAGCGCGCAGTCTTTGCCCGAGCCGCCAACGCTGGCACCGCGGCCAAGCCGGTCACCCCTTGCTCACGCGCGAAGGCATTGAACACCGTCGTCAGGCGCGCGCCCTGTTTTCCCAGTAGCGTCCGTCCGATCGCCCATGCGTCGCGCTCGCTGACGTCCGCATTGGGCCGCGTGCGCCGCTGATCGTCGCTCGGGTCCGACGTGCCGGCGTTGTCCACGTACGGGTAGTCGTTCTGTGCGCCCGCGGCGCGAAACGCGAGCAGCGCAGCGTTGCCATCGCGCGCAAGCTGTGCTCCCAGCCAAGCCGCGCGCTGTCCAAAGCTGCCCAGCTGGGCGCCGGCGCGCAGCTGACTCTCGCGCGGCAGGCGAGGCTCGAAATAGATCGCGCCGCCGATCCCGAGCCGATCGGCATCGGCCGGCGCGTTGCCACGGTACACCTCCGCACGACCCAGCATCCACAACGGGACCAGCGATAAATCGGCGCTGCCCGTGAGATCGTCATTCAAGCGAATGCCGGCCAAATAGACGGGCGTTTGCGCGCTGGTTGCGCCTCGCACCGAGGCCGTCGACAAGTCCGCGGCGCTGCCGCTCTCCGAAACTTGCACGCCCGGCACGCGGCTCAGTACGGCAGCCGCATTGGCGCCGGGCCGCGACAGTTCGCTGGGATCGACGCGCGTGGCGGCCAAGGTCGGCTCACGCATCGGCCGTGTTTGCTTGTGCCCGGCGACCACGACCTCGGCCACCACATCGGCCTCGGGCTCGGCGTGGGAAAGCGTCGTCCAGCACGAGCTCGCGACCAGCACGGCGTGCGAGAGACGCGCGAGCAAGCGGCGAAACACGCGAGGACTCACGCTCAAAAGGCTCGTTTGCTGTCGATCAGGATCGTGACCGGACCGTCGTTCTCGAGCGCCACTTGCATGTGCGTGCGAAAACGCCCGGTCTCCACGCTTGCCCCCCGAACGCGACACTCCGAGCAGAAATGCTCGAACAACTGCTCCGCGCGCGTCGGCTCCAGCGCCTCGGTGAAGCTCGGGCGTTTGCCTTTGCGCACGTCGCCGAACAACGTAAATTGCGAAACCGCGAGCAAGGCACCGCCCACCTCGAGCACGCTCAGGTTCATCTTCTGAGCGTCGTCCTCGAAAATGCGCAAGCCCACGATCTTGTCGGCGAGCGCGCTCGCGTCCGCCTCTTCGTCTCCTCTTCCTACCCCCAGCAGTACGCAAATGCCGCGCTCGATACGGCCGACCACGGCCCCATCGACGCTCACCGAGGCATAGTTGACGCGTTGCACGACCGCTCGCATGGTGCCCGAGCCTTTGCCCTCGCCCGCCCGCCGGTTCAAGCCTAGAGATCGGGCATGGCAGCAAAACCGCGGACCGAAGCCGAGCGCGTTCCTGGACCGGCGCCCGCTTGGGCCGAACACCTGGTGCGCCTGCTGGACGACGGCTTGACCATCCCTGGGACCCGCGTCGGGATTGGTTTGGACGCGCTGCTCGGTTTCTTCTTCCCTACCTTGGGCGACGCACTGACGGGCCTCGCCTCGCTGTCACTGCTCGTGCTCGCCTTTCAAATGCGATTGCCGAAAGTGATCGTGCTGCGCGTCGTGTTCAACATCGCGATCGATGTCTTGCTCGGTTGCGTGCCTTTCGCGGGCGACGCCTTCGATCTGTTTTGGCGCTCGAATCGCCGCAATCTGGAGCTGCTGCAGCGCTACTCCCATGACCCGCTACGGCGCCCCGACCCGGTGGACTACCTGCTCGTGGCGCTGGGCTTCGCGCTCGTGGCCGCGGCCATCATTTTGCCGCTGCTGCTCGGGGCATGGCTGCTGAGCGTGATCTGGCGTCAATTTTGAAAAGCGAACGGCGGCCGCCCGCGTTTGGGGGAAAAGCGAGACAGCTAGCGCCGAGCAACCTCATCGGCAGCGAAAAGCAGTCCAGAGCTTTGCGCATGGGCCTTGATCGCGACAATGCCCGCTTCATCGCTGCCGTGTTCGCGCAATCTGTGCGGCAAGTTGGCGAATTCATCGACAAGGGTGGCTGGCGCGGAGCCGCCCCGGATGAGCCAGATCAGCTCGTCACCGGCGCTCTGCAGCTCGAACTCGAAAAAGCGACAACACTCGGACTCGTTCTTCATCAAATGTCGAAGCTGCGCCTCCAGCCCGGGCCTGTGCTCGAACAACCAGCGAAACCCGTGGTCGGTGCGCTCCGTGCGCAGCCAAAAGCGAAAAGCCTCCTGATATCCAGCGAGCTGCGCTCTGACGGCAGGGCGATCGCGCAAATCTGCCGTGCACATCACGGGCTCGTCGGGGCTTGCTTTTGGGCTTGCCCAAAGCAGCGTCGGAGCAGTGCCTGCGCAGCCGCAGCCGCTGTCCATAGCGCACTGGCTGGCCGAGCGAGCTCGACCGCGGAGTACGAGAGCGGCGACGCCAGCGAGCCCAATGACCGCGCCAGCGACCGCATCGGCCCGTGAGCCTCCGAGCCCAATCAGTGCGCTGATCAAGCCGCCACCGACGCCTGCGCCGACGAGCAGCGGGAGCGCGCAGCAGGCAGCACACGCGCCCAGGGCGGCAATTGCACTCCAGCCGAGGGCCGGAGCAAGTTTGGATCGCAATTTGGAGGGTGTTGTCGAAGACATGGTAGCAATCGGCGCTCGCTTCCCAAGCGTGACGCAAAAAGTCGAGATTTTTCGGTCACGCTCGCCCGACTCGCGCCTACTGCTACTGGCACGCCCTGTGCGCGACCCCGATGACTCCCGAGCGGCGAAGGACGATCAACGAAGCCCTCGCGCGGCTGGCCGATGGCGACCGGTCGGCAATGCCGGTCTTGGTCGCGGAATTTTGGCCAGTGCTCGTCGCGTTCGCGCAGCGCGGCCTCGGGTGCGCGCCCGACGCGGAGGACGTGGCGCAAGAGGTTCTGTTGAAGATTTGCGCGAAGATCTCGCACTTCGATCGCGCGCGTGACGGGGTGTCCTGGGCATTTGGCATCGCCGCGTTCGAGCTCATGAGCGAACGCAAACGTCGCCAGCGACGCCGCGAGTCCGCTCCGGAAGCCACGCTCGAGACGCTATCGCACGCCACTGCCTCGGCCGAGGAGCAACTCATCGAGCAGGAGCTGCTGCTCGCGCTCGAGAGCGCCTTGGGAACGCTGGCACCCGCCGATCTCGCGTTGCTCGGAAGAGGCGCAGGTGTGTCGAGCGCGAGCGGCTCGGCTTCCGGCGCAACGCTCAGAAAGCGACGACAGCGCGCGCTCGACCGACTTCGAACTATCTGGAGGCACCTGCATGGTGAACCTTGAGGAACTGACGAGACGCAGTGCGAGAGCTTACGAGCTCGGACGCCTGCGC
Organism: Polyangiaceae bacterium; assembly: GCA_035688655.1. Classification (GTDB taxonomy): domain Bacteria; phylum Myxococcota_A; class Polyangia; order Polyangiales; family Polyangiaceae; genus PMG-095. Next base: position 2,440 of record DASSMT010000273.1, on the reverse strand, counting down.
ATGGCTGCGAGCGTCGCTCTAGTCATTTTGCCGGTCGTGGCAGCCTGCTTGCTCGACCCGGCATTCCGAGAGCGCTCCGCGTGTTGCGCCAGCGCACTCTTGGCCGCTGCGATTTGGTTTCGCTACCGAGATCGCCGCGGCGTCGAAGGCGTGCGGGTGGGCCTACTCGCGGGCTCGCTGCCGCTCGCGCTGAGCCTGCTCGTCACGCACGTCGATCCTGCCTGCGCTGCAGCCGGCCCTTGGTCGAGCTGTACCGCTTTCTCCCTGCTGATTGGGGGCGCCTCTGGGGTGCTGATCTCGATGCTCTCGTCGACCCGCGACGCCGCTCGAGCAAGCTGGCTGATCGCGGTACCGATTGCATTGTTTGCCGCGAGCCTGGGTTGCCTGCGGCTGGGCGTTGCCAGCGTCCTGGGCGCAGCTGCGGGGCTCGTGCTGGGCCATGCCGGCGCGAGCTTCAAACAGCGGCCGACCTGAAATACCACGTTCCTCGGCTAGAGCCGGAGTTTCCTGCAAGGCGTGCCCCAGCTGGGTTATGCTCGGCTCACGAGATGCATCCCGCGAGCGATCCTCCGCGCGATCTGTTCGTCGGCCAGGTGCTGGAAAGTGCCTATCAGCCGGGCGTATCGTACCGGCTCGAGAAGAAGCTCGGCGAGGGAGGCACGGCGCTCGCGTATCTGACTCGGCGCATCTCGCCTTTGGGCGAATCGCAGGCGGTGATCAAGATCATCTTGCCGCAATTGGTCGCCGAGTCGGACGAGCGCGCGCTGACCATCATCAAGAAGGAAGCCGTGGCGCTCGGGCGACTGAACGAGCGCGTGCCGCCGACGCCATTCGTGGTGCGTTTGCTGGACACGGGCAGCGTGCCATTTCAGTCTGGCAATCGACTGCTGCAACTGCCGTTCATCGCGCTGGAGTACGTGCATGGCGGGTTGGAAGGCGCAACCCTGGATGAGCGCGTCGAATATTCGCTGAAAGAAACCGGCTTTTCCTTCGATCCCGAGCGCGCCGCGCGGCTGATTCGCGCCCTCGCCAAGGGGCTGGACGAGATCCACGCCGTGGGCGTCGTGCATCGCGACTTGAGCCCCGACAACGTCTTGTGCTGCGGCTCGGGGGAGAGTGAGCTGTTCAAGATCTCGGATTTCGGCATCGCGCGTCCCGCGGGTCTGTCGGTGACCTTCGGCAACATGTTGGTCGGCACTCCGGGCTACTTGGCGCCCGAGCAGATCGTGGCTCAAGGAGATTCGATCAGTGCCTGCACGGACATCTTCAGCTTCGCCGCCATCGTCTACTTCGTGCTCACGGGCGAAGCGCTGTTCAACGCGCGCACGCCCGTGGCAGCGTTGATGCTCGCTCGCGCGCCGGAGCGCCGCAGTCTGCTCGATGCTGCCACTCTGCCCTATGAGTTACGCGAGCGAGAGGCGGCCTGTCAGGCGATCGATCTGGTCATCGCGCGGGCGACTTCGCTCGAGCCGAAATTTCGGCCACAAACCGCGCAGCGCTTTGCCGATAGCCTATTGCCCTGGATCGAATCGCGGTCGTCCAAGCCCAGTCGGCGCTGGGTCTCCAGTATGGATCCGCTGCGCTCCCGCGAGCTCGCGCTGGACAGCGATTGGATGGTTCGTCACCCCCCCGGTGACGAGCGTTTGGTCGTGCATGTGGCCTGGAATGCGGCCGGCCACGCGCTGGCTGCGACCACGCAAGGGCTTGCCTACTGGGACGGCACGCGCTGGTGTGACCTGCCCAGCGACAACTTACCGCCGGCCGGGTCGCTGCGCGTGGTCGAGCGACTCACGCCTGCCACGTGGGTCGTAGGCGGCAGCAACGCCACGCTCTTCGAGTATTCCCGCGATGGCGTCCGTGAGCTCTGCCGCGGCCCGGATCGCGAAGTGACCTTCAGCGCGCTGACCGCGGGCTTCGACGACATTGCCGTCGTGCTCGGCACCAAGCCGGGTTCCCCGCCGCTGCTCCATGCCTTGATCGGCAAACACTGGCTGCGCCCGCTGCCCGTGACCGAGGCCGCGATGATCGCCGACCTATCGCGCGTCGATGACGAGCGCTGGTTGATCGTTGGTCGTGGCCACGACGGCCGTCCGTTTGCCGCTTACTATCGGCCGCTCGATTGGCAGATCGAGCGCCTACCCGTCCCCGACGGTCGTGCGCTTTTGGCGTGCGCGAGCAGCCCCGAGCGCAAAGAAGCCGTCGCGGTCGGGGTCGGCGGCGCATGCCTCGAGATCGAAAACGGCTCGGCCAACGCGAAGACCCTGCTCGATCGCACTGATTTGAGCTGCATCGCCATCGATACCTTGGGACGGCATTGGGCCGCGGGGCCAGGCCGCGTGTGGTCGCGGCAGGCCTCGGGTCAATGGCAGTGTGTCTGGCAACATACCGCTTGGCAGCCGCCGTTCGTCAGTATCATGGCGGAGATCGGCACCGTGAGCGC
>DASSMT010000220.1:0-2515 GCA_035688655.1 Polyangiaceae bacterium | reverse complement strand
GCAACAGGCGAGAAGGTCCAGGTGCGCTGGGCCAAGGAGCCCGAAATCGAGGTGCGAGACAGCAAGCCCGTGCATCGCGAGCTCGGCGTTCGTCTGCTCGGCGTCGCGGAGAAGATGGCCAAGTCGCGCGGCAATTCGGTGAGTCCGGATCTGGTGGTCGAGGAGTTCGGCGCCGACAGCCTGCGCCTGTACGAGATGTTCATGGGGCCGCTGGAGCAAGCCAAGCCGTGGCAGGCCAGCGGGATCCAAGGCGTGCGTCGCTTCTTGGACCGCACCGACGCCATTGCGCGCCGGCCGCTGAGCACAGCCGCGCTCGATCTCGAGACCGCCAAGCACGTGCATCGCACCGTGCAGAAGGTCGGCCGCGACATCGAGGTGCTCTCGCTGAACACGGCCGTGAGCACGATGATGAAATTGGTGAACCATTTGAATGGCATGGAGCAGCCCCCGCGTGAGGCGGTGGAGAAGCTCGTGCTGTGCCTCTCGCCATTCGCCCCGCACCTGGCGGAGGAGCTGTGGGAGCACCTGGGGCACGCGCCCTCGATTGCGAACCAGCCCTGGCCCACCTTCGACGAAGCGCTCACCATCGACGATGTGCTCGAAATTGCCGTGCAAGTGAACGGCAAGGTGCGCGGGCGCGCCGCCCTGGCTCGCGATGCGGACGAAGCAGCTGCTCGCGCAGCAGGGCTCGCGGATCCGAACGTGAGCAAGTTCCTCGAGGGCAAGTCGCTCAAGAAGCTGGTCTACGTGCCCGGCAAAATCCTCAATTTCATCGTGGGTTGACGACAAACTTCGTGCGAACACTTGGCCCTGCTCAGCGCTTTCGCGTAGAACCACGGCTGAGCCAATTCGAAACTCAGCGTCGCTCTTCTCCTGCGCGTATGACGCCCACCGGTGTTATCCCGCTGAACGAGCGAAGCGCTGTGGATAGCCTGTTGTTTCCCGTGAAACTTGCGCGCTAAGTCTCGCCGTCAGCTGTGCTTTTTCGCGCTCGCGGGGCTGTGGGCAGTGATGGTTGTGGGCTGCGGCTACCACTCTGTTTATGGCCAGGCCGGCACTGAACGTCTATCGGTCCAGGTCGGGCAAGTTCTGATCCCCGAGCCAGCAGCCGCGCAAGCCGCCGCGAGTGGAGTGCGTTCGGAACTGGCCAGCGCCGGCCTCTTGGCTAGCGGAGCCCAGTTCCCGCGCCTCGTCTTGGACGTCCTGCGCGTGGACGAGCTGTCGCGCGGCATCCACGTGCAGAGCGGGCAGCCGCAGGCTTCGGGGATGAGCATCGCCCTGACGGTCCGCGGCCGGATCTTCCAGGCCGAGAACCAAGAAGCCCGTCTGGATACGGGCGACGTGCGCCGGTCAGTCCAAGTGACGGGGGACGTCGATGCGCGCGCCGACAGCACCGCGTACGATATCGCGCTGCGAGCCGCTGCCGAACGCGCCGGGCGCGCGGTAGCGCGAATCGCCTTGGGCATCCCCGAGCCGAACGACGAGGCACCCTGAACCCTCAGTCTCGAACGGCTGAGACGCCCCATCGCGAGCCCGGTCGCAGTAGAGCTTTACTCGAAGTGTTCGCTGCTAAGTAAGCGAAAATGCGGCTAGATCAGCTGATGCCAACTGAGCGCTTGAAGCGCTTGGCGTCCGCGAACATGTCGACGTTGGTGAAGACGTACGTCGCGTCCTGGTCGCCGCCGCCCAGAGCGATCTCGGCCAGCTTTTCGATCGCCGGATCTTCATAGCGCGACTTGTGACCTGCAGGGCCAGGGAGCCGATAGTAGGCGCTCTTGCGCTTCGAGAGGCCGTGGAGCAGGGGGTCCCGCGAGCACAACGTCTGGGTTTCCTCAGCGAGGTCGTCGGCTTCTTCCGGATTCCAAGCCGGACCGGGTTCGAACACGATGGTCTCGAACTGCTTTTTGACGTTCTTGAGAAAATCACGCAGCGCGGCGCGGTTCGCGCGTGAGCTGGGAAAATCCGGGGGCGCGACGAACACCGCGGTTTTGGCGGCCAGCTCTTTGGCGACCTCGCCCAGCGTCTTGAGCGCGGTCTCGATCACTTTGCCGTCACGGAAACCCTCTTGGCCGATCTCGCGCGGACCGAGCAGCGCGAATTCGAAGCCGGGCGGTGCTTCACGGCGCCAGCGGCGCACCGTGCCCGGCCCGGGGACCGCCAAATGGGTCTCTTGTACTTCGACGAACAGGTACTCTTTGAAATAGCGGGTCGCGGGTACCGCGAAACCAGCGCAACCAACGACCATCATGCGGCCGCAACCGTAACACAGCCCACTCGTCACTGCCCGCATCGGGCTAAAAAAAGCGCGATCGACTGCAATTCCAGGGCTCGCGTCCCGAAAATCGTCACAAAACGAAACAGCGCCCGAGATTTCCCGAGCGCCGTTCGTGGTCGTGGAGCTGGCGACGCGCTCAGGGGAGCGGGCCGAAGCACACTGGAGAACAATGATCGCTCAGGCAGCGGATCAAGGCATCCGTCTGCAGGCCGATGATCGGACCGCAGTCGTGCCTTCCGC
>DASSMT010000096.1:0-3177 GCA_035688655.1 Polyangiaceae bacterium | reverse complement strand
GTTCCGGTGGAGTCGATGGCGGAAATGCTGGTAACGGCGGCAACGCTGAGCCTTCGGGGGGTCAAGCCGGTTCCGGTGGAGTCGGTGGCGGAAATGCTGGCAACGGCGGCAACGCTGAGCCTTCGGGGGGTCAAGCCGGTTCCGGTGGAGTCGATGGCGGAAATGCTGGCAACGGCGGAATGCCAGGAAGCGCGGTCGTGTCCCCCTTGTCCTTGAGCTTCAATGGCCAGTGCCACGTGCCCGATCAGAGCTTCGCCATCTCGAATACTGGCAGCATCCCGCTCACGTGGTTCGCGCAGGTGCTCGGATCAGCGCCGGTCTACGTCCACGTGGCCTCCTCGACGCTCCTTCCCGCCGCCAGCGTGACCGTGGCAGTGTCGCAATTCTTACAGCCTTTCTACGGTACCTTCAGCGGAACGATCGCGATCAGTACCGATGTCGCCGGGCAACTCGGCCCGATAGCGGTGTCCTACAGCGTTTCGGGCTCGAACGTGAGCCCCCCCTCCGACATCGACTTCGGAGCAGTGCCACTCGGCTCACAGAAACGAATATCGATAGCGGCGGCCCCAACCGGGGCGGATCTTCTCGTCAGCAGCAATCCCGACTTTTTGCTGTCGGGGTTGATCCCGGGGGATCCCCCGGGGTTTTGGACGCTGACCTTTGTTCCCCGTCTCGTCGGTCCACAAAGCACGACTTTGACCCTCGGGTCGTTCCCCCCACAGCCCGCCTGTTCGCCCAATACCTTCACCGCCAGCGGCGTCGGGGTCACACCTTAACGGCGGCGCGCGCCACGGCACAGGCGCTCGCTGAGCTGAATGAAGTCATTGGGCTCGCATTCGGTTAGAAAATTGCCACATTCACGCCTGCTCTTCGAGCGGTATTCTTTTCGGCAGCGTTAGCGGCGACGAACCCGAGCTCATCCGTAGATGAGCGGGCTGCACCTCTCGGCGCTGTGGCTCAGGTACGCGGCGAGCTTCTGTATCACTAAGACTTTGATGACGGCTGGGAGCACCGCGTCGTCGTCGAAGGCGTGATCTGAGCCAGTGCCAGCTCGGGCGCCGCGTCACCCATCCGCGCTCGAGAAACATCCGGGGATCGAAGCAGCAATGCAGGCGTTCGACGGACCGACGTACATTCATCCGTCGTATCATTATCGCCCCGCGGAGCAGCTTGCCGAGCGCCTGCTATCGCTTGCGCCGACAAGACCCTTCAGCTGTTTCCGTCTCTCACGGTCGACGCCAAGACGCTCGACCACGGCCTCGACATCATCGAGTCGACCGTCGGCGCGACCCGGGCAAGGAAGGCGGCATAGACCCCATTTCACAGCCGACGCGATGTCGTGAAGTCCACGCCGTTGGCCGCATCCTCGACCGGGAAAGGGCGATCCAGTATCAGCTCTTGCCCTTAGGGCTCTCGCGCGTCGCGATAGCGGCTTCGAGTTCCTGAACACGCCGTCGCGCTGCATTCAACTGCGCGGTCAGGCGCACAATGATCTCGATGCCTGGCCAGTCGACCTCCAGGTTGCGCCACAACGTACGAGCGAGGAGCACCGCATCCACGTCGACGCTCATGACGTCGTCGCGTTGCTCGATGAGCCCTTCGTCGACGAGACGCGCGATGAATTCGTCGTCGCCATCGACGAGCTGGAGCAGGTGCTGGTAAGTGAAACGGCTCATAGCACAAGGCCCTCCCGGATCGGCGTCGTGTACAGCTTGTCCGAGGTACTCAGCGCCTCGGCGAGCGCATCGTCTGCGATATCGGGCATCCGGACATCGATATCAACGAGCATATCGCCGCGTTGATGCTTGCGCTCCACGCCCTTTCCTCGAAGGCGCAGCGTCGCATGCTGCTTGGTTTGAGCTGGGATCTTGAGCACGACCGAGCCATCGAACGTCGGCACGTTGATACTCGCGCCGTTATACGCCTCATTCAGTGTGACTGGGAGAGTCAGGCGAAGGTCGAGGCCCTCGCGCTGGACGAGAGGATGGGGGCGCACGATGGTTTCGATCACGAGATCGCCAGTCGGACCGCCGTTTTGGCCTGGTGAGCCCTTGCCTCGGACGCGGAGCGTGTCGCCCGTGTCGGCGCCCCGCGGGATGCGAACATGAACAGTCCCGTGGCTTGGTAGATCGGCCGTAAGCTCGGTGCCTTCGATGGCTTCTCGCAGATCGATATCAATCGAAGTGTATAGGTCGCGGCCACGCTTGGGACCACCTGACGCTTGGCGCTGGAAGAACTCGCTGAGATCGAAGTCGACGGGGCCTTCCGAGCCGCCGAAGCCGGAAGCACGTCGCTGCCGTGCCTCTTGCCAGTTCGCATATTCGCGCGCTTTGTCTGGGTCGAAACCGCTTTGCAAGGAAGCATTGCCGAATTCATCGTATGCTTTACGTTTCGCCTCGTCCGACAGGATGTCGTAGGCGGCAGCAATCTTCTTGAAGGCGGCCTCGGCGGAGGCGTCGCCTGGATTGACGTCGGGGTGATGTTTGCGGGCGAGCTTGCGATAAGCCTTGCGGATCTCATCGGTGCTGGCCGTCTTGGCGACGCCCAAGGTTTCATATAACGACTCGTCCATACCCGGATGCTATAGCCGAAGTGCCTCGGCGGCGCTGGGCGCGCACATGGCATTCGTTGGGTAATCGCCCCCCACACAACCAAAGCCCGCGGAATCGAGAGGGTCTCGGTTCCGGTTACCTTTCGTGAAAAATCTCACGCGGTGAAGTCACACTCCGCGCGACAGACGCTGAACGATCGGAGTCATCCAAGGAAGAGGCTTCATGTACGTACGGATGACGCGACCTGCCGACGCTCGAACTACGAGCTGTCGCCCCCGCGCAACAAATAAAAAAACCGCGGAGTTAGCGAAAGCGGGCTCCGCGTTTTGCGTTTGTCGACGACGACGTGTGACCACACGAGGAAAGCGGGCGAACGGGCGGCGATTGCTGTGGCGTCATCTTCGAGCGCCGCGCACGCGCCTTGAAAGCGCTGCGCTGGCGAGTAACAGGATCCCGATCGGGAAGCCGGTATGAGCGCGCCCCGGCAGTTCGCAGCCGCAGCCGGTCCTGTCACTCGCTTCGCCTGCCGGTTGGGACGCGCCGCCGCTCGCCGTCGGGGCGCCGCCGACCGTGCTTTCGCCGCTGGCGTTGCTGCCGCCAGCGGCTGTATTTGGAGCGCCGGACG
>DASSMT010000089.1:0-17445 GCA_035688655.1 Polyangiaceae bacterium | reverse complement strand
CCGCGCGCTGCGGAGCAGGCAAGAGCGAGCGCTCGCGCAGCGGATCTTCCACGGCCGCGCTGGCGCCGAAGGCTATCGTGCCGATTCGGTCGTGCTCGCGCATGCCGAGCTCCGCCACCCGCAGCTCACTTTGGATACGCGCCTCCGCCCCGGGCACCAAATCGATGCTGCGGCTGCGATCGATGGCGACGAGCACCGCTAGCCGATCCAAAGGTCGGCCGAGCTCGACGCCGATCAGCGCATAGGCGGCGCACAGGGCCGCAGCGCCGGAGAGCAGGGTTTGCAGGGCACGGCGCAGGCGATGTTGCCGCTGCGAGAGCCGCGCCAAGCGTGCCACGACGAACCAAACCAGGACCGCCGCCGGCAGACTTGCAAGCGGGCGCTCGAAGCGCAGGTACGGCAAATACAGCGCTGGAAAGTGGCCGAGCGCGATGAGCAAAAGCGGTAGCACCGAAAGCGCGCGCAGCAGCTGGCGTAGGGCCCTCACCGCAGGGCCTCGCTGGTGCGGTCCGGCGGGCGTGGCAGCGCCAGCGCCGGAAGGCGCGGTTTGCGCGTGACCCACCAGACATCGAGCGCGATCAACAGCAACGCGAGCGCGGCGAGCAGCCAGGACCAATCGGTGACGGCCGACGCCAGATCAGCGGCCGTTCGGGCGGGCAGCGGGCGACCCCGTTGCACGAGCAGGTCGCGCGGCCGCAAGTCGCTTTCGCGCTCGCTCGTCAGGTTCGCGGCAAAAAGCGCGCTGCCTGGACTCTTACCGGCATAGCTAGCGAAGTAAAACCCGGCTCGGGCAAGGTTGGGCACCACGCACAGGCCGTCGCGCGCCGAAAGCTTTTGCCGACCCCCGCCGGGCGCCTCGAGCTCCACTTCGGGGACGTCGAGTGGTACGCGCAGGCTGTAGGGCTCGCCGGCCCGACCCGGCGCCTCGGCACCGCGCGCGCGATGGCTGCGGGCGAGCTCCACGACGTTGCGCATGAACAGCACGAACGAGGCTTTCAGCGGCCAGTTGCTCTCGCCCACGTCGAAGCCGACGACGGTGACGCTGCGGCCGGGAGTCGAGGCATCGGCGATCAGCGTGCCCTCACGGCTCTGCACCAATGTCGATTGCGGCGTGTCGGTCTCGAGCCGGTGCGCCGAGCGCAATTCGACGCCATCCAGCGACAAAAAGCGCAAGCGCGGGTCGACCTCGGCCCAGGAGGTGAGGAGGGGCGCGTCGAGCTTGCCACCCACCAGCGCTGTCCCACACGGGCCAGGTGGAGGATCCAGAATCAACAGATCGCCGCCCGGCGGGTTGACGGGACAAGCACCGTTCAGCACGACCAGGGCGTCACGGGGCACGCCGGCGCTGGGCAGGGCCGCGAGCGAGCTACCGAGCAGCTCGACGTTCGGATCGGAGGCCAGGGCGCGCGCGACCCACGGGCTACCCTGGGCCGGGGCCATGACCACCGACAGTTTTGCGCCGCTCGGCACTCGGCCATACGCACGATCGTCGCTGGTCAGGGCGTCGTGGGGGGAGAGCTCAACGATCAGGCCGGCCCCCACGTCTCCGCGCGCTGGCTCGAAGCCGAGCACGACGGGTGTGCGTTCCCCCGGTCCCAGGTCGATGCGCCGCGAGGCGAGCGGCTGCACGACGTTTCGCATGCTGAGCGTCACGTACAGGCTGCGCGGTTTCTGCCCGAAATTCTGAACCATCGCGAATGCCTGCACCTGTTCGCGATGGCTTACCGGGTCGTCGCTACTCGCAATGTCCAGGCGGACGATGCCCGTATTGTCGATCGGGCTACCGACGCGCACCAACTCGAGCGGCAGATTGCCGGAGGCAAAGGCGTCTCGATCCGCCAGGGCGCCGTCGCTGATGACGACCAGCCGGGCACTGCGCTCGAAGGGCCGCAATTGGCTGCTGGCGGTGGCAATGGCCAGGGTCATGCGTCCCTCCGCGTCCGAGGCTTCGAGCCTCGCCAATGAGGCTTCCAGGCGCCGGCGATCGCTGTCCATCGGGGACACCACGTGGGCGTCGCGCCCCGCTTCGACGATCATCGCCTGCGCGCCCGGCGCCAGGGCCGCGATCACCGCCGAGGCGGCGTCACGGGCGTGCGCCAAGCGAGAACGGCCGTCGGGCTCGATGGTCCCCATCGACGCGCTGGTATCGAGCACGATGGCGACATGCTCCCCGGCGATCTGTCCCGCGCGCGACGCCGGGCGCGCGAGCGCCAGCGCCAGCAAGCACAACGCGAGCAGCTCCAGCACGAGCGGGACTTGGGCGACGAGCCGCTTGAAAGGGCTCTTTGCCGCCAACTCGCGGGCCGCGGCAGCCCACAGCCAGGTTGACGAGACCGTGACGCGCTGACGCCGAATCTTGAGCACGTACAGCAGCAAGAGCGGAGCGAGCAAGCCAAGCAGCCACAGTCCGTCGGGTGCTTTGAGCTCGAAGGGCACTCGAGACAGCATAGGGGGACCGGCGGCGTCTAGCTAGCCGGAGGCGCCGAACGAGCCCGACCAGGCCGTCACGCCGAGCAGGTTCAGCGCTCAACCCTGGCGGCCACCTCGGATGCGCGCGTAGCTTTCGTCTCGGTCCCGACGGATGTCCTGAAACAATGCCTCTAGGCTTTCGATACCCACTTCGAGCGCGGTATCGAGGTTGGCTCGAGCGATGCGCTGACGTAGGGAAACAGGCTCCTTTTGCGGCAATGGCATGGCCCCCAGGTTCTGGAGGTCGAAGAACGAGGTGCCCTCCTGGCTGTTGCCGCGGACGCGATCGAGCGCGGTGCGCCGCACGACCTGGACTGTCGGATCGGGGGTCCGGCGCAGAAACGGGATGAGCCGTTCGGGCTCGCTCGGGTCGGGCTGGGCGTCGGGGTGGAAGGCTGCCATCGCGAACGGGATCATCCCCAGTTCGTGGCGTGCCGCATCCCGCTCGCGCAACGTCCGGACGAAGCTCTCGAAGCCGAGTCGGTCGAGCTCCAGATCGGGATAGATGAAGAGTGCGATATCGGTCTCGGGCTTTGCTGCGAGGCTGTCCAAAAGCGTTAACGATTGTCGCGGATCAGCCTGATTTTCAGCCAAAATCACGGCTTCCACGACGTGCCCTTCGCGCCGTGCGGCGGCCGCCCAGGGGCACAGTGTGAAGCCCTCCACGACCTCCAACATGTACCTTCGATAGACCCGTAGCGCTTCCTTGCGCAGCTCGCTTTCACGTCCCTCGGAGCTCACGTCAGCCATCGACTTTCGAGTCTACAGGGGATTGCGCGGTCGTGCGATGCCGCGTCCGGGAAGGCGCGATCGAGCGACGTTGCGGTCGCTGCGGTGGCTTGTCGTGAGGGTCCGAGAGTGCGAGCGACGAAACAATCAATCGCGATCAGCAACGAGCTTCTTGACGGCGCATGCACATGGATTGCAAAGTGTTGAGCATTGCGCTCGCAAGTGTTGCGCAATCAAAAAATAAGAGGACGGATCAATGGCCGCCAAAAAGAAGAAGAAGAGCGCGAAGAAAGCTGCACCCGCACCGGCTGTAGCCGCGCCCGCCAAGAAGAAGGCGAAGAAGAAAGCCAAGAAGAAGGCCAAGAAGAAGGCCTCCAAGGCAGCAGCTCCCGAAGCAATGCCGATGGCCAAGCCTGCCAAGAAGGCCAAGAAGAAGCGCGCCAAAAAGGCGTGATGATTCCGAGTGAACACGAGCGCCACCGCCCTCGCGTCAGCGGAGTCGGTGGCGCTCGTGGCTCGCTCGCTTTTTTTTGATCCGCGGTCGATTGAACGACGAATCGGCGTAAATCAGCCGGTTTCTCAGTCGACTGCTCGGGAAACGAAGCGGCGCACGGCGCCTTCCAGTGCTTCGTCGTTGGTCATTCGGACGAAGCTTGCGCGGTGCTTGCGGGACCACGCGCGGAGCTCGTCGACCAACCCCGCCAGGCGCGCGACGTAGGCGTCCACGGCGGCAGCATCCATGCTGAGCTCGACTTCACTGCCGGTCTCGCTGTCGACCAAGGCATAATCGCCGTCGTAGCTCGGCTCGACTTCTTCGCGGGCGAGGACTTGAATCAGGGCCACCTGGTGTCCGAGCGCGCTTCCGTGCCCGAGCGCTTTAGTAACCATTCCGGGGTCCAGGAAGTCACTCACGACGACCAGCAGACCCGGGCGTGCTGCCAGCTGCAGCGTTTGCTCGATGGCGCGGGACAGGCTCGCGGCGCCGCCCGCCCGTGGCTCGCTGAGGTCGCGTAGCAAGGCCGCCAGCGCGTCTCGCCCGCGCCGGGGGGCTCCGACTCGTTCCAGACCTCGCGGACTCGACTGAGCCGGTTGTCGCGCGACCAGGACTTGAACGCGTTGACCATTGGCCAGCGCCAGATACCCAATCGCGGCGGCCACCCGGCGCGCCACCTCGAACTTCTGGGGCGAGCCGAAAGCGAGCGAGCCGGAAGCGTCCAGCAGGAGCCGCAACACGCTGTCTTCTTCCGCTCGAAACAGCTTCAAAACGGGCTCACCCGTGCGCGCAAACGCGGCCCAATCGACGCGCCGGAGGTCGTCTCCGGGCGCGTACGGGCGGTGATCTTGAAACTCGGCCGAGCTTCCCCGTCGGCGCGACGCGCGCTCGCCGGCGCCGCCACTTTGCACCGTCACTGATAGCCTGCGACGCAGCGCCTCGAGCTCACGGACGAAGGCGGGGTCGAGCAAGCTGCGCGGGTCGGACACGCCTCAAGCCTCGCTGACGGGTGGTGCGGACCTCGCTCGGAGCGCCGCATCTTCCTGTTCGAAAGCACGCTGGAGGGTCGTTCGCGCGGCGTCTTCGGCTGAAAGTCGCGTCCGAACTCGCGCTCCGGCCACGGCGAACAAGCCGACGCCGATCAGCGCCCAGGCTGCAGCGCAGGCCGAGCCCGTGGCCAGGATCAGCCCCGCGTCCGGGGCCGAAGTGGCGGCAGCTTGGGCCATGGTGACCGCGAAGCTCGGTGAAGGGCTGGCCATGAGCATCGCACGATCGTGTTGGCTCGTGATGACTCCGGCCACGGCCATGGCGATCCAGGGTCCCACGAAGGCGAAGAACAGCGAGGTTGCCAGCAGCAAGCGCGGGGTTCCAGCGCTGACCGCGCGCGCGCGCGCCCAGGCCGTGAAGCCCACGACGAAGCCGAAGAAGGCCAACGCGTAACCATGAAACGCCAGCAAGGCGTCGCGATCGGCGGCCGATTTCGCCTTGAGCAAGCCGACCCCCGCGTTTTCGACCAGGCCACCGGCCGTGAGCAAGAGCAGCAGCAAGCAAGCGCGCAAGATCCCGGGTCCGAGGCTTCGAACCAGCGCCGAGGTACCGCGCCGCTGCCAGTCGGTGAGCACCCGAAGTGACGGCGCGAGCGGCTCGCCGGAAAACAAAAATGCCCCGAAGCAGCCAAAGACCCAGAGCATCCCTCCCGAGGCATAGACCCACGAGAGATCGCGCGAGAGCCAAGTGATCAGCGCCGACGCGGCCGTGAGCGCCGGCATGGTCGTCAAAAACCAGACGCGCAGCCGCGTCGAGCGGTCGTCGCTCGGTGAACCCATGTTTGCCACCGCCGACTCGTAGAACAACCAGGCCGGAATGAGCGTGGTGAGCGCAGGCAGCAAGAGCAAAAACACGCAATAGGGCAGGCCGAAGTCGGCCCGCACGTAAGCGGTCGGTAGCCAGACCGGGGGTCCGCCAGGCACGCCGGCCCACTGATCGTGCGCGGCATACGACAGACCCACGCCAGCGCCGCCATAAACGCCGAGTGACACCGGCAGGGCGACCAGCAACGTGACGATGATCGCGGCGGCAGGGCTTTGGAATTTGGCGCTCACCGAAAGACCGAAGGCCACCGAAAGCGCGGCGATCCCGAACAGCAGCAGAAACGCGAGCAGCACCTCCGTGGCGGTGACGCCGCCGAACAAGAACGGCAGCGCGCCAACCGGTGCGAGCATCACGACGTACAGACAAATATAGGTATATGCGGCCAGGAACTTGCCGCGAGCGATGCGCCGCGGGCCGAGCCCCGTGAGCTGCAACGCCTCCCAGGTGCGGCCACTGCGTTCGCCCGCGACGGTGTTGGCGGCCACCGCAGGGCCCACCCAAGTGACGACCGCATACGCCAAGGAGAAGAAGGTGTGGAAGATCCCCACACCCACCTTGGCCGGCTCGGCGGTGGTGCTGGCGACGCCGCCCACCGAGCAGATCAGCAGGGTCATCATGCCCGTGACCACCGCCAAGATGATCGGTGTTCGCTGCAGGCGCGCGGCTTGCTTCAGCTCGCGCATCCAAACCGGGTTGGGTTCTCCCAAGAGGCGCGCCCACAGCGCCTGGACCGACCGCGGCGGGAGTGTTCCGGATGCGGGCGGGGGGAGGCTGGGCGAGCCAGCGTCGGTTGTCATTGCAGATCGCCTCGCGTGACCTCGAGGAAGATCCGCTCGAGCTCATTGCGTTCGGGCTCGACGCCGACCACGCCCACCCCGCGCGAAACCAGATGGCGAACGACTTCGGCGACGAAGCGCTCGTCCCCCACGTAGTGCACGGTGAGCTGTCCGCCCGGGCCCGGCTCGACGCCGAGCACGCCGCCGCCACCCGCGATCAGCGGTACGACCGGGCGCGAATCGCCAATGACCCGCAGGCGCAAGCGCCGGCGCGCAGTTTGCGGTACGGCCACGCCGCCAGCGGTTTCGACGGCCGTCACGGCGCTGGTCGCCGGCTCTTGCGCGGCTGCCGGATCAGCCGCGGCAGCCGGTCGAAACGGCACTTGCGGCGGCGGGATCAGGCGCTGCCCATCTTCGCCGACGGGTGCGTTGCGCGCCGCGAGGCGCTCGGCAATCTCGCCGATCGGACCTGCTACGACCAATGATCCACGCTCCAGAATCCCGATCGAGGTGCACACGTCGCTCAGCTCCGTGAGGATGTGGCTGGAGAGGAAGATGGTCTTGCCCAGGTCGCGCAGCTCGAGCAGCAAATCGCGAACTTCGATGCGCGCGCGCGGATCGAGATCCGAGGCCGGCTCGTCGAGCACCAGCACTTTGGGGTCGTGCAGCAAGATGCGCGCGATCTGTAGGCGCTGCTTCATGCCCTTGCTCAGGTCGGCGACCAAACGATCCTGCAATTTTCCGAGCTCGGTCAGCTCGATCACCGTGGCCACCACCGAGCGATCGGGCACCGCGTAAGCGTCCGCGAAGAACTCCAGGAACTCTCGGATCGTGATGCGCTCGTACACGCCCGCGTGGTCGGGCATGTAACCGATCACGCGTCGCACCCGCTCGGGCTCCAACGCGACGTCGATGCCGTCTACCTCCACGCGGCCGGACAGCGGTTCGAGCAAGGTAGCGATGACGCGGATGGTGGTCGTCTTGCCCGCGCCGTTCGGGCCGATGAAGCCGAAGATCTCGCCCTGGGCGACCTCGAAGCTGACGTCGCGCAAGACATCGAAGTTGCCGAAGCGATGCCACAAGTGGCGCACGCGAATGGCCGGCACTGGCGCGCTCATGGCACGCCTCCGTAGCCGACGACGCGCAAGAGCACGCGGTCCAGATCCAAGCGCAACCCCGAATCCTGAGTGCGCCCTTCGCCGCCTTCGAGCTCGGCGATCAAGACCGGGACGTCTTCGGGCCACCAATCCGCCTCGGAATTGGTCAGCGCTTCGAGCGCATCCCAGGCCGCGCCCGCGCCCTTGGCTCGCGCTTCCACCGGATCACGGAAGCTTGCCACCGACAGCGCCCGCATGCCGGATGAGGAGCTCGCGGGCGCCGGGCCGAGCGAACGGCCTTGATGCAGGCTGACGGTCTCGCCGTCGCTGAGCTTCGGAAAATAGCTCAGGCCTTGTCCAGGCGCGTTCACGACGACGGCCAGCAGATCGCGCGCGCAGCGGTTTTTGATCATCAATTCGCCGTTGGCGGCTCGGACCAGGCTGACCCCGGCCCCCAGATTGGTGAAGCCGTCCTCGCGGACGACCTGCACCTGCCACGGCTTTTCACGCAGCCGTTCCAGACGCAGCCCGTCGCGGTCCATCAGCAGATCGCGCGTCGTGTCTTCGGCTTCGCCGATCACGTCGAGCACGCTGCCGCGTGCCGCGCGCACGGTGATGTCGTCCGCGCGTGCGCCGTACAAGCCGCGAAAGCGCGTGATCGACGCGCGCGCCATGCCGGCACCTGCCTCGATCAAAGTCAAATGTCGCGCTCGGCCAGTCAGCCCTTTGCCCAAGATCCCGAGCAACACGATGCTGGCCAGCGCGAGCCCCGCCCAGACCGGTAGGTACAAGAGAGCGCGCAAAGGGCGCCCCCTGCGCTGCGCGAGGTAGAAATTGAGCGGCCCCGCCAGTGCCGCGTAGATCAACAGCAGCAACGTGGAGACCACCACGGTCCAGCGCGTGCCCTCGTTCGGATCGAGCACGCGGCGCACGTTTTCCGCGCGCGGTTCGTCGAGCGAGGCCTGCCCGTGGGGCAAGGCGACCGCGCTCGCGCGCTCCCAGGCGTGCCGCACCAGATCGATCAGCTCGAGCCTCAGCCAAGGGTCGCCGGCCGCGAGCTCGCTGTTCGGATTGAAGGCGAGGAAGTGCACTTCACCGAGACCGTAGCTCGTGCTCTCGCCCCATGGGCTCACCCGCAGGTTGGCACCGGTCAAACCGAAGAAGGTAGCGGCCAGCTCAGGCGAGGGTTTGGCCGAGGCGAGCGCGACCTTGGTCGGGCCGGCGAACGAGCCTCGGCCCGTATTTTCGACTGGGACCGCGAACTGTGTCGTCTGCGAGAGACTGCGGGCCGCGGCGCAGGTCTGCACATGACCGCCAGCCAGGGCCTCCAGCCACGCGCTGTGCAGATCTTCCGGCCGATCGACGACCAAGGCCAGGGCCCCGCCGGAGAGCACCCAGGCGAACAAGGCGTCGAGCGCCGGCTGAGCCAAGCTCGAAATGGTGCGCCCGGAGGCCAAGACCAAAGTCGCGCTGGCATAGCCCGCGGCCAAGTCCGGCAATACCAGCTCACCGGTAGTCGCGTTGATTTGCGGTGAGGTCACGGACAGCGTCGAGCTACCGTAATAGAGGTAGTTTGCGCGCTTTCGAATCGGCATCGGCTGCGTATTGAGCGCGCCCGAGATGCGGCTCGGACTGTGCAAGTCGAAGAGCAGCGGATCGAGCGTGCGCGGCAGCGGCAAGGGCGCCTCGCTCAGTGCTTCGCCCTGCGCGTCGACGGCCACCACTTTGGCTTCGCCGACGCGAAGCAGGTTGTGACTCGGCAAGAGCAAGTTGACTCGGCCCTTGGGTGCAATCGAAAACGGGGCTCGCGACACGCTGCGAGCTGCGGCTCGGCCGACCGACGCGGCGCGCAGCTCGACGTTTCCGCTCAACTGCGCGGGGCCGCTATTTTCCAGCCGAACGTAGATCTCGCCCCAGCCGTCGACCGATGGACTATTGGCTCCCAAGATCGGCACTGCTTCCAGCGAAAGCGGGCCGACGGCATGGGCGGAGCGCGGTCCGAGCAACGAGCAGAGCAACGCGCAAAGCAACGACGCAAGGCGAACGAGCTGGCGCACCGAGTTACACCCCTTGCACCGCGCGCTCGACGGCCGCGGGACGGCTCGGCACACCCGAGAGCAGCTCACGCACGATTTGGTCGCAGGACACGCCATCGGCTTCGCCCTCGAAGCTGAGCAAGATGCGGTGGCGCAACACCGGCGCCGCCGTGCGCTGCAAATCCGCGAATGAAACGTGAGCGCGGCCTTCGAGCAAGGCCACGGCCTTGGCGGCCAGCACGAGTGATTGCGCGCCGCGCACGCCCGCGCCGTAGCGCACTGCTCGACGGACCAACTCCGGCGCGTCCGCGGCGTCCGGCGCGCTGGCATTGACCAGCCGTGCTGCGTAGCGCAGCACCGGCTCGGCGACGGCCACTTCGCGACACAGGGCTTGTAACTCGCGCACGTCTTGGCGCGTCAGCACGCGCTCGGGCTCCGAGCTCGGCTTACCGGTGGTGCGGGCCAGGATCTCGGTCAGCTCGTCCTCACTTGGCGCCGGTACCGAGATCTTCAACAAGAAGCGATCGAGCTGGGCCTCGGGCAGCGGATAAGTGCCCTCCATTTCGATGGGGTTCTCGGTCGCCAGCACGAAAAACGGCTCGTCGAGCGCGTGGCGCGTACCGGCGATGGTCACGGCGTGCTCTTGCATGGCCTCCAAGAGCGCGCTCTGGGTCTTGGGCGTGGCGCGGTTGATTTCGTCTGCCAATACCACCTGACCGAAGATTGGACCGCGGTGCAGCTCGAAGCGACCTCGGCTGCCCTGGCTGCTGCCGTCCATCACCAGTACGTTCGTGCCGGTGACGTCGCTCGGCAGTAAATCGGGCGTGAATTGAATGCGCGAGAAGCGCAGATCCAAACACGAGGCGAGCGTGCGCACGAGCAGAGTCTTGCCCAGACCGGGATTGCCCTCCAAGAGCACGTGGCCGCCGGCAATCAGCCCCCAAAGCACTTGCTCGAC
Organism: Polyangiaceae bacterium; assembly: GCA_035688655.1. Taxonomy (GTDB): domain Bacteria; phylum Myxococcota_A; class Polyangia; order Polyangiales; family Polyangiaceae; genus PMG-095. The sequence goes on along the minus strand of DASSMT010000089.1, from coordinate 7,015 downwards.
TACCGCGTCTTGGCCGACGATCACGCTGGCGAGGGCGCGCTTCAAGCGTGCGCTGACTTCACGGGCTTGGGCGAGGCGGGCTTCGAACGTGGGCGCTGGCAGATCCGTCATCGGGGCTTTTGTGGAGGCGAGGGCAGCCCAGCATACTCCCAATCACGGCTCGAAGTAGCGCCCCACCTGCTCTCGATATTCTTCGGGGATGTCTGCGTGATCGACCGCACCGACTTCGGTCTTTTGCGCGTCACCCAAGCTGCCCGTGCCCAATTGATTGGCGGTTTCACCCGGCCGAGCCGGGGCACGCCCGAGGGTTGCGCCGTGCATCGGTGCACCGGCCTGAACCCGCGCGTCGGCCTTCGAACGCAGTTCTTTGGCGGCAATCTCGGGCGTCGCGCCTTGGTGGTTCCCCGTGCCCGAATCGTGCTTGCTGCCAGGTCCGCCGGCGCCGTTCGGGCTTTGATTGCCACTCGGGTTTCCGGCTTGGTCTGGCTTGCTCCCCGGGCTCCCCGTGCCCGGAGAGTCGGCGCCGTCGAGCGGCACGGGCACGGCCCCGGTCCCGAGCCCGCGCTCGGCGTCCGCACCGCCGCGTTCGGCGTCGCCCAGGCCTTGCTCACGCTGGGCGTCGTCACTGGGCTCGGGCTTGGCCAATTCTTGCAGTTGTTTTTTGAGCTGCTCGATGCCGTCTTGGCTAGCGAGCTGCTTGGCCAAATCTTCGAGCTGCTTCTTGGTCATGGGTGAGGCGTTTCCGTCCGCACCCTCCAGCTGTTTCTGCATGCGCTCCGCCAAGCGCTTTCGCTCTTCCGGCGTGAGGCCTTCGAGCGCGCGCTCGAGCCCATCCGCCAAGCGGCGTTCGGCTTCGGGATTGCCCGAGTTGCCGAACTCTTTCAGATCCTCGAGCGCTTCCGGTGAGAGCTTGCCTTTCAGACTCTGCGCGAGCTCGCGCAAGGCGTCGGCATGCGCCATGCGGCGTTCGAACAGGCGCTTCTGCGCGTCGAGCGCGTCCGCGAGCGCCTGGGCGCCTTTGGCTCGCGCCTCTTTGGCGGCCTCCTCCAGCGCGTCTTTCGCAGCTCGTCGATCGCTGCTTTCGGCGCGATTGGCGAGCTTCTGCATCTCTTCGTCGAACGCGGTCAGATCGCCGTTGCCGAGCGCTTTCTGGGCATCGCGCAAGGTTGGGTGATGGCTGAACGCGCGCAGCGCTGCGTCGAGCCCCGGCCGATTTTGGCGATCGGCGAGCTTCAGGCGTTCGGCAGCGATGCCGTCGCGCAGCTTGGCGATCTCGGACAGCGCCTCGCGCTTTTCCAAGCCTTTGGCCAAGGCCTCGCGCAGCTTCTTCGCTTGCTCGGCCAGGTTCTTCAGGCGCTCGTCTTGTTGCGGATTTTGGCCTTGCAGCCGAGCCAGGGCCTCGATGCGTTCGAGGCCCTTCAAATTCTGGATCTGAATGCGCTCGACGCCGGGCGCGCTGGGCGCGGGCACCGGAGCCGGCGGCAGCGGCAGCACACTGAGGACCACGATCGCCAAAAGCGCGGCGGGCAACAGCGCGTGAACTCGCGACCAGAGCTCGGGCCTCACGCGCTTCGGGTCGGCGTTGCCGAGCACGCTCGTGGCTCGCTCCAGCACGTGCGAAAGCGCCGGCTCTCCGTCAGCGTTGCCCTGCGCCGCGAGTGCCGTCGTGACGGTCTCGTGGCTCGCGAGCCGTGCGTCGAGATAGAGCGCAACGTCGCTCTCCGACCACCGCTTGCGCTGGGCGAGCGCCGCGCCGACGAGTGCGCCGAGTGCGCCGAGGCCGGCCGCGGCCGGCCGCCACTCCCCATAGCGCAGCGCCCACAGCCCGAGCGCCGCCAGCGCACCGAGCGTGAGACCGACGCTGGCACCGGTCAGCGCGAGCCGGCTCGCGTGCCGGCGATGCACACGCTCGGCCAGGCGTTGGAAGGCCTTGCGGAAGTCGCTCTGTACCGGCACAGCCACCAAGAGAACCGAGTTTAGCGTTCTTTCACTCTTTCGGCCAGGTGGTAGGCTGCGCCAGGAACGGATGAACGACGCCAAGATCACCAAGATCACTGCGCCCGCGCTGCTCGCCCGGAAAAAGCGCGGCCCCAAAATCGCCATGCTCACGGCTTACGACGCGACCATGGCCCGGCTGCTCGACGAGGGTGGCGCGGATGTGCTCTTGGTCGGCGATTCGCTGGGCATGGTCGTGCAGGGGTTACCCAACACGCTGCCAGTCACGGTCGAAGAGATTTGCTATCACGGCCGAGCGGTGGCGCGCGCCGCGCATCGCGCACACGTGGTCGGCGATATGCCGTTCATGAGCTACCAAGCCTCACTCGAACGCGCGCTCGACAGCGCGGGCCACATGCTCAAGACCGGCGGTTTCGAGGCCGTCAAGCTGGAGGGCGGCCAGGCGTTTGCAGAGCACGTGCGGGCGCTCGTTGCGGCCGGCATCCCGGTCATGGGTCATGTCGGTTTGCTGCCGCAAGCGGTGCACGCGATGGGCGGGTTCCGCGTGCAAGGCAAGGGCGAAAGCGACGCAGAGCGCGTGCTCGCAGACGCGCGCGCGATCGCCGAGGCGGGTGCGTACGCGATCGTGCTGGAGGGGATCCCGAGCGAGCTCGGCCAGCGCATCACCGAATCGATCTCGATCCCGACCATCGGCATCGGGGCGGGCCCCGCGTGCGATGGCCAGGTGCTGGTTTGCTACGATTTTCTCGGCATGTACCCGAGCTTGAAGCCGAAGTTCGTGAAACACTTCGCGGAGCTCGGCGAGCAGATCGTGGCCGCCACGCAGAGCTACGTGCAAGAAGTGCAAGCCGGCAGCTTCCCGAGCGCGGCGCACAGCTTTGGCACTCAGGCAAAGAAAGAGCCGCCGCTCGACACGGGCGCCAAGCCGGTGCTTGGTCCTCCCGCCCCGAGCTACGGACCCGCCAGCGAGGACCCGTGACACTCGAATTACATCGCACCGTTTCGGAGTTCAGGCGCGCCGCGCAGGCCGTGCGCAGCTCGGGCAAGCGGCTCGGGCTCGTACCGACGATGGGCGCGCTGCACGCCGGGCACCTGTCGCTCGTCAGCGAAGCGCGCTCGCGTGCGGCCGAAGTGGCGCTGACCATCTTCGTGAATCCCACGCAATTCGGGCCCAACGAAGATTTCTCCCGCTACCCGCGCAATCTCGATCGCGATCTCGAGCTGTGCCGGGAGGCGGGCGTGCGTCACGTGTTCGCGCCCGAGACCAGCGAGATGTACCCCGAGGGCGAGCGCACGCGCGTCACGGTCAGCGGCTTGACCGCGGCCTTGTGCGGCCCGCATCGCCCGGGGCACTTCGACGGCGTGACCACGATCGTGAGCAAGCTGTTCGCGGTCAGCGGTGAATGCGTGGCCGTGTTCGGTCGCAAGGACTATCAACAGCTGAAAGTGATCGAACGCATGACGCGCGATCTGCTGCTGCCGGTCGAGATCGTCGGTCTGCGCACGCTGCGCGACGAAGACGGCCTCGCGCTCAGCTCGCGCAACACGTACCTCACTCCGGAAGAGCGAGCGCGCGCCCGCGCCATTCCGCGTGCGCTGAGCGCCGTGAGCAAAGCGTTCGACGGGGGCGAGCGCCGCATCTCCGCGCTGCGTGAAGTCGCCACGGGCGAGCTTCTGCCGAGCGGGCTGCGCCTGGATTACGCGACCTTTGCCGATGCCGACGAGCTCGCGCCGCTCGCCGACGACGGCCTCGGCGGGGAGCGGCTGCTGTTCGCCGTGGCCGGTTACATGGGTCGGACGCGCCTGATCGACAACGTGGTGCTGGGCGAAGATCCTGCGCCGATTGCATCCTAGAAAGAATTCGCACAAAGCTGCGTGTGATGCCCAGTACCCCAGCGATTTCACACGCCTCGGACTCAGAGCGTTTGCCGGGGTTGTTCGTGGTCTTGGAGGGCATCGACGGGTGCGGCAGCACCACGCAGGCCAAGCTCCTGGCCGCGGCCATCCGGAGCCGCGGGGCGCAAGTCGTGCTCACGTGTGAACCGAGCTCGGGCCCAATCGGCGCGCTGATTCGCCAAGTGCTGCAGCACCGCTTGCTGGCTACAGACGCCACCACCCCGCATCACTTCGATTGGTCGACGATGGCGCTGTTGTTCGCCGCCGACCGCATGGATCACTTGGCTGCGACCGTGTTGCCGGCGCTGCGCAGCGGCGCGGTCGTGATCAGCGATCGCTACGACTTGTCCAGCTTGGCCTACCAGTCGCTCACAGCACAGCCGAGCTCCGACCCGATCCCGTGGATCCGAGAGCTCAATGCTCGAGCGCTCCGGCCCGATCTCACGATCGTGCTCGACGTCCCTGCCGAACTCGCGGAAGAGCGCCGTCGGGCACGCGGCGGCGTGGAAGAAATGTTCGAAAAGCGTGAGCTCCAAGCGCGCCTGGCCACGGTTTATGCACGGGCCGAACAGCTCGTCCCGGAAGATCGCGTGCTGCACGTCTCCGGTGCCGGCGAGCTGAAGGAGGTGGCCGAACGCTTGCTCGACGCAGTCATTTCGGCAGCTTCTGGCTATTTTCAGGGGCTTTGATCGGGGCGCCGCGGCGCTTCAGGCAGTCTTTTTGGCCTTTCGCGCGGGCCTGCGCCATATTTGCCCGCACCATGCGCGGCTCGTGTCTGCTCCTGCTCGGATTGTCGTTGCTCGGCTGCGGCGCTTCGCCCGAAGCACCGCCGGTCGCACCGAAGCCTGCGGCCAAAGCACCCGTCGCGCAGAAGGCACCCGAGGTCCGTCCGCCCCAGGGCGCGCTCTTTCGTGAGGACGTGAACGCGCTGATCGACCGCGGCTTCTGGGCGTTTCTGCAGCGCGTGCAGGTCGAACCGCGCTTGGTCGACGGCCAATTCCGCGGCTGGAGCATCATCGAGTTGAACCCGACCGAGTTTTGGAGCGGAGTCGATCTGAAGCCGGGCGACGTCGTGACCCGCGTGAACGATCTGCCGATCGAGCGCGACACGGAGGCCTTCGACGCCTTCGAGTCCCTCAAAAAATCCGACGCCCTACGCGTCGCCTACCAACGCGACGGCCAAAACCGCCTCCTCGAATACAAAATCATCAGCAAAAACTGACCCCGCTGGCGCGCGACTTCGACGGCTGAGCGCTCAGGCCGCTCCCTGATTTTGAACCGCCAAGGCGCCAAGACGCCAGAAGAGGGAGAGCAGAGATTTTTAGGGGTCGCCGTGAGCGGCAGATCGCATCGCGGAAGCGTCAGTGGCCGCCGCCTCCAACCGAGAAGATTGGTGACGACTCTGGACTGGGCAGATAGGTGACAGGCTTGGTTTGCCGGGGCGTACTTCGGCGGGAACGCCTTCTCTATGACGATCGGAGTCGTTCAGGGTGAACCCCCCGCTCCCTCGTCTTGGCGGTTAGTCCCCTCTCACTCGTCCGCGACGCCGAAGGCTGGGTGTTCTGCGACGTGTTGCTTGACCATAATAAAAGAAGACGGCTCAAGTGGGGGTGTCGCGCAGCGCGAATTTCACGATTTCGTCGAGCACGGCGCCGAAGCGTTGGCGGGTGAAGCGGGAGCCGCTGGTGACCCAATCCATGTGCAGTTTCGGCTTCTGATCGTCGTGGAAGTGGCCGAGCACGTCCAAATGATCGGCCTCGCCGGCCCACAAGAGTTCGCCCCAGAGCATGCTCAGCGTGGGCACGATGCCGTCGTTGTGCTCGGCGCTGATCTCGTGATCGATGCCCACGCGCAGAAATTCGGTCTCACGCTGCGAGGGCCGCGCGTACGGATAGACTTGGGACTCTTGGCTGGCGAATTGGTACAAGGTGGCGTAGATGGCAGCCGTGAACGCTGCGTACGGCGACCAAATGCGCCGCGCAAAGCGCATCGCTCGCGGGGGCGCAGCCGCGGACACCACGCAGCCATAGCGGACGCGCGTGTCGGTCACGGTGGCCGCGTTGAACAGATCCATGGCCTCGGGCATGATTTGAATGATCGCGCCCTGATCGATGCGCACCTTGCTCAGAAAATCCGCAATTTCACCGCGCCCATCGCGATCGACGAAGCGCAGCACGCTGTCGGTGACGCGGCTGAACACCTTCATGTCGCCGCCGAACAAGGAGTCGATGCCGCCCACGCCCGCGACCAAGCGCGAGAAGATCGCCAGCGATGGTTCGCCGATCGTGAGCGACACGACCGTGAGCAAGCTCAGCACGTACAGCACGCGCGTGCCGGAGACGGTGGCAAAGTAGCTGGCGAGCGGCGTGCCGTAGTGCGGGGTGTTGATCGTCACCGCGCTCACCACGCGCTCGCGCCAAGCGAGCTGCTCCGGAGCCACGCCCAGATTCACCTTGGGTGACAGCACCAAGCGCACGTCGAGCCCACCCGTGGAGTGCCCGATCAGGTGGATTGGGCCGGTGTCAGTGCCCGCGCTCTTGGCGACCGTCGCGGCCAAGATGCGCGAACGGTAGCGGAGCGACGAGGTGGGGGGCGCAGGCACGTCCTCGAAGACGGCTTCGAGCCCCGCTTGCGCGAAGCGTTGCTCCAGACCCGCGCGCACGTGCTTGAAATAGTCGTAGCCCGCGAGCTGTGCGAACCCGAACATTCCGGGCACGAAATACACTCGGTGCACGACGCGCGACACGGAACGCTGACCAAGTACTAGTCGGTGAACTCGACGTTCGCGCTCTGCTCGAAATCGAAGCGCACTTCACCAGCGTCGACACTGCCCGAGACGAACGGCTCACTGTGCAAGCGATGCAGCGAGAGCTCTCCGCGCCCCGTACCCACGAAGGCCGCGGCGGGCACGGTGCCCGTGCCGGCTTCGTCGCGGAACGTGCAGCGAGTGGTGGCGCTGCCATCCTGCGTCGTGAACTCGACATACACGAAGTCGCGACTCGACCCTGCGTTCCAAGTGAGCGCGAGCGCGCTGCGCACGGAAACGCTATTGAGCTCCGCGAGCGGTGTGCCGGCGACGTTCACCGAGGCGAGCTGCGCCGGCGCACGTACGTTCACGTTGAACGCACGCAGCAGCCCGCCAGAGGCGCTCAACGTGTAGGTC
>DASSMT010000024.1:0-33838 GCA_035688655.1 Polyangiaceae bacterium | reverse complement strand
GCCGCGATCGACGCGCACACCCCGGGCAGCGTCGTGCCCTCGAAGGCAGGCGAACCCGACAACAGTTCGTGCAAGATCAGTCCGAGCGACCAGATATCGGTCCGAAGATCGACGGTCTTCACGTCCCGCACCTGCTCGGGGGACATGTAGAAGGGCGTGCCCAACACGCTGCGCTCCGCGGTCAGGTTGCTGGTCACTCGCTCGGGCTCCGAACCAATGGTCTTGGAGATCCCGAAATCCAACACCTTGACCAGCGGGGTGCCATCGCTGCGTTGGGTCAAAAACACGTTCGATGGCTTCAAATCGCGATGTACGATGCCATGAGCGTGCGCGCACGCGATGGCTTCGGCAGCCTGCCGCACGCAATCGCAGGCACGCTCGATGCTCAGCGGCCCGCGCTGCAGCAAGGTGCGCGCGAGATCCTGACCACGCAGCAGCTCCATGACCATGAACGGCGCACCGCTGTCGAGGGTGCCGACGTCGTACACGCGCACGACGTGGTCGGAGACGATCGCAGCGGTGGCGCGTCCCTCGCGCAAGAAGCGCTCGCGAGCTTCGTCTCGTCGCTCGTCTTCCGCCGACACGGTGAGCACTTTGATCGCGACCCGTTGACCGAGAGTCAGGTGCGTGGCGCACAGCACGACGCCCATTCCGCCCGAACCGAGGACCGAGTCCACCCGGTATTTCCCGACGATGACGTCCCCAGCGGCGGGGATCGAGGCGGCTCCTTCGAGCTCTGCGCTGGGGGCTTGTTTGACCATCGTTGCGGACTCGGCAATGCGGCGCCGAGATACGAGCACATGAATTTACCCTTGTACCACCCGCCGGGAAAGTCCGGCCTCGCAAGCGCCGAGGCGTTCGGTCCGGCCCGGGGTCGCTCTGGTGCTCGTCAAGCGTGTGTCAGCGCTCGGTCAGCAGTGCGTTCTGACGCGGGGCGGCGCTTGCCATTGCGTCCCGCGGTTTCAGATTTCCGCCTATAGTGGCGCCGCACAATGGTTTCCCGGGACACGACCCCGCTCGGCTACCGACGAATCGTCATTTTGCTGGTTTCGCTGTGTGTCGTTCCGTCGTCACTGCTCCTGACCTCGGGCGTGGTGCTGATTTTCTTGGGTGAGGCGCGGCTCAACTTATTGATGGGCATTCTGGTGATGGCGCTGAGCGGTGCGGCGGTCACGGGCGTGGTCTTGGTCTGGGTTTTCGTGCGACGCGAGGCAAATCTGTCCCTGCTCCAGAGCGACTTCGTGTCCAAGGTTTCGCACGAGCTGCGCACCCCTTTGACCTCGATCCGCTTGTTTACCGAGACGCTCGAGCTGCGCCGCGGCGACCCGATCGCCGAACAGAAGTGTATCGACGGCCTTGCCCGTGAGAGCACTCGTCTACAAGAGCTGATCGATCGCTTGCTCGATTGGGGCCGCATGGAGAGCGGTCGACGCGAATTCATCTTTCGCGAAACCGATCTCAAATCGGTGATTTCCACTGCGCTAGAGGCATTCGAGACCGTGCGTCAGCGGCGCTCGATCGAGCTGAACGTGGAGCTACCCCCCGAGACCCTGGTGGTGAGCGCGGATCGCGGCGCAATCTCCGACGCGCTCTTCAATCTGCTGACCAATGCCGACAAGTACGGCGGGGATCCGGTCAAGATAGATGTATTCGTCACCTACGACGATCGCGAGGTGCGGCTCACCGTGCGCGACAACGGCGCCGGCATCCCGGTTGCCGAGCACAAGCGGATTTTCCAGAAGTTCTATCGCCTGGACGATCGTCTGTCGCGCCAACGGGAGGGGTCGGGGCTCGGGCTCGCGATCGTGAAGCACGTCATGAAGGCGCACCGCGGTCGAGTCGAACTCGTCAGTCACCCCGGCAAAGGCAGCGAATTTTCGCTCGTGCTACGCGCCGGGAAGCGCTAGTGGATGGAGCTCCGAGATGGCGGCGAATGGCAAGCGGCACATATTGGTGGTTGAAGACGATCCGAGCATCACGCTGGGATTGCAGATGAACCTGGAGGCCGAGGGCTACGACGTGAGCATCGCTACGGACGGCGAAGACGGTCTGGCTCGCGCGGTCTCGGCGCAGGTAGATCTGGTCATTTTGGACGTCATGTTGCCGAAAATGAACGGGCTCGAAGTGGTGAAGGCCATCCGCGGTCAGGGCAATCATGTCCCGGTCGTGATGCTCAGCGCGCGCGGCGCCGAGATGGACAAAGTGATGGGGCTCGAGCTCGGGGCGGAGGACTACATCACCAAGCCCTTCAGCTTGGCGGAGCTCCTCGCGCGCGTGAAGGCGGTCTTGCGTCGGGATGGCATCGCGCGCCAAGCCCCGGAGCAAGTCGTTCGCGCCGGCGACTTGCAGATCGACTCCGGGCTGCGCCAAGTGCTGAAGGGGGGCGAGCTCGTTCCGCTCACGGCCACCGAATTCGACGTGCTCTGGTGCCTGGTCGATGCATCCAACCGGGTGCTGACTCGGGAAGACATTCTGACCCGCGTCTGGGGCGCCGGGCACCACGGGACACTGCGCACGATCGACAATTTCCTGCTTCAGTTGCGGACCAAGTTGGAGACCGATCCGGCCGAACCCGAGCACCTACTGACGGTGCGCGGCGTCGGGTATCGGTTCAAACGGTGAGCCAGATTTCGTAAGCCGCCGAGCCGTGCTACATCCCCGACGCTTTGGACCAGAACCTGCTCCGCGCATACTTTGCGACCGTTTACGAGCTGCCCAGCGACGGGGGCTTGCTCCGCGTCTCGATGGACGGTGAAATCGTCAAAGATATCCAGTCGTTGCCTCCGTTGCTCCGATCCAAGTTTGCGCTCCTGACAGCGTACAATCCGCGCTCGATGCTGCTCCCGCGGCGGGTGAACGACGGGCGACATCAGGTGATGCGGGATCTCTTGGTGCTCGGTTGTTACCGCGTCGAGCATTGCGTCGGCTACGATGAAGAGCCGGAAGGGGTTTGGCGCGAACCCGCCTGGCTGGTGCATGGTATCGAGCGCGACGAAGCGTTGAACTTCGGGCGTACATTTCGGCAGAACAGCATCCTGTACTGTCGTGACGCGAAGCCGGAGTTGATTGTGACCGACCCCACCTGCGACGAGATCGGCCGCACCTTCCCCGGAAATTGGCGCCTGCGCACTTAGAGTGGGCCCATGTTATCTTAGCCGCGTGTCTGGAGCGTTCGCTTGGTTATCCGTTGACGCTGTGCGGGGGCGCCGCTCGCTGGCGCTGGCGCTCGCGTTGCTCGGCTCGATCCTGCCTGCGTTCGCCATCAAGGCATGTGCCAGCGCTTACGCCGACAGCCTCGCAGATCGCATTGCGGGTCGCCTGAGCGCGACCGTCGCCGCGTTACCCGCTCGGGCCGGCGAAACGGGGAGCGGACAGTCCGCCGAGTTCGAGCCTTCGTTCGACGAAAGGCCGAACTTGCAGAGCGCGGCGTTCGCCGCCAAGCGCTCGGGAGCGACGCCGCGTGCGCGACCCGTGCCGAAGCAGGGGATTCGCGTCACTTCCGCCCAGGTTTTGGCTCTCGCTGCCCGCCGCGCCATGCCGCAGGCCGTGTTCGTCCAAGCCAGCGCGGAGCGCCCGGCGGGCCTCTTGCTGAGCGGTGTCTCGGGGCTCGGGATCGGCTTGCAAGACGGCGACGTGCTGACCGAAGCCGCGGGTCAGAAGGCGACTTCGGTCGCAGCGGTGGTGGGGATCGTGCTCGCCGCGCGCAGTCGTCAAGCGAGTGAGATCAGCGGCCGGTTCTATCGCGGGAGTGTGCCTTTCTTGCTCACGGTCGAGCAGCCATACCCAAAGCAGGCGCTTCCCGGTTGACGGGCGAGCGGCACGCGGCAAGATTGCGCGTCCCATGTCGCGAACCGTGCACTGCATCAAGCTTGGTCAGGAGTCCGAGGGTCTCGAGAAGCCGCCGTTCAAAGGTGAGCTCGGGCAGAAGGTCTTCGAGACCGTATCCAAGACGGCTTGGCGGCAGTGGCTCGAACACTCCAAGATGTTGATCAACGAATACCGCTTGGACGTCACCAGCGAGCAGGGCCAGCGCATTTGGATGACCGAGCTCGAGAAGTACTTTTGGGGCGAAGGCAGCACCAAACCGGCCGAGTACGTGGCTCCGAAGGACGAGCACGGCGGTCACGGCCACGGCGGTCACGGCCACGGCGGTCACGGTCACTGAGTCGAGCTCTGAGCTCGACTTCTAAATCGGCCGCTCGGCAGCGAGTGCGCTCCGGGCACGAGCGATCTCGCGGGAACTGCGCTCCCTCTGTCACGGGCGACGCGCACGCAGTAACGACCCGAGCCCTTCGCCTCGTCCAAGGCGAGCCCTGGCAAGAACGCTCGATCGGCGACGCCTTCGCACGCGAGGCGCGGGTTCCTGGAGCGATTGGGGGCGTGACACCCCAATTTGAGCACCGCGCTTAGGGGAGAGCGAATCGGTCCGTTAGTGTTTTTGCAGGAGTGCCCGCGGCGTCCAGCTCATGATTTCCTATCCGTTGCCAGAGCCCCTGCGGGTCTCGATCAATCCGCCGATCGCCCAACGGCCGGGGCGCATCCTGGTCGTGGATCCGAACGAACAGCGTCAGGCGCTGGTTCGGCGCATGCTGGACTCGGAAGGCTTCGAGGCCGTGTACCTGCCGGAGGGGGACGAGGCACTGCAGCTGGTGGCGGACTACGAGCCGGATTTGATCTTGCTCGCCGTGGCCCTGCCGAGCGGCAGCGGTCTCGAGCTGTGCGGTGAGCTGCGCGAAAGCGACCCGCGGCGCCACTACCCGGTGTTGCTCTTGGGCGACGATGCCAACGAGCAGAGCGTCGAGCGCGGCCTACTCGCCGGTGCCGACGACTTCATGGTGCACCCGATTCGCGAGCTCGAGCTGCGCGCGCGCATCCGTGTTCAGCTCAGGAACAAGCGTTTCTACGACACGCTCGAGCGCGTGCGCGACGAGCGCGACAGCTTGCGTCGCGACGCGCAGATCGACCCGCTCACGAACGTGCTCAATCGGCGCTCGCTCGAGTCGGCCGTGCGCCAGCGCTGCCAATTGCGCGAGCGCTTCGGCGTGCTGTTCATCGACATCGATCACTTCAAGCAGGTCAACGACCGCTTCGGGCACGACTGCGGAGATCGCGTGCTGATCTCGGTGGCGAACGTAATCCGATGTGGCCTGCGTCCGGGCGATGCGATCGGCCGTTACGGCGGAGAAGAGTTCGTGGCCATCGTCGCCGGGGCAGCGGTCGAATCGGCGCGTTTGGTGGCCGAACGCCTGCGCCAGTCCGTCGAGGAAATGGTTCCGCCGTCACCGGGCCCGCAGCGGGTCACGATCAGCATCGGGGCCACCGTGTTCGATCCGCGGCAAATCGAAGAGACCCAGCAAGAGCTCGTGCGCCGCGCAGACGTTGCGCTCTATGCCGCCAAGCGCGGCGGAAGAAACTGCGTCGTGCTCTTTGCGCCGGGCGAAACGCTGCCCGAGTTGGAAAGCAAAGAAGTCCAGCATCCGCCGCGCACTTCGATTCCGATCCCGTCCGAGCCCCAGATTTTGATCAAAAGGCACTCCAGGTGAGCAGCTTTCGCGCCTGGCGGCCGCGGGCCGAGCAGGCGCCGCACTGTTTCAGCAGCAGTATGCGCTCGTAGCGGAGGCTCGTCAGGCCAGCCGCAAATCGCGCGCATTGAAGCCCATCAGGTAGAGCAGCGTGTCCAGCCGCTCGTGATGATTCAGGCTCATGTCGGCGACCTCTTGCAACTTCGGCTTGGCACGAAAGGCGATGCCGAGGCCTGCGGTTTGCAGCATGTAGACGTCGTTTGCGCCGTCGCCGATGGCTACGGTCTGCTCGAGCCGGCAGCCGTGCAGGTGCGCCATTTCCTTCAGCACTTGGGCCTTGCGTTCACCGTCGACGATCGTGCCACGCACGCGGCCCGTGAGCTTTCCGGCTTCGACTTCGAGCTCGTTGGCAAATGCGAAATCGAGCCCGAAGCGAGCCGATAGCTCATCGACGAAGAAGGTGAATCCGCCGCTCACGAGCCCGACGCGGAAGCCGAGGCTCTTCAGAATCTTCACGAAGCGATCGGCGCCGGGGGTCAGCTCGAAGCGCTCGATCAGCGAGCGAGCGCGTTCGAAGGGCAGGCCTTCCAGCAGCTTCACTCGCTCGGCCAGAGCTTGCTTGAAGTCGATTTCACCGCGCATGGCCCGGGCGGTGATGCCCGCGACCTGGTCCTTGCAGCCGGCCAGCTCGGCCAACTCGTCGATGAATTCGCCTTTCACGAACGTGGAATCCACGTCCATGCAGACCAAGCGCTTGCTGCGCCGGAAAACGTCGTCACGCTGAACGGCCAAATCCACGCCGAGCTCCATGCCCAAACGCAACAGTTGGCCGCGGATTTCACTCAGCTCGAGCGCGCTCAGAGCGGTGCCCGGGGGCAAATCCACGATCAGCTCGAGGCCATCGTCCAGCTCATGCTCGCTCAGCGAGCGGATTTCGCGGATGTTCATCGCGCGCTCGGCCGTGAACTTCGCGATCGACGCCGTGGCCACGCCACTACGCAATGGGCCGAGCACGGTGATGGCGAGCGAGTTCACGTCGCCCGGCGTGGCGTGTTCCGACGCGCTCAAGAAGGGCGTGGCCTCGAACCTGAGCCCCATGTCCGTGGCTGCGAACAGCAATTTTCGGAGCGCGTTCGAGTGCCTCGGAATATCGACGATCGCCGACAGCATCAGGTAGCCGTGCAGCACGAACTGGCCGATGTCGATGAGCTGCGCGCTCTCGTCTTCCGCGATCACCGCTGCCAAGCGCGCTGTGACGCCCGGGCGGTCATTGCCCGCGATATGTAGGACCACGCGGTCCGGGTGCTGAGTCGTCGTGCTCGTGCTCGTCATCGAGCCGCGTAAGCTACCCTCGGTGCGGACTTTTGGCCACGGTTGCCCACGTCGACTGCGTCGATGTGGGGTGCTGGGAACCAGGCGCGTACTCGCCGCGTATTCTCGGCCTACTCTCCGCGCTGGATTGTGCTTGCAGTTGACAATCCAGTGTCCGAAGCTCTCCGTCCCAGCGTGAGATATTCCGTTAGTTCGTCTACGTCGGCGCGAGTCTGGGGGCATTGGTTCCTGCCCGTTTGCTTGGTTGCCATTGGCATCGTCAGCCCGGCACGGCTGTCGGCGCAATCGGCGCCAGGCAGCGCTTCTGCCGCGGTCTCCGCAACGGTCGCTCCAGCTCCCCAGTCACGTGCACCGCATTCGGCGCCTGCCGCGCTCGCGCCTTCCGCGGCGGCGTCTGCGACTCCAGCCCCCTCCGCGTCGGCCAGCGCCTCGACGTCTACCGCTCCGCCTGCGGCCGCTTCGGCGCCCGCTCCTGCTCCCGAGCCGGAGGCCGAGCCCGCTGCGCCGCCGCCTGCCCCTGCACCCGTCGCGCCGCCGCCCAAAGCCCCGGAGGCCAGCGCGCCGCCCAGTGCGAGTGCTGCCCCCGTGGCGCCTCATTCGAGCAACGCCCCGGCGCCTTCTGCGAGCGCCTCGACCTCAGCATCCTCTGCTCCTGCGGTCGTGCGCTTGGCCGACGCGCCGGTGTTCCCGTTGCTCGTGGGCTACGGCAACAAATCCGCGGAGGCCCGCGCGCGCGAGGCGAGCGAGGCGCTGCAGCGCGCCTTCAAGGCGGTCAAATCGGCCCCCGTCACGCGCCAAGTCGAAGGCTCGCTGGTGGTCATTCGCATCGGCCAAATCCCGATCGTCGAGCTGAGTGAAGACGACGCCCACGCCGCCGGCGAGTCCTCGCTCGACGTCTACGCGGCGAGTATCAGCGCCAAGATTCGTGAAGCGCTCGATTCCGAAGACCGGCGAGCGGCGGTCGCCAAGAGCGTGGTCTCCATCTCGCTGCTCGTCTTCTTCGGCTTGATCGCGTTCTACCTGATCCGCAAATTGGGTGAATTTGCCGAGCGCGGTCGGGAGTATCTGGACGCTCGCTCCGATCGCGATTTGTCGATCAAGGTACAGAATATCGAGTTCGTGAGCCCCGCCACGCTGCGCAGCAGCGCGGTGATGGCGGTCAGCCTCGGCAAGTGGCTCGGGCAAGCCGTGATCGCCTACTCGTGGCTGGTCGTGGCGCTGTCTTTGTTCGACGCCACGCGCAACTACACGCAGCGCTTGACCGGCTTCGTGGTCCTGCCGGTCTCGCAGTTGATGGAGCGCTTCGCCGGCGCGCTGCCGCTGTTGCTGGTCGCCGTCATTGCCAGCTTGGCGGTGTTCGTCCTGGTTCGCTTCGTTGGTTTGTTCTTCGCCAGCGTGGCTCGCGGCGAAACGCCGCTCTCCTGGTTGCCGGCAGATCTCGCCGTGCCGACCAGCGTGCTCGTGCGCTCGGCGCTGGTGGTGACCGCGCTGGTTTTTGCTGGGCCCATCGTGACCGGTGACGCCAACGGGTCGCTCGGTCGTTCGGGGGCAGTGATTTTGGTGGCGCTGGGCCTCGCCAGCACGCCGTTGCTGGCGTCCGGGGTCGTCGGCGTGTCCGTGCTCTTCGGGCGCCGGCTGCGGCTCGGCGAATTCGCGGAGATGGGCGGGATGATCGCGCGCATCTCCGCCATCAACCTGCTCGAGGTGCGGTTGCTCGACGCACACCGCGTCGAAACCCGTGTTCCGCACTTGCTTTCCTTGGTCCGGCCGCTGCGTGTGCTCGGCATGCGCCCTCGGCTGAGCGTCGATGTCGCGGTGGCGGCCAGCGCCGCTCAGGATCGCGTGCGTGAAATCCTGATCGAGGTCGGCACGAAGTGCGGCCAGGACGCGCGTCTGGATCTGCTCGGCTTCGACGTCGACGGAGCCGTCTATCGGCTCAGCGCTTTGTGCGATTCGCTCGATGCTCGGCAGGCGATGGCGCAAACCGCGCTCGCAGAATTGGCGTCGGCCGGCATCGCTCTCGGCCGCTCGAGCGTGGTGGTCAAGTGAACGGCATCGCGTTTTTGCTCGGCCTCCTGGTGCTGTCCTACGTGGGCACCATCTTGGTAGGCGGTCGCGCCATCCGTGGCTTCGGTCTGGCCTCGGGCGCCGAATACCTGGTGCTCGGCTTCGTGCTCGGCCCACAAGTCCTGTCGTTCGTGAACCATTCCCTGGTCGAAGCGTTCGAGCCGGTGGTGTTGGTCGGAGTCAGCTGGCTCGGCCTGGTGCTCGGCGTGAGCTATTTGCGAGTCGGACAGCGGCGCGTGCCCGTGCCGCGCATGGCGCTCGGGATCGCCATGTCTGCCTTCACCAGCGCCGCGGTGTCCGCGATCGTTTTCTTCAGCGCGAGTCACTTTTCGCCCTTGCCCCGCGGGGAGGTGATCGCGCTGGCCGCGACGGCGGGAATCGTCTGCTCGGAGACCACCCGCCACAGCGTGCGCTGGGTCGTGGAACGCTACGGCGCGCGCGGACCGCTGGCCGATTTGG
The DNA here is from genome assembly GCA_035688655.1 of Polyangiaceae bacterium. Lineage (GTDB taxonomy): Bacteria > Myxococcota_A > Polyangia > Polyangiales > Polyangiaceae > PMG-095. The sequence goes on along the minus strand of DASSMT010000024.1, from coordinate 24,458 downwards.
CCGCGGACACCGCGCGCGCCAGCGCGCTCTTTGCTGCGATTTCGCTGTCGGTCGTGTGCGCCTGGTTGCCGGGCGCGGCGCTGCCTGCGTTTTCCGTGTGGCAGCGCGTGCTGGTCTCGCTCGGCTTGGGCGTGGTGCTCGGCGGCACTGCCAGCTTGCTGCTCGGTCGCGAGTTCCGGCGTGACGAAAGCTGGGGCATCTTGCTGGGCACGTCATTGCTCGGCACTGGCGCTGCCGCGCGGCTCAATTTGTCGCCGATCAGCACCACCTTCGCCATGGGGCTCACGCTCGCGCTCGTGTCCCGTCATCGCGACGACATCAAGGCCATGGTCACTCCCACCGAGAAGCCCGTGTTGCTGCCGGTGCTGCTCTTGGCTGGGGCAAACGTCAACGTCGTGCTGCCGATCCCGCTGCTCGTGTTCGTGGCACTGGCGCTGGCGACGAAGCTTCTCGCGCGAGTCGCGTGCGGCTCCGCGCTTTCGCTCGCGATCAAACCGGTCCGTGGCAGCGCTCTGGAGTTCGGCGCCAGCATGCTCTCGAGCGGCGCACTGGCCCTGGCGGTGGCGTTGGCTTTCGGCCTTCGCCATCCTGGTGTGGTGGCAGACACGCTGCTCTTGCTCGCGTACATCGGCGTGCTGTTCGGTGAATTGCTGGGCCCGGCGTCCTTGCGGCGCGCCCTGACGCAAGCCGGTGAGATCAACCCGGAGCCCCCGCCCGCACGCGCGGAATCGTCGTTGCCGAGTCGAGTATGAGCGGGCACGGCGGACCCAAAAAAACGACCGCGACGCGCGCCATCCAGGCCGTTTCGCTGTTGGTCACGTTCGGCGTTCTGTACGGGGTCACGCGCGTCACCCCCGAGCTCGAAACCCACCTGGGCACGGTGACGGCGGTCGGCTTCTTGCTGCTTGCCGGCACGTTGATGAGTGAGTTACTCGAGACCATCGGTTTACCGCATCTGTCTGGCTACCTCTTGGCCGGCATCATTGGTGGACCGCACATCTTGCACTTGGTCGATCACCATACGGTGACCCAGCTGTCGCCGGTGAACACGCTCGCGCTCTCGCTGATCGCGCTCGCGGGCGGCGCAGAGCTGCGTCTCGAAACCGTGCGCTCGGTGGCGCGCGGTTTGGCTTGGGCAACGCTGATCCAAAGTACCTTCGTGCTGGTGTGCGTGGCAGGCGTGTTCCTGGCCATCGCCAGCTTCATCCCGTTCACGCACGGTATGAATTTCAAGGCGCTGCTCGGCGTGTCACTGCTGTGGGGGGTGCTCGCGGTCAGCCGTAGCCCGTCGGCCTGCATGGGCATCCTGTCGCAAACGCGCGCCAAGGGGCCGATCGCGACCTTCTCGCTCGCCTTCATCATGCTCTCGGACGTGGTGGTCGTGATCCTGCTCGCGACCATGCTGATGTTGGCGCGTCCGCTGATCACCGGCAGCGGAGGTCTGTCGCTCGAAGACTTCAAAGTGCTCGGGCACGAGATCGTGAGCAGCATCGCGGTCGGCGTCACGCTCGGCTTGGGCCTGGCCGTCTACTTGCGCTTGGTGGGACGCCAGCTGCTGCTCGTGCTGCTCGCCATCGGCTTCGGCTTGAGCGATACCTTCGCCTACATCCACGTCGATTCGCTGCTCGCGTTCTTGTCCGCGGGCTTCGTGGTCACGAACTTGTCGAGTCAGGGACCTAAACTTCTGCACTCGATCGAGCAGACCGGCAGCGTGGTGTTCGTCGTCTTCTTTGCGACTGCCGGCGCGCATCTGGATATCCCGCTGCTGCGCAGGCTGTGGCCGATCGCCGTGGCGTTGTGTGCCAGTCGCGCGGTCTTCACCGTGATCGCGGGCCGGATCAGCAGTCGAATCGCCCGAGATCCGGCGGTCCTCACGCGTTGGGGTTGGTCATCGCTAGTCTCGCAAGCGGGCCTCGCGCTCGGGCTTTCGGTCGTGATCGTCAAGGCGTTCCCGAGCTTCGGCGAAGGTTTCCGATCGCTCGCGATCGCTGCGATTGCCATCAATGAAATGGTGGGGCCGATCCTGTTCAAGTTCGCGCTCGACCGGGCGGGGGAAACCGACCGGCACGAACCCGAAGCGCGCCCCAGCCTGCCGCCTCCTGCCGCGGCAGAATAAAAATTCTCCTTTATTTACGATGCGTTAGTGTATTTACGCGAATTCTACACATTCCCTATTCGATAAGTAGGGTTATGCTTGGCAAGCCGTGATGATGATCGACCCCAAAGTGGCGCTTGCCGGACTGTTCGTAGGTTTCGTGGTTGGCCTGACCGGTATGGGTGGCGGCGCGCTGATGACGCCGATCTTGGTGTTGCTGTTCAAGGTGCAACCATTGGCCGCTGTCTCGAGCGACATCGTGGCCTCGGTGATCATGAAGCCGGTGGGCGGTGGGGTGCACTGGCGGCGCGGAACAGTGAACACCGAACTCGTGCGCTGGCTGGTACTGGGCTCGGTGCCGTCGGCGTTTCTGGGTGTGTTGCTGTTGAAGAGCACGGGGCAGGGCGAAGCGCTGCAGCATCACGTCAAAGTGGCGCTGGGGATCGCGCTCTTGGTCGTCGCTCTGGGCCTGATCATTCGCCCGCTGCTGAGCCGTGGCCGACAGGCGGGCGACAGCAGCGCGCCGCTCGTGGTGAAGAAGTGGCCAACGGTTTTGGTCGGCATCGTGGGCGGCTTGGTCGTCGGTCTGACCTCGGTCGGTTCCGGGTCGTTGATGATCATCCTGCTGCTGATGCTGTATCCGAAGCTGCGCTTGTCCGAGCTCGTCGGTACTGACCTGGTGCAGGCGATCCCGCTGGTGGCCTCCGCAGCGCTCGGCCATGCGCTATTTGGTGACCTGCAATTGGCGTTGACCGCTTCGGTGCTGGTCGGCAGTGTGCCGGGCGTCTTCATCGGCGCTCAGCTCTCGTCGCGCGCGCGCGACGCCCTGATTCGCCCGGCCCTGATTCTGGTGCTCCTCGGATCGTCGCTGAAGCTCCTGGGCAGCGGCAACGGCGTGCTGGCGCTGGTCATCGCCGTGTTTGCTGCCGCCTACTTGGCCGTCTCCCTCAGCGAGTCGCGCCAGGTCACCCCGGACGTGAACGCCTCCTGAGGGCTGGGGGGCACGGCCCCCGAGCAAAATCGCGCCTCGCGTCCCGCATTTGTTTCGTGGGCAGTGATCGCTCGGGCTCGCTGATGCACACTCCATTGATCGAATGAGCTTGGTCATGGCTCCCAACGACCCGATCGGCTCGGTCAGTCAAGACGACCCCGCCGAATGGTCGGCGTTGGCGCGCTTGGCCGGCAGCGGAGATCCGGCTGCGACCCGCCGCTTCCTCGATCGCGTCTGGCCGACGCTCTCGCGTGTGGTCAGTGGTGTGCTCGGCGCGCGCCATCCGGAGGTCGATGACGTGGTGCAGCAATCGCTGATCGCGGTGCTGCAAGCCTTGAGCGCCTTCCGCGGCGAGTGCCACCCCGCGGGCTACGCTTCCCGAATCGCGCTCCACGTCGCCTTGCGCGCTCGGCGCAACGCCGCAGTGCGCCGCGCGCGCAACCAGTCGCTGGCCCAGATTTCAGCGGCTGAGCCGGACTCGCATTGGCCGGGGTGCGACGTGACGGCGGAGCGCCGCAAGCGCGCCCTGCGTGATCTGCTTCACGATCTACCGGAGGAGCAAGCCGACGCGCTGGCCCTGCGCGTGATGCTCGGTTGGTCTTTGGACGACGTGGCCCAAGCGACGGGCGCGCCGCTGAACACCGTGCGCAGTCGCGTGCGGCTGGCCAAAGAGGCGCTGCGCCGGCGTATCGAGGCCGATCCTTCGCTCGCGGATCAACTGGAGGTCACCACACCATGAAAGTGGTCGACCTACATCCAGAGGAGCTGATCGACAAGCTCAATGAAGGTTCGCTCACGCTCGCCGAGCGTGAACGCCTGAACGCGCACGTCGCCCAATGCTCGAGCTGTCGCTTCGAGCTCGCGGTCCGCGCGGACCTCGCCGCAGACGCTTCCGCGTTCGAAGGCCGTCCGCAATTGACGCCGCCGCGCGCCGACGCCCGAGAGCGCAGCGAGATCCAAGAGCTGCTGCCGGCGGTGCCCCGCGAGCAACGCGCGCTGGAAGGTCCGCGTTCGGTTCGTCCGCGTTCGAGACGCCGCTTCTCGTTCGCTCTCCTCGCCGCCGCGCTGGTGTTGTCCGCGGGTGGCGCGATGGCCGCCGCGCTCACGGGTGCCGCCGGTGGTCGCTGGCTCGGCTGGGCACGCGAGCCCAAGCCCACTGAGTCGAACGCTCCACACAGCGACGCCCAGCGGTCGTCGAAGCCGAAGCGAGCCGTCGCGGTGGCAGTGGCTGTGCCGGTCGACACAGCGGCTCGAATTGCAGCCAGCGCGAGCAGTACCCCTGCCGCCTCTGCCACTGTCGTGGCGCCGGAAGCGAGCACGCGGGCGACGGCGGTGGGAGGCTCTCACCCGTCGCAGTCAGCTGCCATCCGCACGCGCGGCGCGCAGACCGCGCTCGGCAGCCAAGACAACGCGCGTCCGTCGACGACCGGCGCGTCCAACCCCGTGCCGGCGGCTGCTGCTTCACGCGAGGCCCCTACCGATGCCGCAGCGTTGTTCGCGGAAGCCAATCGCGCGCGCCGTGACGGCAACGTGGATCGCGCGGTGGGCTTGTATCGCACGCTACAGAGCCGCTTTCCGAGTTCTTCCGAGAGTGAGCTGTCGCGCGCGCTGCTCGCGCAGCTGCTGCTCCAGCGCGGCAATCCGGAAGCGGCGCTCGCGGGCTTCGATCGCTACCTCGCCGACGATGACCCGGTTCTGAGCGCCGAGGCGCTGGTTGGGCGCGCGCGTGCGTTGGAGCAGTTGGGCAAGTCGACGCAAGCCGCGGCCGCCTGGCGACTGGTGCAGAGTCGCTTCCCCGGCTCGGTTCACGCGCGCTTGGCTGCCACACGTCTCGCGGCGCTGGGCGCGCGGTGACACGCGCGACAGGCGCACGCTCATTGGCGGCTGCGGGTGTACTTGCGATGACTTCGCTTGCATCGGCCGTCGATGCTCCGCCGATCGTGCGCGTGTACGTGGCCGGTTCTCCGGAAGCCGTGAGCCGCTCGCGTGACGCCATCCAAGACCTCTGTTCACGGTCCAACGTCGCGGTCGTCGTGCGCGATGCGGCGGGTGCCGATGAAGCGTTGCTCGCGACTTCGCACGCACCAGGCCTGGCCGACGCCTACGTCGATTTGCGCGCCGACACCCCACCGCGGGTCGTCGTCGTCGACGGGGAGAGTCGACAGGATCTCGAGCGCCGCACGTTGCCCGAAGGGGTGTCGCTCGAAATCTCGATCGAAACCATGGCGCACGTGGTGTGCGCGGCCGTGGAGTCTTCGTTGGCTGCGCGAGCCGCGGCAGCCCCGAAAGTCGTCCCGCCCAAAGCACCGGCACCGCCGGCACCGCCGGAACCGCCCAAAGAAGTGGCCGAAGCCCCAGCCGAGCGCGCTCGCTGGCACACGCGCGCCAGCCTGTTCGCGAGCGGCGCGAACTTCGGCGCGGGCATTCGCGGGGGGGGCGGTGCCGAGTTCGGACTCAGCTACGGCCGAGCGCGCTGGCGTTTTGGCGCGCTTCTGGGCGTGCTCGGCTACCCCGCCGCGGACATCGAGAGCGCCGACGGCCTGGCAGACTTCGCGCTCGTGGGCGGACGCGCCATCCCGCTGCTCGAGTGGCAAGCCGCGCGCCCGCTGACGGTTTTTGCGGGGGTCGGCGTGGGCGTCGATTGGATTAAAGTCAGCGGTGAGCTGCCGCCGCCCGGCGCGGTCTCGAGCCCCACCGAAAAAGTGTGGGAGCCCTTGGCCTCCGGCGTGATCGGCTTGCGCCTGACGCTGGGTCGCGGGCTGAGCGCCTTCCTCGCGCTCGATACCGATGTGGCGCTCGTGCATCACCGCTACGTCATCGAGACCGAAGGTGGAACCAAGCCCTTCTTCGAGCCTTCCCGGGTGCGACCGATGGGCTTGGCCGGTTTTTCGCTCGCGCTCGACGGTGGCGGCGAGGCGTCTGGCGCCCGAAGGGAAGCTCACCGATGACTCGCAGCGGATTGCGCACGCTCTCGGTGCTGGCATTCATCGTCGGGGGCTTCGCCTGTGACGGCCGCGAAATTGTCGTGTTCTCGCCAGCCCAGTCGGGCTCCGCGGGCGCTTTCGGAGGATCCGCGGGAATGGGCATGGCGGGGAGTGCACCGAGCTCGGCGGGAGCACCTGTCGCGGCCGGCAGCGACGGCAGCGGGGCGAACGGTGGAGACGGCGGCGACGTCGGCGCTCAGCCCTGTCTAACCTTGTGGGATTGTGACCCGTCCTGGTACTGCGCGAAGCAGCGCTGCTCGGACCCCGCGGGCTATTGTCTGCCGCGGCCAATCTCGGACGATCCCCAGCTGAACCCCGTGTGCGGCTGCGAGGACGGGATCACGTACTGGAACGATACCTTGCGCAAAGCGTACGGAATTTCCGCGAGCACGCCCGGTGCGTGCCAGGCCGGTGCACTCAGCTGCGGGCTCAGCGGTTTCGAATGCGGTCCGAACGGGACCTGTTCACATCAGCTTCCCGACCTGAGCGCCTGCGGGATGCCGGGCAAGGGCCAATGCTGGATCATCCCGACTGATTGCTCTTCGGATGACAGGCCGAGTTGGTTGCCTTGCCCGCCGCCGCCGGGAGCCCCGCAGGGACCGCCACCGCCATGCCTCACCACCTGCCAGGCGCTGCAAGCGGGCTGGCCGTATGTGCGGTTGCACAAAGGCGATCTTTGCCAGTGATTCGCATGCTCGGAAGCGAGCCAATACCGGAAAATTCCAGGTCAAAAAAATTTCCGGATTTTGATCGATCTTCACCAGCGTGTCACACAATCGCTACGTGAAGTTCCCGAGCCGACAGCCCCAAATCTCCGCGATCATTCTCAGTATTTTTAGCGTCTTTTTTAGCGCGTGCAGCGGGTCGAGCGATGATCCGAAGGGGACCGCGGGCGCGAGCGGTGGCTCGGCCACTCCGGCGGGTGGATCCGGGGGCAGCAGTGCTGGTGATCCGAACCTGTTGGTGGGCTCGTTTCAGGTGAAGCTCACGAAAGCCAGCGATTTGGGCGCGGCCTCGACCTCGATCGTCGGTCGAGTTTACGACGGCCCGACGCCGGTCACGACTCTTTGGGAGCAGCCGCAAGTCGACGGAGATTGCACGCTCACCACGCCGCGCGTGCCGTTTTGCTCGACGCCCTGTGGCGGCAGCGCGGCATGCGTCGAGGACGACACGTGCCTCGCGTACCCCACCGCCTACAGCGCGGGCAAAGTCACCATGACCGGGCTCAAGGCGGCGAGCGGCAGTATGCCGCTCGAGCTGCTCTTGGTTGCGAACACCTATCAAGCACCGCCGAGTGTCCCCCTCGCGTATCCGTCATTCGGCGATGGCGATGCCGTCAGCTTGGCGGCTGCTGGCGATCACTTTCCAGCCTTCAATCTGAGCGGCAAGGGCATCAAAGAGCTTTCGCTCGGGGCCGGGGAGCTTTCGCTGGTGAGCGGGAAACCGCTGGCCCTCACCTGGACCAAGGGCGCGGAGAGCTCTGCCAAGATTCACGTCAAGCTCGACATCAGCCACCACGGCGGCAGCAAGGGCCAAATCGAGTGCGACACGGCCGACTCCGGCGCGCTGACGATCAGCGCGGCGCTGATCAGCAAGTTGCTCAGCCTCGGCGTAGCCGGCTATCCCACGGTGATCGTCACGCGCCACACCATCGGTTCGACGGTGATCCCCGCCGGGCGCGTCGAGCTCGAGATCTCCTCTTCCGTGGAGCAAGCGGTGACGATCGACGGTTTGACCTCGTGCACCGACGCGGCGGATTGTCCGAGCGGCCAGGACTGCCAACCGGATCTCACCTGCAAATGAGCGCGCTCGAGATCGCGGCGCGCAGCCAGAAATCGCTGTTTAGGCTCGGGCTCGCGCTCGTCTGCGGCTCGCTCGCAGCATGCAGCAACTCGGCCGATGGCAACGGCGCAACGACGACCGTGGTCGAGGGCGTCTGCAACATCGATCCCAGCGAGATCATGGACGGTACGACGTCCACCCAGTATCTCGAACGCATCGACTGCTCCGCAGACTTCAGGGTGCTCGGCTCCGAGCCCATCGATGCCAGCATTCCGGGCGCGCGCTCGGTGAAGGTGATCCTGGATACCGCGGATTCGAATCACCAATACTTCCAAAATAGTGTGCTGTACAAAGTGCACTACGATTTTGCGTCCACGCACCTGTCCGGAAACGGACTGCCGGTCGTGCCGTCACTCGCGGAGTTCAACACCTCCCAATACTACCAACCGGATCGTCGCTTCGTGCTGGGGGCCGTGACCTATTACGACGGTCCGAAGGTCTGGGCGCTCGAGCTTGCGCCGTATGACACTGCCAGCGCCAGCATGATGGAGGCGCTGTTTCGCAGCGTGAAGTCGCATGCGTTCTTCGGTCCGGCGCTGAAATTCCACCCGACCTCCGATGCCGTCGCGCTGGAGGCCGCAAAGCTGCCCAAGGACATTCAGGTCGTCACCACCGACGAGCTGTATCAGGGCATCAATTACCAGCCGTTGGTGCTGTCCACCGGTGTGGGCCGCTTGCGCTTCGAGACCATCGCCTCGATCGACGAAGCGGCGATCTCTTACACGGACATCGTCGTGGTCGACTCCGCGCCCAACGACATTCCGGTCGTGCAGGGCCTGATCTCCCAAGACTTTCAGACGCCCTTGTCGCACGTGAACGTGCTGTCCGCCAATCGCAAGACGCCGAACATGGGGCTGCGCGGGGCGATGACCGACCCGACCCTGCGTGATTTGGAGGGCAAGCTCGTGTCGCTCACCGTGGGCGCGCTCGGCTACGACGTGCACGAAGTGTCCGAGGCCGAAGCCGAAACCTTTTGGAACGAGCACAAGCCGAACCCGGTCACGCTGCCCGAAGTCGACACGGAAAAGACCGAGCTGAAAGACATCGCGGACGTGACGCCGGAGCCGGAGAGCGGTGGGTCGCTGCGCGATGCCATCAAGACCGCGGTGCTGAGCTACGGCGGAAAAGCCGCGCAGTATTCGGTGCTCGCGCGTACGCCCGGCGTGCCGGTCGAGAAGGCCTTCGCGATCCCCGTGTACTGGTACTACGAGTTCATGGAAAGGAATGGCCTGTTCGACAAGCTCGCTCGGCTGCAAGCGGACAAAGCCTTCCAGAGCGATTCGCAAGTGCGCTTCGAAAAGCTGGCCGAGTTCCAGGCCGATGTCCAAGCGGGCACGGTCTCGCCGGAGCTGGAGCACGCGCTGATGGACAAGATCGAGAGCGAGTATCCGAATCACGTGATTCGCTTCCGCACCAGCACCAACAGCGAGGACCTCGACGGCTTCCCGTGCGCCGGTTGTTACGATTCGGCCAAGGGCGACCCGGCCAAGGGCGTGGACGACGTGCTCGACGCGATCAAGTTCACGTATTCCACGGTCTGGAAATTCCGCACTTTCGAGGAACGCGCGTACTACAGCGTGGACCACCACAGCGTGGGCATGGCGCTGCTCGTGCACAACAACTTCCCGGACGAGTACGAGAAAGCCAACGGCGTAGCGATCACCGCCAACCCGTTCGACGAGAGCGGGCTCGAGCCGGCCTTTTACGTGAACGTGCAGTTCGGCGGAAAGGTGGAGGTCGTCGCACCGCCCGCCGGTACGACGTCGGATCAAATCTTGTATTTCTTCGACAATCCGAACCAGCCGATCACCTACCTCGCGCATTCCAACATCATCAGCGGAGGTAGCACCGTGCTGTCTCGCGCGCAGGTGCATTCCCTGGGTGTGGCGCTCGACGCGATCCACACGCGCTTCTCGGCTGCCTATGGACCCGCGGCTGGAAACAAGGGGTTTTACGCGATGGATATCGAGTTCAAGTTCTCCAACGAGGCCGATCCCACGAAACCCGCCACGCTGTTCGTCAAGCAGGCCCGACCCTATCCCGGTCGCGGAAACTGAGGCCCACCGTTGTCGAACCACACGACCGCCGACCCGCAGCTCTTGTTCGACGCGCCAGGCGCGGGCGACGCTGTCACGGGCCGACGCTCAGGCCCTCGCCACCGCGCACCGACTCCTGCGCTGGGCGCGGTGCCGGCAATTCGCACCGCGTTCGAGCGCTTCGAGCTCAAGTATTGGGTGACCGAACCACTGGCGCAGCGCGTGCTCGATTTCGCGCTGCCGTATTTGAAGCGAGACGCCCACGCCACGACCCGCGAGGCGCAGCGCAACACGACCTTGTACCTCGACACGAGGGGTTTTCAGTTCTGCGAAAACCACATGAACCTGTCGCCGGACCGTTCGAAGTTGCGCATCCGCGCCTACGGTCGGCCCTACAGCAAGCTCGCGTTCTTCGAGGTGAAGCGCAAGGTGAAGACCATCACCATGAAAGAGCGCCTCGCGCTGCCGATCGGCGAAGTGGGAAACGTGCTCGCGCGCCGTCCGATTGGCTGTGAGGTGTCGGAAGCAGCGCAGCGAACACTCGCGCATTTCGTGCTGCAAATGTGCCTGCACCGGGCCGAGCCCAAGGTGTTCGTGGCCTGCTTTCGCGAGGCCTTCGAGTCGCGCATTGCGGGCGAAGACGTGCGCCTGACCGTCGATCGAGAGCTCGTCTATCAACACGCTGCGGGTTTCTCGTTCACACCCGACGAACGACGCTGGGTCGACATCCAGGACGGCGAGGATTGCCGCACCGCCTTCGGGCAGCGGCGTGCAATGCTCGAGCTCAAGTTCAACGGCACGCCGCCGCGCTGGATGGTCGAGCTCGTGCGTCACTTCAATCTACAGCGCGTGGCGTTCTCCAAATACACGACCGCCGCGCTGCAACTGCGTGGGAGACTCTAGTCATGGGTACGCGTGTCGGCTGGGACATCGCTCTCGCATCTCTGCTCCTGTCGTTCGCGACGTCGATGGTCGTCGCCACGGTGTACACCATCACGTACCACGGCATCGGGTACTTGAAGAGCTTCGTGCAGACCATTGCGCTCGGCGGTCTGGTGGCAGCGCTCGTGATGTTGGCAATCGGCGACGACGTAGCGCGCGGGCTGGGCATGGTCGGCGCGCTGACCTTGATCCGCTTTCGTACCACGCTCAAGGACACGCGCGATCTGATCTTCATGTTTGCCTCGCTGGGGATCGGCGTCGCTTGCGGCGTGCAGGCGTTTGCCGCCGCACTGCTCGGTACGGCCATGTTTTCGCTCGCCGCCATGTACCTCAGTTGGTCCGAGTTCGGCTCTCGCCTGCAGTTCGACATCATGCTGCGCTTTCAGGGCCCGGCGGACGCCGAGCACGCCGAGCAGGTGCGCGCGGTCCTGCACCGCTACTGTCGGGGGCTGTCCCTGATCGATCTGCGCAGCGCCGGCGACAACGTGCAAGAGTTTGCCTACCACCTCAAGCTGAGCAAGCCCAACACGGAGACCGCGCTGATCCGCGATCTCGAGCGCGTGCCCGGGGTTGGCTCGGCCGCCATGTTCACCCGTGACGCTTCGTTGGAGCTCTGAGTGCAGCTGGCATCCTCTACCCCCTGGCTCGACGTGGTGCGCGCGGCTCCGCGCCGTTTGCTGTATGCGGTCTCCGTGATCGGCGCTGGGCTCGGCTTTTTGGCGCTGACTCATGGCAAAGGCTTGGGCAACAGCGGCAACGCCGTGGCCTACGTCGAGGCCATTCACTACAGCGTCGCGCCCATCGCGCTCGGGCGGATCGACAAGCTCAGTGTGCAGGTCGGTCAGCACGTCAAGGCGGGCGAACCAATCGCGATCATGGACGGGCGAGAGCTGCAGGCTGCGCGCGAAAAATCCGTATTGCAGCTGGCGCAGTTGGAAGCCGAGGTGATCGCCGCCACGCAAGATCAAGAGTTTCAAGTCACGCGCAGCGAGCTCTGGGTGCTCAAGGCGCGCGCCGACGAGCGCGGAGACCGCGCGGCCCTGGCTCAAATCAGCGAGCGCATGCAGCGCCTGGATAGCCTGCTCGACAAGCAGATGATTCCGGCAGCACAGGCGGAAATGGCACGAGAGAAGCAGAAGGAGCTCTCTGCGCGGATCGAAACCTTCGATCAAGCCAAGGTGCGCGGCCAAGCGGGCCTCGGCCAGGTCGGCGCCGGCAATCACGATCATCGCCGCGCAGTCGACGCGCACGTGGAACCCGCGCGGCGCGCCGTCGAGGTGCAGAAGGCCGCCATTCGCCAGCTCGATTTGGCTATCGAGCAACTGACACTACGTGCTCCAATCGACGGCGTGGTGACCACGATTACGCATCGTGCAGGTGAAATCGTCAGCGCCGGGAGTGAAGTGCTGAGCCTGGTCAGTGCTCGTCCGGGGGTGATCGTGGTCGAGCTCTCGGAGGGAATGGCTGCGCGCGCCAAGCTGGGGCAAGGAGTGACCGTGCGCTCCAAGGAGCTATTTTCGCGCGCGCTTCATGGCCGCGTGATCGAGCTTTCCCCCGAGGTAGACGAGATGTTCCCGCGTGCCCGCCCGTCACCGGGGATCGCGGCCTGGGGCCGGAGAGCGACCGTGCAACTCGACGGCGGCGGCGATGTGCTGCCCGGACAGGCATTCAGTGCCACGCTCGATTGAACTACGGCGCTGGTTCGCCTCCCGGCGCAAGTCGAGCGTGCTGCCCGCGTGTGCCGGCATGCTGGCCTGTGCCGCGCTGATCGCGCCGATAAAGGTGCCACGACAGATTTCCGAGCGCACCGGGCTCGAGCTGTCTGGAGCCGCGTGGTCGCCGGCGCTGTCCCGCTATATCCTGGTGTCGGACGACATCAGCGACGAAGGGGGCAAACACGAGCCGCTGCTCTTTGCCCTATCGGAGGCCGGACAGTTGGATTCGACCCCGATCGAGATCCAGGGCATCGCCGAGCTGAACGATCCGGAGTCGATCACGGCCGGTCCCGACGGCACCTTCTTCGTTTGCACCTCACACTCGCTGAACAAGAAGGGGCATTTGCCGGAGAGCCGCCGACGTTTGATTCAGCTCACGCTGGGGGCGGACCGCAAGGCCAAGGTCATTGGCCAAGTCGATCTGAGCGCAGCGCGGACGAGCGACGGAAAGCCTGCCTGGGGTGACGGTGGCGCGCTCGACATCGAAGGCATCGCGTTCCGCGACGGCGCGCTTTTCATCGGGCTCAAGTCACCGTTGGGCAGTGACGGCAGCGCCAGCATCCTGCGTCTGCCGGAGATCGCCTCGGTCGTGAAATCCGGCAGTATTCCTGCGGGCGCGCTTTCGCTCTGGTCGCGTGCGCGCTACTGCGTGCCGCACGAGGGCAAGACGGTGTGCGAAGGCATCGCGGATCTCGCGTTTTTGCCCAATGGCAGCTTGCTCGTTGCCGGCAATGCGCCAAAGGGCATGCCGACCGATGGCGGCGGCTCGCTCTGGATGCTGGAGTCCGAAAGTGGCACCCCGAAGCTGCTCAAGCGTTTCGACGGCTTGAAGCCGGAGGGCATCGCGCTCGCACCCGATCACTCGAACGCCATCGTGGTGTTCGATACGGACGGCCGTCAGCCGCTCTGGATTCGCTGGCCACTTCGACCATGAACCTCTCTCGAAAGCTCTTGCTAGTCGTCTCGCTCGCCGGGTCGTTCGCGTTCGGAGCCAGCTCGGCTCGCGCGCAGAGCACGGTATCGACCGAGACCAGCGGCGCCCACGTCGAACTGGACAGTGAAGAATCGCTCGTACGCTTCGCCTTGTCCCACAATTTGGATTTGCGCGCGGCGAGCTGGGATCAAGAGATCGCAGCCGCTTCCGTGACCAGTGCTTCGGCGCTGAACAACCCGCGCGCGCGCGCGGAGTGGCTACACGTGCAGTCGCCGGCCGACTACGGCTGGGGCGTCGGTCTGGAATGGGCCCCGCCCCAGCCCGGCGTGTACGGCTCCGTGAAGGACGCGGCACGAGCTCAGCTGCGTGCGGCCAAGGCGGACCACAGCGAACGGCGCGCGAATCTGGAGGCCAGCGTTCGACGTAGCTACGCGCAAATCGCCGCGCTGAGCGAAGAGATCGCGCTGGCCGACAAATCCATCGAAACCCGGCGTTCGGTGCAGCAAGCGATCACGGAGCGGGTGAAGCACGGCGCATCCAGCCGCATCGAGCTGAGCATGGCGAGCATCTCGCTGGCGCGTGGCGAGCAAGAGCGAGATTTGCTCTTGCTCGGGCGCACCACGGAAATCAGTCGGCTCGAGGCATTGCTCGGCTTGCCCCGAGGCCAGTCGCTTTCGCTGAGCGCGCGGCTCTCGAGCGAGCAAAGGCAAGCGGCTCCCGCGCAGACCCGACCGCAACTGCAAGCCGATGCGGCGCGTACGGACGCAGCAGATGCCACACTCTCGGCCGAGCGCGCCAAGCGCTTTCCGTGGCTCGCACTCCAAGCTCGCTACCGTAAGCGCGATCAATCGACCTTTCCGGACGACGTCACGCTCGGGGTAGAGCTGGTCGTGCCCATCTTCAATCAAAATCCCGGTCCGATCGCCGCCGCCGAAGCTTCGAGCCGAGCGCTGCGCGACGTGGCCGCGGCGCACCGCGCGGAAATCGAGCGCGATGTGGCGGCGCTGCGGGCCGAAAGCGCGCGTCGACGCGAGATCGCCGAACACCACGCGCAGATCATCGCGCCGCTGCTCGCCGAGCACGCGGCTCTGGTCAAGCAAGCGCTGGCCGGGATGGAGCTCGACCTCACCGCGTTGCTGGCGGCCGAAGACATGGTCACGCACAGCGGCATCGAATACCTCGAGGCCCGTTTCGCGCAACGCAGCGCAGAAATCGCGCTGGCGCGCGCGCTCGGTGAATACGGTCGTGTCACGGGAGCGAAATGATGTGGCGCTGCGCGCTATGGCTGGCCTCGCTGCTCTGTGCCTGCGGCGCAAGCGACCCGGGGGGTACGCCGAGCGCCGAGACCGGGAGCGCCGATGGCACGAGCCTGGAGCGGGCCCGGACGCTCGAGTTGGTCGCCGAGAAAAAGCTGTCGAAGCTGCTTTCGAACAAGCAGGTCGATCACTTCGAGGCGAGCGGAATCGTTGCCGCGGACGGAATGCTTTACGTCGCGTCCGACAACCTGACCCGCATCGCGGCCATCGACACCTCGCTCGCGAAAGGCAAACTCGGCCCAGGTGAGGCGACGGACTCGCAATACGAAGCGATCACCGCGAGCGACGACGGTCGCTTCTTCGCCATGATCGAAGCCGCTGCCGCCGCGGACGGCTTGGCCGAGATCGCCGAGCTCGACGCGAACACCGCATTCGTTCGCCAGAGCGCGACGGACGTCGGCTTCGATCACTCCAACAAGGGTTTCGAGGGCGCTGCCTGGCTGCGCGTGGATGGCAAGGAATACGTGCTCGCGCTGTGTGAGAACAACAACTGCAAGGACGACGACAGTCCCGCCGGGGAGGGGCGCGCGCTGCTGCTTACTCGAGGCGAGCAGGGCTGGGTCACTCAGGCCCGCTTGAAGTTGCTGGAATCAGTGGCTTTTTTGAACTATTCCGATCTGGCGCTGTCGAGCAACGGAGATGGCAGCTATGCGGTCGCCGTCGTCTCGCACAAGTCTTCGGCGCTTTGGCTCGGCACACTGTCGACCTCGCCTTGGGGCTTTACCGGTCCGAGCACGTTTTACACCTTCCCGCGCAGCTCACAGGGCGAGATCTCGTACTGTTCGGTCGAGGGCATCACGTTCCTCGGCCCGAACGTGCTGGCTGCAGTCTCCGACGAGAGCGACGGCAGTGAGCCGTGCGCGGACGAAGAAGAATCGATCCACGTCTTTCGAATGCCGCACTGAAATGCGGTCGACTCAATTTGCACAAAGGAATTCTATGTCGAGGTTTTTTGCTTTCGCACTGCTCGCGCTCGCAGCGTTGACCGCCTGTTCGAGCGATGGCCCAGCCGCGCCCAGCATGAGCAATGCGAGCACCAGCGTGGCATTCAACGAGATCAGCGCCGCTGGCGATGAGTGGCTCGAACTGTACAACACCGGCTCGAGCGACTTCGACCTCGGCAACTATGGCATCGCCGACACGGACAAGACCAGCGGCGAGCCGCGGCTCAACAAAGCGATGCGCTTCCCGAGCGGCACGAAGCTACCCAAAGGCGGCTTTCTGCTGGTGCTGCTCGGCAAGAGCAACTCGACGCCTGGCCCGTATTCGCCCGATGCCTGCCTGCCGGGCGTGGCCAAGGGCTGCTTTTACGCCTTGTTCTCGATCAGCCAGAGCCGCGGTGAGGCGGTGCACTTGCTCGCCCCCGACAACACCAGCGTGGCCAACGTCATTTATCCCGCGAATCTCGAATTCGAAGCCGGTGCCGAGCTGAGCGCCTGCCGCATTCCGGACGGCACGGGAGATTTCACGACTTGCACGCAGACGCCCGCTGCTGCGAACGTCGAGCCCTGATGGCGTTCTGTGTTCCGAGAAGTCGATCGCTCGCCGCGCTCGTGCTGGGTTGCGCGGCGCTGTCGCTAGTGGCTTGCTCGGAGCGCCCCGAACGCTCGAACCCTCCCCGCAACGACGATCAGCCGACCGCGAGTCGCCACGCGCCCGCCGCGCCGAAGGCGATCTCGGACGATCCGGTACCGAGCGAAGAGCCGTGTGTAGCGACGGATTGTGCCGACGCGGCGCTCACGACGCGCTTCGTGATCATCGGCGATTACGGCTTGTCCGGGCCCGCCGAAGCCAACGTGGCCGCGCTGCTGACGAGTCTCCAGCCGGACTTCGTGATCACGACCGGCGACAACAATTATCCGTTGGGTGAGGCCGCGACCATCGACGAAAACATCGGTCGCTATTTTCACGCCTTCATTGCGCCCTACCGGGGCAAATTCGGCAGCGGCGCCAAGGAAAATCGCTTCTTTCCCTCCTTGGGCAATCACGATTGGTACACGGCTGGCGCAGAGCCGTACCTCGACTACTTCACGTTGCCCAACAACGAGCGCTACTATCAGGTTACGCGGGGCAACGTGCAGCTGTTCGCTTTGGACAGCGATCCCGCCGAGCCAGATGGCACGGCGGCCGACTCGAAACAGGCGCGCTGGCTTTCAGCGCAGCTGGGCGCCGCGCTGGCTCCGTGGCGGGTCGTGTTTTTTCATCATCCGCCGTACTCATCCAGTTCGGTCCATGGCTCGACGCTGGAGATGCGCTGGCCATTCGCCGAATGGGGCGCGAGCATCGTTTACGCCGGCCATGACCACACCTACGAGCGACTCGCTGTCGACGGCTTGCCGTACATCGTCAACGGTGTGGGTGGCAATGAGCTGTACGAGCTCGGTGAGCCTCTGCCAGAGACAGTCGTACGCCACGCCGATGTTCACGGCTTGGTGCTGGTGACTGCTACGGCGACTGAATTCGTCAGCCGCTTCCTCGACGAGCGAGGACTGGAGCTCGACGTGCTGAGCTTGCGGAAGTAGGCGAGCGAGCGGGGCAGCGCTGCCGCCCCCGCTCGTTCGAGTTTCGCCTTCAGAGCAGCGCGAGGATATCGTTGAGCGTCTTGCTCGGCCGGAGCGCGGCGCTGGCCTTGGCTTCGTCCGGCTGATAGTAGCCGCCGATGTCGACTGGCTTGCCTTGCGCGTCGATCAGCTCTTTCACGATCACCGCCTCGGCAGCGCCGAGCTTGGCCGCGATCGGCGTAAAGCGCGCTTTGAGCTCGCTGTCCTTGTTTTGTGCGGCGAGCTCCTGAGCCCAATACAGAGCCAGGTAAAAATGGCTGCCGCGATTGTCGATGCCGCCGACCTTGCGTGACGGCGACTTGTCGTTCTCCAGGAACTTGCCGTTTGCTGCATCCAAGGTCTCCGCGAGCACCTTGGCTTTCTCGTGTTTGAACACGATCGCGAGATGCTCGAAAGAAGCGGCCAGCGCGAAGAATTCACCGAGCGAATCCCAGCGCAAGTAGCCCTCCTCCAAGAACTGCTCCACGTGCTTCGGCGCAGACCCGCCAGCGCCCGTTTCGAACAGGCCACCGCCGTTCATCAGCGGCACGATCGACAACATCTTTGCGCTGGTCCCGACTTCCAGAATCGGAAAGAGGTCGGTCAAGTAGTCACGCAGTACGTTGCCGGTCACCGAGATCGTATCTTGGCCTTTGCTCAGGCGCTCCAGCGAAAACTCGGTGGCCGCGGCAGGGGCCAGCACGCGGATGTCGAGCCCGCTGGTATCGTGATCCTTCAGGTACTTTTCGACCTTGAGCAGGACTTGGCCGTCGTGCGGACGCTTCGCGTCCAGCCAAAAGACGGCAGGCGTGTTGCTCAGGCGAGCGCGATTGACCGCGAGCTTCACCCAATCTTGGACTGGGGCATCCTTGGTCTGGCAGGCGCGCCAAATGTCGCCCGGCTCGACGCTGTGCTCGAGCAGAACATTGCCCGCGCCATCGACCACGCGCACGCTGCCCTTGGCGGAGATTTGGAAGGTCTTGTTGTGCGAGCCGTACTCTTCGGCCGCTTGCGCCATCAAGCCGACGTTGGGCACCGAGCCCATGGTCTTCGGATCGAACGCGCCGTGCTTCTTGCAAAAGTCGATCGTGGCTTGGTACACGCCCGCATAGCTGCTGTCCGGGATCACGGCGATCGCATCCTGCAGTTTGCCCTGCGCGTCGTACATCTTGCCGCCGGCGCGGATCATCGCCGGCATCGAGGCATCCACAATCACGTCGCTCGGAACGTGCAGGTTGGTGACGCCGTTGTCGGAGTTGACGTACGCCAAGCCCGGGCCCGCTGCATATGCGGCCTGGATGTCCGCTTGAATCGTGGCTTGCTCGTCCGCCGGCAGACTTTGAATCTTGGCCAGCAAATCACCGAAG
This sequence comes from Polyangiaceae bacterium, assembly GCA_035688655.1. Classification (GTDB taxonomy): domain Bacteria; phylum Myxococcota_A; class Polyangia; order Polyangiales; family Polyangiaceae; genus PMG-095. The sequence continues at coordinate 5,696 of DASSMT010000024.1, read as the reverse complement.
CCGTTGTTCAGATCGACGCCCAGCTTGCTGAACGTAGCGCCGTGCTTGGCGAACAAGTCTTTGAAGAACGTGTGCACCGCATAGCCAAAGATGATCGGGTCCGAGACCTTCATCATCGTTGCCTTCAAATGCAGGGAGAACAGCACGCCTTCACGCTTGGCGCGGGCAATTTGCTGCTCGTAGAAGGCCACCAGGGCGGCTTTGCGCAGCACCGTCCCGTCGATGATCTCGCCGGCCTTGAGCGGCGTCTTGTCCTTGAGAACCTTGACGCTGCCATCGGCGGCGACGAACTCGATGCGCACATCGGTGGCCGCGGGCACCGTGACCGATTTTTCGTTCGAGAAGAAATCGTTCTCGCCCATTGTGGCGACGGTGGTCTTCGAATCGGCAGACCACTTGCCCATCGAGTGCGGATGTTTGCGCGCGTAATCCTTGACGGCCTTGGGGGCACGTCGGTCGGAGTTGCCTTCGCGCAGCACGGGGTTGACCGCGGAGCCCTTGACTCGGTCGTAGCGGGCTTTCGCGTCCTTCTCGGCGTCGGTCTGCGGTGCCTCGGGATAATCCGGAACCTGAAAGCCGTGCGCTTGGAGCTCCGCGATCGCTTCTTTCAGCTGTGGCACCGAGGCGCTGATGTTGGGCAGCTTGATGATGTTTGCTTCGGGCTTCAGGGTCAGCGCGCCCAATTCCGCCAGGGCGTCCGGGACCTGCTGTGCCGGCGGGAGCAACTCGGCGAACACGGCCAGGATGCGACCCGCGAGCGAGATGTCGCGCGTCTCGACCGCGATGCCCGAGTGCTTGGTGAACGCCTGCACGATGGGCAACAGGGAGTAGGTGGCGAGCGCGGGGGCCTCGTCGGTCTTCGTGTAGATGATGGTGGGCTGTGCGGACATGGTGAAAAGTGCGCGCGAGTGTGCCACCTATCGCCGGCCTAGGGAAGTCGACCAGCCCCCTTCCCCGGAGTATTCGCGCCGGGAGTACTCGCGAGCTAGGCAGTAACGTCGCTCAGAACGTGCCGACCAGGCCGATCGAGCGGAAACCGAAGACCGGGGTCACGTGCGGTGTCGACCGACTCGCGTAGCTGTTGCGTTGGCTCACGTCGACGATCAAGAAGGTGATACCTGCAATGACGCCCACGCCAGCCCCCGCCAAGCCGACGATGCCGAGCTTCGACTGGTGATCGGCCTCGTTGTCCTTGACCTGGATCTGGTGCTGTAGGTCCTCGTCCTTGCACTTGTCTTCGCCACCGCCGCTCATCACGATGCAACTTTGGTAAAGCGCGTCGGAGTCGTTGCGCGTGTCGCTCGATTTCACCAGATAGTACGTGCCCACGCCGGCGCTCGCCAAGCCGAGGCCGAACGAGGCGATCGAAGCGATCATCAGCCCGGGCCCGTGACCCGTATGGGTGCCTTCGGGCGGTGGCGGGGGAGGCGAGCCGGCATTCCCCGCCGGCGTGGCGGTGGCGGCGACTGCTGCACTCGTGCCTGCGCCTGCGCCTGCGCCTGCGCCGGCCGCAGTGCCGGGCGTGTTGGCCGCGACCGGCGGCAGCGTCACTCCGTTCGAACGCAGTCTGAGCGTGACGGTCTGCTTGGCAGACTCGGCGAGCCTGACCGTGACCGGATCACTGTCGATTGTCGGCCCGTTGGCTTTGAATACGTGTTCACCGGGATCGGCGGGTAACGGAATGCCGATCATTGCGGGTGGCAAAGGCGTGCCGTCCATCTGGACGCTGAGTTCGGGCGGGTTGGTCACGCCCTGCAGCACGACCGTCACGGTCGGCAGGCGTTCGTCCACGGCGTCTTGTTCTTGCTCGGCCGCCGCTTGCGCGCTGACGAAGGCCTTCGGTGCGTTGGACGCCAGCGTTTCACGGGTGATTTTGAGGTAAGTCTCGTGAGCTGCGACCAGCCGGCCAAGCTTCGCCTGGGAGCGAGCGATGTACAGCAAATGAGTCGGGGAATGCACCAGCTGCTCGGCACGCGACAGGTAATCGATGGCCTTTTCGTACTTGCCAGCATCGAACGCGGCTCGTCCATTGTTGGCCGCGTCGCGAGCGGTGGCTCGTTCCAGGTCCGTTTGCGCAAATGCGCTGTGCGCGGCGATGAGGACACCGACGCTGGACATCAAGCAGAGGATTTTTCGCATGCCGTTTCGGGCGCATGGTAGGGCAGCCGCATAAGTCCTGCCAGGGGAAACTCCGCGCTGCGGCTCACGGCAGGGCGCTCGGTCCCGTCCCGACCCGGGACCGCGCCAAACACCGTATCGAAGCGCGTTCGGCGGCGGCGCCGGGGCGCTTCGATACGTTCACGAGTCCGTCGCGACGGGCTCGGGCCTCGATTTCATTCGGCAGCGACGGGTAGCGCCTCTTCGCTCGGCTTGGCAAAAGGCAGCACGCTCGCGAGTTTGGTGCGCGCGCCGAGCCAAGCACCCTTGGCCACGACCGGAGCTTGTTCCTTGGAAATCTCGTAGATTTCGCGGCCCGCCTCGCGCAGCAATTCGGCGGCACCGTTCGCTTTTTGCGGGGCGTCGTGGAAGGCTTCGCGCGCCAACGTTCGCACGCCTGCGAACGCCGAGCGAGCGCCCTGCGCCAGCAGTTCGAGCCGAGACTTGCCGTAGACCTCGGCCACCTCGTACACCAGATCGGCGGCCGTGGAGGCCGCAGAGTGTCGCGACTTGTGCAGCGGCGAGGCGTAGCGCGGGTGGTCCGAGAGGAAGCGGTTCAGCTTTTCGAGCGTCAGGCCCGTGTCGGTCAGCGCCTTTTCGAACTCGAGCTGCGCCGCTTGACGAGCCTTGAACAGATACATCTGCACGCGGCTCTGGAAATTGACGGCTCCGTCACCGCTGGTCTCGACGGCGCAGAAGATCGTGCCCGGGAACTTCTCGTTGATCAAGGATTGCACGCCGTCACTCACCCCAGAGCTCGGCATGCAGCCGAACGGCTTGACGCTGAGGGTCATCGTGGCCTTGCTCTTGACCACGTTGAGGATCAACTTCCCGACCTCCATGTGGCCTTCGCCGCCGCGCAGGTCGTTGTTGTAGTAGGGGGCTGCCACCTCGGCGATCGCGTTCATGTCCGGCAAGTGGTAGCCGTAGAAGCCTCCGGCGTAGGCAAACGTCTGGAAGGCCGCACGTAGCGCGAGGTCCCCCGCCCACAGTCCGATCTTGCGGGTGAACACGCCGTACTCGCCGCTACCGCCCAAGCCGTACTTGCTCTTGTCCATGCCGCGCAGCGTGGCGCGCGACGCGGTGTCGAAGCGAACCTCCCAAATGTTATACAAAATCCAGGCGGTCACGAACTGAATGTCGGCTTCGGCACCCTCTTTTTCGATGAAGCGCTGGAGCTGATAGTTGCCGTCGCCTTCGGTGGTCATGGCCCAGAATTCGCCGATGATCGAGACCTTGGGCTTGGCTAGGGTGCGGTCGACCTCGACCTTTGCGAAGATCTTCTTGGCGCGCAGTAAGGCCGCCAAAATCGACTTCTTGTGCAACAAGGCATCACGACAGATGTCCTTCGCCTGCGCGATGGCCGCATCCGTTGCGCCCGGCACCTTCTCGTACGGACGCAGTCGATAGCCGATGCCGTTGATCACGTCGCCCGCGATCAGCGACTTCAAGAGCCCGATGAAGAACGCGGGGTTCAGCTCCAAACCGCTGGCTTCGCCGGTGGCTTGGCTGAGGCCGCCCTGCTGCTGAAATAGCATCACGCGGAAGCCGTCGAATCCTGCGTCTCGCAGCGCCTTGCGGTACTCCGTGACGTACATACCGAATCGACACGGGCCGCAGGCGCCGGCCGTCAAAAATACGTAGTTGTCGATGATGTCCTTGGTGGAAAGGCCCTTCTTGTCGCGCAAGTGAATCAGATACTGCACCAAGTTACCGACCGTGAAATAGGTCGGGTTACACTGCGACTTGTTGCCGAACTCCTTGCCCACGCTGAGCGCGTCGTAGTTGGGCGGGTCGAGCGGGATGGTGTTGTAGCCGAGCGCCGAGAACGCACCCGAGACGAGATAGTCGTGGGCCATCGTCAGCCCGCCGATGAGCAGCGTGATCTTGCCTTTCTCGGACTTGGTGAACATCAAGTTCGCCATGTCCTCCACCCACTGCTGTTCGACCGCGATGCCCAGCCGCGCGCGTTCTTCGGCCTCGAAGCGTTTGAGCTCCGCGTCGATGTCCAGCGCTTGCCCGGCGATCGGGAGGCTCTTCTTCTTCACCGCTCTGTCGAAGCTTAGTTGTTGAGTCATCTTGCTGATCTCCCTGGAATCTGGCTGTTTGCTCTCGAAAAATTCGTCGTTCACTCGGCCGCGGGCGCGGCATCCGTCGTTCGGCGGGACAGATCGATCGGCACGATCGAGCCATCCGCCTGCTTTCGTCCCAAACGAAACACGCCTTTCGGCAATTCGACTTCCGCAGCGCGGCGCGCTTCGTAGCCGCGCACTCGCTCCATGGTCTCGGCGATCTGCTTTTCGATCGCGGGATCGCGTTGCTTGGCCGCCGCCAGTTGGGCCTGCTTCAGCTCCAGCAGCTCGAGCCGCTTCTTGTCGATGGACAAGGCGAGCTCACGCTTCTTGCTGGTCAGGTCCTCCAGACGCTCTTGCGCCAAGCGCAGCGAGTGAGCGTAGGTCTTGACCCGGATCTTGATCGAGCCACCCGGCTTGTTGGCGTCGATGTCGTGCAGAGCTGCGGCCGGAGTCTTGGAAGTTTGGATGATGTCTGCGACCAAACCGTAAGTGGGCGCGTCGTGGCCGCACTTGAAGCTCGACAAATCCAGCACGGCGACGTTCGGGTGGTGCGCGGCGAAGGCAGCCGCCCACACCTTCATCGCGCTGTTCACGGAGTAGTTCTCCGGCCACACGTGGTTGATTTCGAGCGGGCTCTTGATGACCCCACGCTCCAGCTCGTCCTTGTAGTAGCGGTCGAGGTACTCACGGTCCTTCGGGATCGAGCGGATGCTCAGGATGGGATAGCCGAGCACCTGAAACTCGTCGGGAATGCCGTGATTCAGGCCCGGATCCGCGTGATACGGGCGGTTGAGCACGAGGATCGCGATGCGATCTTCCGCCTCTACCGTCTCCAAGATGGCGCGGCCTTTTTCCTGCAGGTCGAGGTCGAAGGCTTTCAACGCCTTCCACGCCTCGCGACAGGCGTGATCGCTCTCGTCCTCGGTGATTTCCAGCCGATCCTTCCAGGTCTCGAACATGCGCCGCGCGAGCAAGGTGGGTTCCTCGAAGGACAGCGCCGGATCGAGGTACTCCATGTTGCGCACGGCGAAGAAGTCGATTTCCTTGGTGAAGGCGGCCTTGGTCACGTCGGGCGTGCCGGCGACGATCGGACAAGAAGCGTTGTCCTGCGTGTCGACCACGAAGTTGTTCACGTGGGTCAGGATCGGGAAGAAAATATAGTTGAGCCCCTTGTTTCGCTCCGGCTCGTGCTTGTGAAAAAGCAAGTTGTGGATGTGTGATTGCACCACCTTGCTCGGGAAGCAGGGATCGATCGAGCCGTATTTCCCACCCTCGACCCAGCTCTCTTCCGTGGTCGCGTCGCTCCAGACGATGTTGGACTTACCGAGCCCGAGCGTCTCGAAGTAAGTGCGGAAGAACGGCGCCGTGCTGTACATGTTGAGCACGCGCGGCAGCCCTACGCGGATCCGCTTGCGGCGCTTCCAGGCATCCTCGCTCGAGCGTTGGAAGGGACGCGTGTACGTC
>DASSMT010000019.1:0-4009 GCA_035688655.1 Polyangiaceae bacterium | reverse complement strand
GGAGTTGCTCGTAGATGTGAATGGCAACGACCTGTACGATTCGACAAGCTTTGGCGCCACCATCTCGCGAGGCGCGAAAGCGCGCCCGACGGCGAAGTCGGCGCGCGCCCGCGGTCATTCGGCCGTGCTCAGCCCAGCGGTCGCTAGACGCTCATCTCTTCCAGCAGCTCTTCGATACGCACCATCACGTCTTGCATCAGCTCCGGATGTGGCAAGAGGGTGGTGCGAAAGTGATCTTTGTACGGCACGTTGAAGCTCGAGCCGGGCGCGACCAGGACGTGTTTTTGCTCGAGTAGGCGCAGCGCGAAGGTTCGGTCGTCGAACGGATCGGCGAGCTGCTCGGTCTTTACGCGGATGAATGCGTACATTGCGCCGCGCGGCGTGACGAGCGAAAGGTGCCGACTCTGGGCGACGGCTTCCAGAAGGCAGCGGCGCGTCTCGAACAGGCGCCCGCCTGGTCGTGTCAAATCGAAGATGGACTGGTGACCGCCGAGCGCCGTTTGCACCGCAAATTGCCCCGGAACGTTGGAGCACAAGCGCAGTGAAGCCAAGAGCTCGACCGCGTCCAGGTAGTCACGCGCGTGCGCGCGCTCACCCGAAAAGGTGACCCAGCCGACGCGCAGGCCGCAAGCGCGATAGATTTTGCTCAGCCCCGAGAAGGTCAAGCACAGCGTGTGCTTGGTGAGCGTCGCCATTGGGATGTAGCGCGCGTCCTCGTACAGCATCTCGTCGTAGATTTCGTCCGCGCACAGCACCAAGTGGTGCTCTTCTGCCAGCGCCGCCAGCTGTTTCAGCACGGCCTCGGGGTAAACGGCGCCGGTCGGATTGTTGGGATTGATGATCACGAGCGCGCGCGTCTTTTCGGTGATCAGCGCGCGCACTTCTTCCGGATCGGGCACGAAGCCGTTCTCCGGGCGGCACGGGTAATGCACCGCTTTGGCGCCGTGGATCACTACTGACGCGGTCCACAGTGGATAGTCGGGGCTGGGCACCAGCACTTCATCGCCGGGATTCAACAGCGCGCGCATGGTGATCATGATCAGCTCGCTCACGCCGTTGCCGATCAACACGTCATCGGCGGTCACGTCCATGACGCCGCGATCTTGTTGCTGCATGACCACGGCTTCGCGCGCTTGGAAGATCCCCTTTTGGTGCGAATAGGGATCTGCCTGCGGCAAATTCTGAACCATTGCCACGCGCATGGTGGACGGCATGCGAAAGCCGAAAGCGCCGGGGTTGCCGATGTTCAGCTTGATGATGTCGTGCCCCTCACGCTCGAGCTCATCGGCGCGCCGGGCGAGTGCTCCACGAATCTCGTACTTCACTTCGTGCAGGTGCTCGGACGCGAGAAGAGGCGGTAGGCGCATGATTCTTCAGGGGAAATGGGTAGAGGCTGCGCAATGTAGCTGGCTTTACCCAAAACGCCATGATCAAGTTGCCTTGCGTTGCGCATGCCGCGAGCGCACGGGCTCGGGCGGCTTCTTCGAGGAGCCGCTGACCACCGGCGCCTGCGCGCGCTGGGTGTGAATCGGCGGCTTCGAGCGCGCTTTGCCATTCGAGGCGGGGTTCGGAGCTGGAGCGCGGGTTTGAACGGGCGCCGGCGACGTTTTCGTCTCCAGCGCAGCGTTCGTCAGCATTGCCGGGGTTCGAGCAGCGCCGGCGCTGACGGTCGCGTCGATCACACGGCTTGCGTGCAGCGCCGCGCTGCGTCCGAAGAACAACGCACCGCTCGCGCCGAGTAGGCAGACCCCGCTGATCAGCGCGAGCCACGCTCGCTTGCGCTGCGGACGAGACGCGGGCGGGGGTTCGCTGCGCTCGACGCAGTCGATCTCGACATCGAACGACGTTGGCCGAGAAGCGCGCGCAGGTTCGATCTCGACGTCGAGCGACGTCGGGCGAGAAACGCGCACAGGTTCGATCTCGACGTCGATCGACGTCGGCCGAGAAACGCGCACAGGTTCGATCTCGACGTCGAGCGACGTCGGCCGAGAAGCACGCCCGAATTCGACCTCGTCGTCGACGAGGTCAGCGTCTGCGAGCAGGACGGTTTCCGGCAGCGGTGGCGGCGACGCCTTCGGTTTTGCATCGGGCCTCCTCGGCAGGGGAGGTGGCGACGGTTGGACGAACCTGGGCGCCTGCGGAACGAGCGGCGCGCTCCGGCTCGGAAGCGCAGGGACTGCTTTGCGCTGCGCGGGTCGCGGGACACAAACGGGGCGGACCGGAGCGGCCGTTTGCCCAGGGGTCGGTCGTGGCTGCGGGTGATTCATCGCGATCTCTCGGGTTGAATGTTCGAGGCTGGAAGAAGGCAGGTGTGTGGGGAGCGCGAACAGGTCGAAGTCTTCACGCCGCGTGCTTGGGATTCTTCGCGACAGCCTTGCTGCGCGAAGCGCCGGGAAACGTGTTGGACGACTTGCTCGCCGCCTTGTGCGGCTGTTTCGGCGCTTTCGATTTTGCAGCAACCCGCGTGGTCGCGGGCGTCTGGCGCTGAGTCTTGGACGGCAGCGCAGAATGCTTCGCTTTGGGAGTGGCCCCGCTCGGGCGGGCTGCACCCCGTTGCGGAGTGGCATGAGCAGCGGGCGCGCTGGTCGCCTTGTGGGACTTTTGCGTCGCGTGAGGCTGCGACGAGGCAGCGAGCGCGACGCCGGTGCGAGTCACTCCCCAAAGGGCGATGGCGAGGACCAGCAGCAACGTGGCGGGTCGACGAGCGGTGCTTGTGTGGATCATTCGAGCCTCCAGAAAGTGCAAAGGGCCAAGGTTCGACCGGGCGCGATGCTCGATGAGCGATGCCCAAGTCGGCACACCACCCGTCTCTGCAGCTTCGGTGCCACGGAAATACGTGGCTAAGTCATGGATATTGGGCGAAAAATCGCTGCGATTGCGGCTGACTGACCGCGATTGTGCGGCCTGTAGGCATCAGCTTCCTGCCGCTCGCAAACGCGCGGCTACTCTTCTTCGCGTTTGATTTCGTAGCGCTGCAGTAGCCGATGTAGGTACATGCGGTCGAGCTTGGCTTTGCGCGACGCGCGGCTCACGTTGCCGCCCGACCAAACCATCAGCTGCTCGAGGTAGGAGCGTTCGAAATCGGAGATCAGCCGCTCCTTCGCGGTCTTGAACGGTGAGTCGATGGAGACCGGCGCAGCGCCCGCGTCGGATTGCGGCTCGCCCTTGTAGGCGGAGCGAGATGCCTCGACCGCGTCTTGCAACACGACTGCGCGCTCGACGTAGTTGCGCAGCTCACGCACGTTGCCGGGCCAGTCGTGCCGCCCGAGTTGCGCGTAAACCTGAGGGGTGAATAGCCGCTCGTTCTCGGTGCAGCTCATGCGCTCCAGGAAGGTGCGGACGAGGTCCTGAATGTCTTCACTGCGCTCGCGCAAGGGCGGCAGCCGCACAGTGAATACCGAGAGGCGAAAATACAGATCCTCGCGGAACGACCCGCGGTTCACTTCACGCTCCAAGTTGCGATGCGTGGCGGCGATGACCCGGACGTCGACCTTGCGCGACTCGTTCTCGCCCGCGCGGCGGATTTCGCGATTCTCCAGTGCGCGTAGCAGCTTGGGTTGCATATCGAGCGGCATCTCGCCGATTTCGTCGAGGAAGATCGTGCCGTGATTGGCCGCCTCGAAAGCGCCGATGCGAGCTCGATCGGCGCCGGTGAAAGCGCCTTTGGCATGGCCAAACAGCTCACTTTCGATCAGGGTCGGTGAGATGGAACCACAGTCGACGGTCAAGAATGGGCCAGCGCGCCGGGGGCCACGCCGGACCAGCTCACTGGCGACCAGCTCTTTGCCCGTTCCGCTCTCGCCATGGACGAGCACGGTCACGTCGCTGGCGGCGACGCGTTCGAGCACGCTGAACACTTGACGCATCGCGAGCGTGCGGCCTCGCAGCTCACCGAAGCTCGACAGCTCAGGGACGTGGGTCACCTTTTCGGGGCTCAGCTGGGTGATGCGCACGACCGAATCGCCGATTGCGATCTCGCATTCCCCGGGCGGCAAGATGGCATCCCGAA
>DASSMT010000016.1:0-10615 GCA_035688655.1 Polyangiaceae bacterium | reverse complement strand
GCTGAACCACTGCATCGACCACCCCGCCCTTGTCGTCGATGGCGATTTGTAGGACGACCGATGCTGTCTTACCCTCGGCCTTCTCCGACTCGGGATAAGGCGCTTCTTGGAAATGAACCAACTTCGGCAGCTTGGTCAGCTTTGGCTGATGACCAGGGGTTTCCGCCGAGTTTGCTTGTGCGAACGCCAGCTGCGGCACGCACAATGAGGCGAGCAGCAGCGCCACCCCGAGTGACTTCTTGAGCACCTTACTCTCCAAGTACAAAGCGCATCGAGATCGTGAACGTAGACGTCACTGCTTTCCCGCAGCGAGTCGCCGCGGAAAAGCTCATGCGTTTGGCTGCCGCGATCGCCGATTCATCCAAGCCATGACCAAGCCCTGATACGATTTTAGCGTCCAAGATCGCGCCCGAAGCGTCGATCGTGACCTGCACGCGCACGCGCCCTTCGATACCGGCCGCGCGCGCGTCATCGGTGTAAGTCGGTTGCACGAAGCCCTGCGGCTTCGCCTTGACGGTGTCTTCCTGACAATCGTCGACGGCAGCGGGTCGTTCGGCGGCGGAGCCAAACGTCTTTTCTTTGCGAGCCACGGTCTCGGCGGGGGTCGTGGGCTTGCCGCCCATTGGCACCGCGATGCCCCCGGGACCACCGGGGCCGCCGCTGAGATTGATGCCGAAGTCTGGCATGGCTGCCAGCGCCGGATGTGCTGCGGCGATGGGATCCGGGGGCGGAGGCGCAGGCGTCGGAGGAGCAGGCGCTCGTGGCGAAAGTGGTCGCTGCAGCATTTCCTTCGGCGCCTCGATTGGTTTCGGTGGTTCGGGTGGCTTCGGCTTTTCTTTCTTCTTCGGCGCGTTGACCATCACTGCCACGCGCTGCGGATCGACCGGCTTCGGCTTGATCGTATTGAGGCCACCGAATGCGACCACGTGCACAGCCAAGGTTCCGACCGCGCCAGCCAAGTAACCGAATTTGACGCGGGTCATGGTTCAGTTCGCGATCTCGACGTTGATCGCGAATTTGACGATCCCCTCGAGCTTGGCCAGGTCGATCACGTGCACGACATTGCCGTGTTGCACCTCCTTGTCCGCGGTGACGATCAAGTTGAGGTCCTTGTTGCCGGCGATCGCGCTCTTGAACTTGTCGACCAACTCCGCTTCGCTGACCGGCTTTTGGTCGTAGTAGAGTTTGCCGTCTTTGGTCAGCGTGACTGCCGCCACGGACGACACGGACTCCGTCGAGCTGGCCGCCTTGGGCAGCTCGACCTTGAGGCTTTGCGACACGATGTACTGCGCCGAGACCATCATGATCACGAGCAGCACGAGCATCACGTCCACCATCGGCGTGACGTTGATTCCCGCGATCGGCGCGCGCCGACCACCGCCTGAACTCATCGTTCCAGCCATGCTCGACTCCTCTCAGGATGCTTCGGGTTGTTCGGCGACGGCAACGCCGTCTTCGAGGTTCGCGAGCTCGCTCTCGCTCGCCGGTGGTTCTTCGGACAACGCGCGGAAGTCGCGCACCAGCTTGTCGTCCGCCTTGAGCAAGGCCAAAAGCAACTTGCCAATCTGCTGCACGTTGTTCTCGACGTTGCTGACGCGCTTCTGCGTCAAGTTGTAGCCAACCACCGCGGGCAGCGCGACGACCAGGCCCACGCCGGTTGCGATCAGCGCTTCGGAGATGGCCACGATCACGTTGCCCATGGCGGCCTGGTTGCCGCCCGCGCCGCTGCTGCCGAGCATGTGGAAGGCTTGGATGATGCCGATCACGGTGCCGAACAGACCCAAAAACGGGGCGTTGTTACCGAGCGTTCCCAGCCAAGTGAGGCCGCGCTCCAAGTCCGAGCGCTTGCGAATCAACGACGCTTCGAGCGCCTCGGAGACCGACTCTGGTCCGCCATCGAGCCAGTCCAAGACCGGCAGCAAGACCTCGGCTTCGATCGAACGATTGCTCTTCAACAGCTGTTCGGCGGCGCGCCGATCACCGCGCTTGAGCGCGTTGAGCAGGGCATCCGCGAGCGAGTCCGCGCCGCCCGAGCGCGCACGGAAGTAGAACCAGCGCTCGACGATGATGCCGATCGAGAGCGCTGACATCGCCACCAGAACATAGAGAACCCACGTCGCGCCCATGAGCGCGAACTTTTCGAGACTGGTTATGAGCATTTGCCTGTTCCTTCATCACAAGAGAATTCAGTGACGAAAAGGCCGTTGCCCGCTCCGCCATCTGCATCGATATCCAGCAATCGTCCGGCCTTTTCGAGAACCGATTGCCCATCTACGTACAAGGTGAACTTGAAATTGGCTGCGGGCTTGCTGCATGCATTGAACATGTGAACGAGCACGGTGTATGTGCCGGCTTCGGGGGCATCCTTCCAAACCACGTTCTCGGTGCGCAGACCGTCGGGGATACAGCCGGCGAGCGAATCGTGATCCAAGAGGCCATTACCCGGCAGCGCGTTGCCCGACGAATCCAGCTCCGCGCTGTTCGGGTGCTTCGGCGAGAGCTCTTTGCCGCTCGGGCCCACCAGGTGGAAGTCCAGATCGGCGTCGCTGCCCCAGGTGAGACTCGCGACGACTTTACCGGCGGGCAACAGCGATTTGACACTGAGCCGCTGCGTGGTTTCCGGCCCGGCTTCGCCGTTCGAATCGAAAGCGGCAGTTTGCAAGAATTGCTCACCCACCGGCAGATCTTTGGAGAAACTCAGCGTCGCACCCCAGGCAAAACTGCCAGGTGATTCCAAGCTTTCCGCGCCGACCGGGACGACCCAGAAACCGTGCCCGAGTCCTTGCAACGCGATCGCCACCGATTGTGAGCCCGGACCGGACAACCCGGTCACCGCTTTGGCCGGGTTGCCTTGCAAGAGGTCGGTGCTGCGAATGGTGATCTGCGAGATTGCCGGACCGGCCGCGTGCGAGCCGGGAAAGCTGCCCTCGAAGAACTGCGCGCCGTTCACGCGCAGCGGCTCGGTCAGGCCGGTCGTCGCCGATTCCGAGTCCCCGCAGCCGGCGAGAACGAACGCGAACAGTGCCGCTGCGGCGAGCGCGTAGAAACGCATCACAGCTCTCCTTGCAGGCGAATGGTGACGATGTTGTTCTTGCGATCGACCGGCACGCCCGAGGTGTTCCGGGCCAGCGAGTCGCGGATGATGTCCCACTCTGCCACCAGGCGCGCCTTGTGCGCGACTTGAAAGCCGACCAAGGGCGAGTAGGTGGTGATGGTTGCGGTCAGGGGGATGAGCTTGCCGGCGCGTGAGTCGGCAAAGTCTGCGTTCGGATCGTACTGATCGACACGGAAGCCCGCGATCGGTCCCTGCCTGAACTCTTGATACAAGGACAAGTACCAACCGAACTCGCGCGCGTCGATGCCGGTCGTCACCGGGTCGGCGACGAAGGTGTTGCGATCCATGTTCGAAGCGACGCTGAATTCGCCGTACAGGTGCGTAGTGCCCAGGTTCGTGACGAGCTGCGCGCCCAGATCGGCGCCGACCAACCAGCGATCGAAGTTCTTCGAGGGCTGCGCGGCCACGCCCGGCACGCCGATGATTTCGGGCACGGTCACGATGCCGTCTTCGGACACGTTGTCGCGCCAAGAAAGGGTGTTTTTCGTGGCATCGCTACCGGCGTGGAAGCCCTTGCCGTTCAGCACCGACACGCCGCCGATGATGCGCACCGGAGAGGACAGAGTGACATCCACGCCCACGCGACCGAGCACGTCCTTGTGGGCGTTGGGATCTTGCAGGATGAAGCCGGTGCGATCGCCCAATGGCTGGCCGTTGACCACGGCCGCGGCGTAGCGCAGAAACGAGGCCTGGCCCGAGATGCGGAGTCCGAGATCGGGCTCTGCCGGGAAGAAGGCACGAGAGGCATACGAGCGTTCCATGAAAGGGCGCTCACGCGGCGACTCCACGAGCTCACGTCCGAACGGATTGTCGAACAGACCCAGGGTTAGCTGAGCCAGCGGCGATTGATCGGGATTGCGATAAGCGAGCGAGACCTCCGCGTGTTGCAGGCCGATCGCTGGGCCCTTCACGGTATTGGCATCCAGCTCGATCATGATGCCGCCGTACTGCCACTCGCGCTGCAGCTTGATGCGCGTGCGGCGGAGCAGAAAGCGATTCTGGTTCAGCAGCACGCCGCCTTGCTGCAGCTGATCTTCGGAGTCTTGGTGAAATTCGTATTGGGCTTGAACGTAGCCAGTCACCTTGAGCGGGAAGTCGAGAGCGGCGGGGGCAGCGGCTTTCGTAGCTTGGGGCTCCGCTTTCTTAGCCTCTTGCTTGTGCGCTTCGGGCTTCTTCAGCTCTTTGAGTTGTTTCTCCAACTCGGCAATGCGCGCGTCTTGTTCGTCGAGGTCGGCGCGCTGCAAACTCACTTCTTTCTCGAGCGCCGAATTCGGCGCGGGCGCTGCAGCGGCACTCCCTTGAGCCACGGCTGGGGCGGCCGGCGCCGCGGGGGCAGGCGCTGCCGGCGGCGGCGCCGCGGGGGGCTGAGCGGGCGCCGTTTGAGCCAGCACTGGCTTGACCAGTGCCGAAAGCAGCGCGGCGGCGAATGCCGCTGAGATATGCCTATTCACGAATGCTCCGAATCACTGATTGCTGGGCGAGACGATGCCGGGGCCATCACGAACGTGAAGAACGCGAAGACCCCGGCACTCTCGAACTAGGTTGTTTCGAAAAGGAACGTGACGAAAGAAGTCAGAAACAGCGCTTGTGTGCTTGCTTCACAGAGTGCCGACCAAGTTGAGCTTGCTCAGCGTGCTGTTGTCGAAAGTAGCGGGGCAGCCGCCTTCGACGCAGGCATTGAGGAATTGATTGTTGGTCTTGGGCGCGCACGAGTAACAACCGTCGTCACCGATGCAGCCCGGGTCGACGGCGGGTTCGCCGGCAGCACCGCCTTCACCGTCCACGTTGCCTGCGCCCGCGTTCGGTTCTTCATCAGGCGTTCCCGCGGAGCCGCCGTTGCCCGCTTTGGCGCTTTCGCCGCCCGTGAGCTTGCCCGCTGCGCCTGCATTCGCCTTGCCACCAGCACCCGCCGACGGAGCGGCCTGAGTTTCATCGCTGCTGCAGCCCTGCATGGCGAGGACCGCGAGCAATCCCGCACCGGCGGCCAGCACACCGAACTTCTTCAATTTAAGGAAAGACATCACTTCACCTCGCAGAAGCCGTAGTTGCACTTGGTGCGTTCGCCCTTGCAGACGGTGGCTTCATTCGCCTTCGTGCACACCTTACATTCCGAACCTGCGCCGCCGGTCTTGACCTTGCTGTCGAAGTAACAACCGCAGGCATTGGTCGGTTGAATCGAGCTCATCGGTCCGAGCTCCGAGCTGCGCGTCACGTTCATCGCGCACAGCGGCACGACGTGGGCATCGATCTCGAGATCCAGGGTCGAGGTGTCTTCGACATCCGACGCGTTGAGGAACTCGACCACCTTCTTGGCGCCTTCGCCGGTCGGGTCGCCCTTGTCGTCGACCTTGGCCAGCACGTGCAGCGGGCCCCAGACGGGGTAATGACCGTCGCGCACGTACTTCTTGTCTTTTTCGGCAACCCCCGAGTCTGCCCAAAACGCGCACGTCTGGCCGGTCGCCTGGAAAGCCAGGCGTTTGACGTTCACCGTATCCGCGTCTGCCTCACCGGAGGAGACGATACCGATCATCTTCTTCGGATCGCCGTTGATGCGCGCTGCGGTATTCGTAGGATCCGGGATCTGACGAGCCTTGATGTCGTTGAACACCGTGCCGGCGCCGCCTTCGTCGAAGCCGATCCACTTGTTCACGTCCAGACCAATGGCCTTGCTGAGCATGATTTGCGTGCCGGAGGTGTTGTTGCGGATCAAGAAATGGCTCTGGTTGTTCCAGGGCGTGTCACCGCTGTTGCCGAAGCCGAAGGTCAGGTAGGCCGCTTCCGCGCTGATCGCGACTTGGTCGGAACCGCCCGGGCCGCCCGGGACGATGAACTCCATCACCTGGGCGAAGAAATTGTGGAAATCACCCACTCCGGCCTTTTCCAACTGATCGCCTTTGACGGTCGGACAGCTGGTGGGGAAAACATCGGAGACACCGACGTCGACCGGTGTCGAGGCAGGCATATCGCAGGTCGCGGGAGTCTTGGCTGTGGTGGTGGGGTCCCAATACAGGGCAGTGCCGGCCGAGGAGGGCGGCGCACCCAAGATGGCCGCCACGCCGGTGCAGGAGCCCTGCTTCGAGTAGACGAGGGTCGTGGTTCCGTCCGCGCCGAGCTTCTGACCGAGGGCGGCAATTGTCGGCTGAACGGCGCTGGAACCCGACACGATGAAGACGCCAGGGAGCGACGTGCAAAGCGGGTTGGCCGCCTTGGCGGGCGTGGTCGTGAAAAACGCCTGCGCGAGCGCACTGGCTCCCGCGAGGATCGCTCCGGACGCCACCACGCGCCTCGTTAGTTTGATTAGTCTGCCCATTTTAAAACTCCACTCCTCATTCCATTGGTAAGTGTTGCGTTGAGGAACGCGGCGGACCCTATTCGCGAGGTGTGACGCTGAGATGACTGAGGCGAAACGATTTGTCAGCCGGTTGATGGTGCTGTGAGTGGATTGCGTGTTTTTTCGGTGCTTCGTGGGGCAATGGGCGTCAATTGATGACGAGGTGCTGCTCATAACGTGTCAGGACAAAGAAGATATGCGACGAAGCGGTGACTCGGCGCACCATCGGCTGCGCACGTGACATACCGATGACTTGTGAGGAAATTACAGGTGACGACCAGCAAAACTGCCGGCCCATTGCGACAGTCTCAGTTTCGGCTCTGCACGCTCTCGATTGCGGCAGAGTCGCGCGCTGCGTGCACTCGCGCTGCGGAGGCGAATCATCTCCGCAACAGGCACACCTTTCACAGCTCGCGGCTCGGCTCTCACCGAGCAGTCGTACTCAGGGGGGTTGCTTCCGGAGCAGCATGTTGTCGAAACGCGCGGAGAACGCCTGCGAGTCTGGGGGGTACACCGTCAACGCGACCAACTCACTGAAGGTATCCGCTCTGGGATCCATGCCCGGTTGTAACTCGTCAGGGTCGGATTTTCCATCGCTGCTCGAGCAGAGGAATCGGCTGTCCGCCGAACTCACGAGATGTCACCGAGTTGGAACGTCGCTCGGCAAGCTGCGTGATAGGCAACGCCTCATGTTGGGAACGTCTCGGCGATCGGTACTCGTTTCTATTGGCGTGGGAGTGGGCGCCACGCTGATGAGTCGTGGCGCGTCGGCCACGTTCGTACGCGGCATGACATTGGAAGAGCTGGTGCATCGCAGCCAACACGCCGTGGTCGGTACACCGCTCAGTGCGCAATGCCGGTACCTGACGATCGGCGGCAGGCCGATGCTCGTCACCGAGACGCAAGTCCGTGTCGAAAGCCCGCTCGGCTTGCCCCCACCGAGCGAGGGCGTGCTCACCATGCGCACGCTCGGCGGTCAGCTGAACGGCGTGGGTGAGCTCGTGCACGGGCAGGCCGAGCTTCGAGTCGGTCAGCTCTGTGCTGCCTTTTTCGAGCGCGCCCCCGACGGCGCCGGCTGGCTGACAGGGATGGCGCAGGGCCATTACCCCCTCGAACGAGCCGGCGCCGCGCACGTCCTACGCCCGAGCCCGCAGCTGCCGACCATTCGCGACTGGGATCGCAGCGCCGTCAAGCGCTTGGTTGGCACGCGCCTGAGCGAAGCAGAGCAGCTCGTGGCGCGAGCGAGTGGTCGATGAAGGCGCGCTTCCTCGCGACGGCATTTGCGCTAGCCGCGGCCACGCTGGCCGTAGCCACGCCTAGCTTTGCTTTCTGTCGCGCCACGACTTGCGACGCTAGCAAGAAGGACTGCGCACGTGACTCACAGGGATGTCTGACGGAGGGCAAGCCGCTGTATTGGGCCAGCAGCTGCCTCGAGGTCCACGTACAAGGCAACGGTTCTGTCGCACAGGGCATCAGCTTTGCAACGCTTGGGGACAGGGTTTCGGGCGCCTTCGGCACTTGGCTCTCGTCCGATTGCGGCGGCGCGCCGCCGCTGCTCGACGTGCACGTGTTGGGGCCCATCACCTGTGATGTTTCCGAGTACAATTCGACCAAGAAGAACGCCAACATCGTCATGTTTCGCGACGACCGCTGGCCGTACATGGGCGCCGAGGACGCGCTGGCCTTTACGCACTTGGTATTCAACCCGGACACCGGGGAGCTCTGGGACAGCGATCTGGAAATCAACGGTTTCGAATACCAATTCAGCATCGGCGATCCGGTCACCGCAAATGATCTCGATTCGATGCTGACGCACGAAGTTGGACACATGCTCGGACTGGCACACACGCTCGTGGCAGATGCGACGATGTTCGCGCAGTACGAACCGGGCAGCAGCACGCCGCGGTCGCTCACCGAGGACGATACGAGCGCGATCTGCGCAAGCTATGCTCCCGATCGAGTGCCGAGCCGCACCAGCTGCTCACCGCGTCACGGCTTCTCGGATCGGTGCGCAGCCGAGCAGCCCGAAAATTCAGCCACGAACGAGGGCACCGAGAACGAGGTTGCTGGCAAGGGCAGCGACCCAACCAGCAAAGGCTGCGCGCTCGCCAGTGACGCGGGCGACTCCAAGCCGGGCATTCCCGGCGCCTTGCTCTCGGCTCTAGCGACGCTGGGGCTTTTCGCGCGAAGACAACGTTCCCACCATCGATTCGTTGCCTGAGACAACGATGATCGACGGATGAAAGGAGGGCGCGTTGGATTCGACGCGGGCCATCAATGATTCCATCGGCTTCGCGTCGAAGTGAGAATACGTCTTCTGAACGTCAATAAAACGCCATCTCTTCAGTAAGAGTTTGTTTCGAGCCAACGGAAGAGCACTGCTATATAGGACGCGCCATGAGTAGCGATCCCGCGAACGACGATGAACTCGTGAACGACGACGAGCTCCTGTTCGAGCGGGATCCTTTTCCAGCACCGGAAGCAGCCGCCTCGACGAATCAGCCATTGGCTGGTGCCCGGATTTCGGTGCCGCCGCCTTTGCCGCCGCTGTCGTCGCCGCCGCGGACTTCCAACCTGGGTCCGACGCCGCCCGTGAGTCGCGAGAGGTCGCGCCCTCCGCATCGCGACGACTCGCGTCATGCCAGTCGGGAGGACGCTCGCTATTCGAGCGAGGTCGATTCGACGCGCACTGAGCTGCGGCGCCCGAGCCACATCGATGAGCTTCGCCCCTCGCTTCGAGAGATGCGAGACGAACGCAGCGTGCGAGATGAACGCAGCGCGAAGGAGGATTCGCCGCTTCGGTCCGGCGACATGATCGCAGGCAAATACCAGGTCGAACGAGTCGTGGGGCGCGTGGGAGTGGGCATCGTCGCGCAGGTGCGGCACGCCGATCTCGGCCAGCGCTTTCGCCTGAAGTACTTGCCGCTCGAATTGTGCGAAGCCCCCGATGCGGTCTCGCGCTTTTTGCGCGGCGCCAGGCGCGCCATGCGTCTGCAGAGCGAGCACACGGCGCGCACCGTGGACGCTGGTCGGCTGCCGAACGGCTCTCCTTACGTCGTTACCGAAGCCAACTCCGGTTCGGAAATGCGCGACGTGATGCGGGTCCGTGGGTTGCTGACGGTGACCGAAGCAGTGGACTTCGTATTGCAAGCATCCGAATCGCTCGCTGAAGCGCACGCGCAGGGGCTCATTCACAAGAACCTCAATCTTTCGACGCTCTTCCTGACTTGGCGACCTGACGGTTCGCATTCGATCAAAGTGCAGGATTTCGGCGTTGCCGAGTCGCTGCGCGCCGATCCCCTCCGCACGTCGGACTTCAATGGTGAGCCCGTCACCATGTTCGACAGCAGTCCGGTCGAGGCGCTCGGCTGTCTTTCGCCAGAACAAATCCGAAGTTATAGCGAGATCGAGGTCGGCGCGGATGTGTGGGCGTTGGGCTGCATTTTGCACCAGTTCTTGACTGGCTTTCCGGTTTTCACGGCGACCACGGTACCAGGCCTGCTGGCGTCAATCGTCGCTGATCCGGCAACGCCGATCACTGCGCTGCGCTCGGATGTGCCCGCTGGGCTCGAGAGAGTGATCTTGCGCTGCTTGGAGAAGAACCGTGGAGGTCGGTTCCAGTCCTTGGCGGATCTGGCGAGCGCGCTTCGTCCCTTCGCATCACCCGATACGCAAGCTTCCGCCGATCGCATCACGCGCACTCTGGGCCGAGCTCAGCAAGTGCCGCCAGGGGTGGAACGGCAGTTTGCCATGGTTCACGTCGGTCCAGCCGTGGTGTCACAAGGACCGACCGCTGCGCCCGTTGCCGGTTCGGCGGTCGTGCCGTATCCATTGGTCTGGTCGGTCGCGCTGATCGCGGTGGGCTTGATTGGCGGTACGATCGCGGGCTTGTTCGTCGCCACGCGACTCCCCGCACCACAGGCGACGCTCGAGCCGAGCTTCAACGCACAACAAGCGGCTCGAATCGAAGTGCCGAGACCGCTATCTGCCAGCCAAGCAGTCAATCCGGCGCCCACGATCGGCATGCAGCTCGCTACGCAGCCAACAGTCGCCGCACAGTCCGCAGTGCAGCCGCCGGTCGCACAACCCGGCGTTGCACGGCCGCCCGCGGCGCCGCCCGCCGCGCCGGTCGCGCCCTCGAACGTGCAGCCCAGCGCACCTTCCAACCC
>DASSMT010000467.1:0-5738 GCA_035688655.1 Polyangiaceae bacterium | reverse complement strand
GTGGCCCGCGCGGTCGCGCTCACCGGTGGCAATGCCGCGCACGATGCCGACACTGGCGGACAAGCCTACGGGCAAGTCCTCGGACGCGCCGCGGATCACCTCGTGTACGTCGATGGCCAGCCAAACCGCGTCCAGCGGGGCGCGCGCGGGGTTCGCCATCAAACCGACCAGCGCGCGCGCAGCCGTGGCAAAGCCGCTGGACTCCGCACCCTCGGCCTGAGGCGTGTCCCAGGCGAAGCGCGCGCCGCGCCGAAACGCGACCTCACCGAGCGTGCTGCGCAGCTGCTCGAGCACGCGCGCCGCCGCCGCGCGGCCGAGGCTCTGCGCCAGCTGCTCGAAGCCGTGCAGACGCAGAGTGACGACGGCGACGTGCCGCACCTCACGACCCACGCGCCCGCGCTCGGCGCGACCGGGGCCGGTGCTCTGGTCATTTTCACCGGCGGCCGTTCCGACCGCGTGCGCGACCGACGACAAATCGTCGAGCGCTTCACTGCCTTGCGGCCCTTCGCTGACCAGATTCGAGCCCACCTCCACGCCGGGCGAGGTGTGCTCGCGCGTGGTCAGCTCGGCGAGCACCGTCTCCAAGACGTGCGAATCGACGAGCTGCTGCTTTTGGAACAGCGCGCGGCTCACGGCTGCTGCCATGTCGCGCGCGGTCTGGAAGCGCTGGTCCGGGTTTTTGGCCAGCGCGCGCATCACCACTTCTTCCAGCTCCGCAGGCAGCCCGCGCACGTAGGTGCTGGGCGGCTCGACCACGCCGGCGCGCACGGCCTCGAGCAGCTCCTGGCCTTCGGCTGCGCCGTGCAGCGGGCGCTGCGTGAGCAGCTCGTGAAAAACTACCCCGAGGGAGTAAATGTCCGTGCGTCGCGAGACGCGTTCGGCGCGCGCTTGCTCGGGCGACATGTAAGCCGTCTTGCCCTTCAACACGCCCGGCTCTTCGCGAAACAGGTTGGCCGAAGCAATGCCGAAATCGGCGATTTTTACGGCGCCGTCGAAGCTCATCAGGATGTTCTGCGGAGACACGTCGCGGTGCACGATGTCGATCGGCTTGCCGGCTTCGTCCTTGCGCTCGTGCGCGTAGTGCAAGCCCTTCGCGACTTCGGCGATGATGTAAGCTGCTACGTAGGGCGGAATGCGCTGACCCTTCGCCTGCGCGGCGCGCATCAGCTTGCGCAAATCCGGGCCTTCCACGTACTCCATGCTGAGCAGCTGGCCCTCTTCACCGTAGTCCTGAAAATCGTAGAC
This sequence comes from Polyangiaceae bacterium, assembly GCA_035688655.1. Classification (GTDB taxonomy): domain Bacteria; phylum Myxococcota_A; class Polyangia; order Polyangiales; family Polyangiaceae; genus PMG-095. Next base: position 4,493 of record DASSMT010000467.1, on the reverse strand, counting down.
CTGCACGATGTTCGGGTGGTTCAAGCGCGTCGCGAGCTGCGCTTCTTCGGCGAACATCGTGCGGAAACGGCGAGAAGAACCGTACGCGGGTAAGATGCGCTTCAGCACCAGCAGCTTGAACGTGCCCTCCGCGCCGCGCTTCTTTGCCAAGAAGACTTCAGCCATGCCACCCGCGCCGAGGCGGCGGATGATCTCGAAGTCTGCGAGGCGCTTGGGCGGCGGACGAACGGGTGCGTCGGTCATCTCGAGGAGCTTTCTAGGTTAGCGGATTCGGATGCTCGCGTGTTACGGTCCCGCGCCGTAAACGGGAGAACCACGTGCGAAACAGCCTTCGACTTGCAGTCATTCTAACGATTTTCAGTAGCCACGCCCTCGCCGCCAAGGGCAAGAAGAACGCGCCCGCGGAGCCCGTGACGACCATGGATCAGGGCGCCGATCCCACGTCTACCGAGCAGAGCGAGAAGAAAGCACCGAAGGTCGAGCCCCCGACCGACGAGGAGATTGCGGCGCAAGAAGCCAAGGCCGACGCCGCAGCCGTGAAGAAGCGCCGCCAGCGCGAGCAGGTGGGCCTGTTCGCCAACGTGCTCGTCGGCTTCGGCAGTGCGCCTATGCCCGGTACGGGCGCAGACGTGACCACGGGTAAGACGACCAGCGGCACGCTGATGGTCGGCGGCTACTACGACCTGAGCCCTGACTTCACATTGGGTGCGCGCCTGCCGCTCACCGTCGGCTCGCAACGCCAGCCGGATGGCGGCAGTGAGACGGTGGTTGCGCTCGGCATCTTGGAGCTGATGGGTGAATATCGCACCGCGCTCAGCCGCTTCACGGTCTTGCCGGTCTCGTTCGGGCTCGGTTTGCCGACTGCACAAGGCAACTACGACTACCTCGACAAGAGCGGCTGGCAGCGCATGGAACTCAACACCATGGCCGACGCCGCAGCGGGCTATCGCGATCCGGAGTTGTTCGGTCCCCATCGTTTGCCGGTGATCGGCGGCGTGGGCGTCGATTACCAGCGCAAAGCGTTGAGCCTGCGCGCGGCGACCAAGCTCGTGCTCGGCATCAAGGTCGGCGGAGAGCTCGCCAACGTCCCGGACACGTACAGCACGTACGAACTCAAGCCGGTGACGATCCGCAGCGTGACCTCCGGCGGCGTCAGCTACGAATTTCTACCGCGACCCCGCGTGTTCGCCGCGCTCGACGCCTGGCTTGCCTACAACGCCATCAACGCCTTCGAATACACTTCCAAGGCCGGCGCTACCCCACCCACACGCTTTCAGTTCGTGTTCGAGCCGCGGGTGGGAGCGCGCTTCGGTAAAGTCTCCCCCAGCATCGGCTACATTTTCCCGATCGGCGGTCGCCTGGCCGATGCCGGGACCAGCGGGCTCGAGCTGCACTGCGATTTCGCATTTTAGCTCCGTCTGCCGGCTTCTGCCCGCTTCTCCCCACTTTTAGCGTCCAGTTGTCGTCCGCGGTATAGACTTCGGACGATGTTCCGATCGGTCGGCTTTGAGCTCCTGGCTGCCCGGCTCTTGCTCGCGTGCGCGTCCGCTGCAGCGCTCGCGAGCAATGGCTGTGCGACACCCCCGCCTCCGGCAAAGTCGGCCGAGACCAGCGTCAGCAGCTCGCCGATCCCGGCGGTGAGCGACGAGGCCTTCGCGCAAGAAGCGTACAAGGTGTTGGTCAACGGCGAGGCATCGAGCGATCGCTCGGCCTTGCTCGCGGGCGTGGTGCGGCGCCAGTTGCAGCGCGCCAAGGCGCGCTTCGACGCAGGCCAGCGCGAAGCGGGGCTGAGAGCGCTGACTGGCGCGTTCTACCTGATGCGCGCCGGAGAGTTTCAAGATGCCGCCTTGGCAGGCGCCGAAGGCGCGCTCTCGGCAGGCGCCGCGGAGGTCGCACGCCTGGGTCAGGATGGCTACGCGTTCACGTTGTATGGCCTGCTCCGCGACAAGCTGCCGAAGGGTGCCGAACGCGACGAGGTCGAAGCGCACCTGGAGGCGATGGCGCGCTTTTCACAGGCGACGCGCGGCACGGGCCCCATGCAATCGGCCGGCGCGGACTTGCGAGCGGCCAGCCAGCGCTCATTGCTCGAGGCGCGCAAACAGACCCTCGACGCCGCCAGCGAGCGCGCGCTCCACTGGCTGAAACGCGCGCTGGAGTCGAACGCCGCCGACACACCGCTCGGCCCGAACACCGATCGCGACGAAGCCTACGAAGCCTATCGCGCGCTGCGCGGCGGCGGCTATACGCTGATCGCACTGTACCTGCGGCATGGCGACGCGCGTGGCGCTCTCACCACGGCCGATCGCGCGGGCCTCGGCCGCATCATCGCGCCCGAGCTGCGCGATCGCTTGGAGCGCGCCGCTGACGAGAACGACGCCGACGCCTGGGCCGACCTGTGTCACTTCTACGATTCTGCTTCGCGCGCCGCGGACGCCGAAGGCCTGCTCGATCACACGCTGATGGAGGCTGCGACTTGGGGCGCTGCGGTGCAGCTCTTCCGCGCCGAGCCGAGCTCGATGCGCGGCGTGGCGCCGCTGTCCGCGCAGCTCGTGAGTTATGGCATGGCAGAGGTGGCGCCGCTCGTGCTCGCCGGCGCGGTGACCAAGGATCCGAGCGCCGAGAACGTCAGCTACGCGCTCGGCCTCGTGGGCAAGGCGCTGGTGTCGGAAGACGGCCTGGATCAGTCGCCGAGCGCGCGGCGCACGTTCGAGAACGCGCAGCCGCTGCTCGCTCTCGGCGAAAACAAGGCAAATCTGGGCAAAGTGAGCCCGAGCAGCGCGCGCCTACGCTACGTGATGGGCGCGCTCGAGACGCGCCACGGCGAGCTCGGGCGCGCGTTGCCCTTGGTTCAATCCGCTGCCCGCGCGGAGCCGAGCCTCGAAACCTTGATGACCCTGAGTGCCATCGAACGCCAGCGTGACCAACGCGCCGCGCTCTCCACCTTGGGCAAAGCGGTGGAGCTGGCCAAGGCCAACAACGATCCCTTGGCCGAAACCGACGCCTTGAACATGACCTTCGAGGTGTATCGCGATCGCGGCGACGCCGAGCACGCAGCGCAGACGCTCGACGCCGCCCTGACGCGAGCCGTGGACGCGCAGCGCACCGCGCGCTCCGGCGGCCCCGCGCTCGCCCGAAGTGAACGGCTCTTGGCGCGCATCCTCGAGCACTACGACGATCCGCTCGCGGCGCGCCGCGCGACCGAGCGCGCTTACGAAGCCTCCAGCTCGGATCCGAGCCAGCTCACCGCGACAGTGCTCGACGCCGCACGCCGCGCCCTGACCCACGCCGATCTGCGCGCCTCACGCCGCGCAGCGCAGCGCGCGGTCGCCGCAAACCTGGCCAGTGAAGACCTAGTGTACGTCGCGCTCTGGCTGCAACTCGTCGAACGCCGACTCAACGTGCCGAGCGACGGCACGGTAGAAGAAGCCTACGCCGGCGTCGACGAAAACTCCGGCTGGCCCGCGCGCCTACGCGCCTGGGCTCGCGGCAAACTGAGCGACCAAGATCTGGCAAACGCTGCGCGCACCCCCGCCGAAAGAACCGAAGCCACGTTCTACACGGCCATGCTCAAGCTCCAAACCGGCGGCGATTCCTCGAAAGATCTCGAACGCGTCGCCCAAAGCCCCGCCATCGACCTGGTCGAAGTGACCATCGCCCGCGATCTCCTGGCCATGCGCAACAAACCCGCCGCCGACTACAAACTCCCCGCCAGCGTCAAACTGCCGTAATCGACAGCGCCGCATTGCGATCGAAGAGGGGGCTCTCACAATCCAGCATCGCACCTCACCGTGCGTCGATTCCGCCGCGCAAAGCGATCGCTCAGAGCGGCATGTGACGACGTGGAAACGTCAGAGAGCGTTCAGATCGAGTGGGGATCTACCGCCAAGAGGCCAAGACGCCAGAAGAGGGAGAGAAGAGGTAGGGTTCGCCGACCACGCCGCGTCGCGCTGCAGCGAAGACTTTCTCGATCGGTTTGGAGAGCTGGCACGGTGAGATGAACCAAAGCGCTAGCGAGGGACCGCTGGCCCCAAAAAAGAGACTCGTTCGTGCACGAACATCTGTTCGACGAGTGTGAGCGTACCCGGCGAAGGCATCTCAATCGGTCCGCTCATGGGTTTGTGCCAGCGACGTCGTCTCCGCCCAATGCAGCACCAAAACAGAAACTTGCTCGTGCACCAATGCCGTTCGGTTAAGGCTGCGACCGCGAAATAGATCGCGCCTTCGCTACAGAGAGAACCGCGACGGTCCTCTCGCGCGCGGGAAGATTCGGTTCGAATTCGACGAATTCGAACTGTGTTTTTCAGGTGTAAGGGGCAGCTCGCACATCAAGACGCCGCCTTCAACCCTTGGGCGCGGCGATCCCGAGCTTCGGTGCTAACCGAACGGCATTGGTTCGTGCACGAACATCTGTTCGACGAGTGTGAGCGTACCCGGCGAAGGCATCTCAATCGGTCCGCTCAAGGGTTTGTGCCAGCGACGTCGTCTCCGCCCCA
>DASSMT010000097.1:0-34171 GCA_035688655.1 Polyangiaceae bacterium | reverse complement strand
CATCACTGGTCGTCCGACCTTGGTGGCGGCGTCGACCACACTGGCGCATTTGTCCGCACTACCGGTGTTGGTGAAAGACGACGACGTCGTGCTGATCGATCAGTTCGCCCACGCCAGCCTGCACATGGCCACGGAACTGCTCAAGGGCACCGTCGTCGAGCGCGTTCGCCACAACCGCATGGACCTGCTGGAGGACAAGCTCAAGCAGCACACGCGAGCCGGTCAGGCGATCTGGTACGTGTGCGACGGTGTGTACTCGATGCTCGGCGACTTTGCGCCATTCGAAGCGCTCGGCCAGCTGCTCGAGCGCTACCCGCAGCTCCACCTGTACATCGACGATGCGCACGCGGTGAGCTGGACCGGCCAGCACGGTCGTGGTGCCGCGCTGACCCATCTCGGTCATTCGGAGCGCGTGGTGGTCGCGCTCTCACTCAACAAGGCATTCTCGGGTGCAGGCGGTGCGCTCGCCTTGCCGAGCGAAGCGCTGCGCCGACGGCTCCGTCACTGCGGTGGCACCATGGTATTTTCGGGACCGATTCAACCGCCGATGTTGGGCGCGGCCGTGGCATCCGCCAAGCTGCACCTGGATCCGAGCTTCGGAGCCATGCAGGCCGAGCTCTACGAACGGATCAAGACCGCGCGAGCTGCCATCGTTCGTCATCGTGTTCCCGTTGCGACCGAGGACTGGACGCCGATCTGCATGGTTCAATTCGATTCCGCCGAGCGCGCGAGACGCGCTGTCGCCGACATCATCGCGCGTGGCTATTACTGCTGCTACAGCGCGTTCCCGGCCGTGCCCATCGATCGTCCGAGTTTGCGCTTCACCCTGAGTCGCCACAACGACGTGGCCGAGGTGGCGCGCTTCGTCGAAACGCTCGCCGAGGTCGTGGCGCCTCGCGCCGAGCGAGCCGCAGCCTCTGCGAGCTTTTGACAGCGCTGCGCTGAGCTCGTTGCAGTGGGCCGGGTACGCTGAAGCGCGCCCGACCCACGCCTGCGAACGCGGGCGGGCGGCGCTAGAATGCCAAGCGCCGCACCGGGTCAGTGCCGTCCCAAGACTCGGCGGCTGCGCGGATCATGCCGAAAAATTGTTCTACGGGAGGCGTGATCTCGATCAGCTCGAGCAGCGTGCCCAAACTCGACGTGGTCTCGAGGTAGGCGACGCGCCCGCCCAGCCCAACGGTGGCCGAGCCCACGACCGACATCCCGCTCTTCTCCCGCTCGCGAAGGGTGTCATCGAACGCTCCGGTGGTCACCGCCGTATGCTGAAACCCGAACCCGCGCGCTTGAACGTGCGCTCGAAAGGGAGAAGGTGTGTCGTCGTTTTGGCGGAGCAGCTCGATGCAAGTCGTGCCGGCGAATGCCAGCGCGATGTCCAAATCGGGCGCGATCCGTCGACCACGGTACTGCGCTTCCAGCAGCGGAAAGTGCGGCAAGTGAAAGAACGGGCCAACGCGCAGCGTGCGCGTCCAGTGTTCGAGTTCTCGCTCCAGGTCATCCACGACGAAACATAGTTGAAGGAATTCACCCGACGGCTTGTCCACTCGCGTCCTTTCGTGTGAGTCGCCGACTTGGCGACCCACAGCACGCCTAACGTCGGTGAAAGCGTGGCGACATGGTAAATGTTTCCGTCGTGCTCGGCCTCGCGCTGTCACGCTGCAGCAATACGAACCGCGACCTCGAGCTGCTCCGCTAGCTCTCGCGGCGATCCACCGGGCCGTCGAACGGGGGGCGCTGCATTTCTCCGAAACCGCACACGCGCGCGCCCGGGAGCGCTCGAACGAGCGCCTCTCGGCCGGCAGTTTCGCCGAAAAACGCACAGCTGGTGAGCAGCGGGCGATACGGGTCCAATGCCGTGAGCGCATCGGGCGCCGTGAGCACGTGAATGTTTCGCCCTGCTGGCGGCAAGAGCCAGCCGCCTCGATCCGACAAGCTCACGAAACCTGGGCCGGCTTCGAAAAGCTCACCGACGAAGTGAGCGGTGTCGCGAAATCGGGTGAGCTCGCTCAGCTCGTGCACCGTGAGCGCTCCACGGGGTACGCGCTGTTCGATCGCTACGAGCTCACGCGCGAGCTCACGCGCGAGCTCGCGTGCCGCGTCCGGCTGTGCGTTCAGCAGCACGACCCGCGGGCTCAGGCAGCCGCGCTGATCGAAGAGCACGATGTCTTCGGCGAGTTTGCCGAGCAGTGCGCCGAGCTCCGAATCGGAGGGCATGCGCTCCAAGATCGCCGCACCGAAACCCGAACCATGCGCGTGCAAGGCGACTCCGGGAGGTAATGTCGTCGCCACCTCGGCCATCGTCTCGTCGCTGCCGTACGCCCACAGGCGATCACCCGAGCGCGGTGACAACTCGCCGACGAGCCGAAACGAGCCCGGCGCGCCGGCCAGGAGCAACTCGGCCATCTCGGGCTCACGGCGCGAAGCACGCACGCGCACCTCTGGCGAAGCCGAAAGCGCGATGGCAATGGCGCGATGCGCTGCAACGAACACGTTGGCCGAAAGCAGCACGTGTGCGACCTGCGCGCGCGGTGTGGAGCGAATCAGCGCGGCAATTTCTCGTTCTTCCGGCGCGGTCTCCAGACAGCGCTGCAGCGCGAAATCCACGCCTTGCGCCGAGAGGCCGCTGGAAGAGACGAGACGTTCGCGCGCGCGTCGGCCTCGCTCGGTTGCCGCGTCGGCCAGCGAGCGCGCGGATTCGAACAAGGGTTCGAGTCGAGCTCTGCGAGTTTCGAAATCGAAGTCGCTCATCGAGCAACGCTGCCCAGAAATTCCTCGATCGCCAAGGAGCAGCCGCGCGGCGGCGCGCTGCTTTCGCGTCCGAGCAGCATGATGCCACCCGGGACGCGGCGCACGCGATCTTGGGTCTGGATGGCGACCGCCGAGTCCACGTTGCCGAGATCGATGATCTTCGCGATGCCGACCTCTCCGTCCGGCACCGGCTCGAGCGTCGTGGGATTGACCGGTAGAACCCGTAGCCAGGGCGGCTCTGCATACACCCCGGGAGCTCCGCGCCGTTCTCGTGCGAGCGCGGAGCCGGGCAGGGTGGCTTCGTACAATTGGCTGGTGAGCTCGGTCATCCCGTACTCGCTCACGATTTGCGTTTCAGCGATTTGAAAGCTGAAAGCCAGGCTGGCGCGCAGCACACTCGGCTCGATTTCCCGGGTCTTGCCCTTGTAGCCGCCGGTCTGCATCACAACCGCTCCGGTGGGGAGCGGCAGAGAACGGCCCGCGAGCGCGTCCAGAAGCCCGACCAACGCAAATGACGTGGCGAGGACGAGCAAGGTCTCGCCACGCTTCGCCGCGTGCTCCGCAGCTCTTTCCAAGGCGAGCAAATCCACGCCTCGTTCATCGATCAACCAGCGCTCCGGGGTCCGCACATCGAATGCGCCCTGCCGCGCGAAATCGACCATGAACATGGCCATCATGTGCCCGAGGGAGGACGTGGGCGGGTCGTCGAGCAGCGGGGCGAGCGCGACCACGTGGTGCGCTCGGTCGTTCGAGAGCAGCGCGGCGCGACCGAAGCTCAGCGCCAGCTCCTGGTACGTTTCGCCCACGCGCATGGCGTGCGTGCCCCGCGCGCCACTGGTCGTGCCGCTGGTCGAAAAACGCAGGCGGTCTTCGCTCTCGAGGTGCACACCGACTCGCGCCAGCCGGAAGGCGTCGCACGGCACACCCGGGACGTCTTCTACGCGGTCGAGCGCGGCGTGCCGGTTCTGGCACAGCCGGGCGAAACCGACCGAAAACTCGCGCTGAAAAGCGGCGATGTCGAGCGCCAAATCAGTGAACGAACGCGTCCGGTCGCCCGCGGCAAAGCGCCGCACGGCGCGATGCAATTCATCCGAACGCGCGTTGCGAGTCATGTGTCGAGCGCTCCCAGGCTGAGCGAAAGCGCATCCACGAAGCCCGCAAGCAACGGCTCCGCGAGCGTCAGTGGTGGGGTCAGCACCAAGACCTCGCGCCGGCCACCGCCGGTCGAGGTGATGTAGCCGCGTTCGATCAGTCGTGCGGCCAACTGTGTGGCCCGGCCCGGGCGATCGCCGAGGTCGATCGCGATCATCAAACCTGCGCCACGCACCGTGGCTTTGGAGAAACGCGCGAGCCGTGCGCGCAACGTGGACAGCAGCCGCTCGCCGACCGCCGACGCGCGCTCAGGCAGATGTTCGCGCGAGATCACGTCCAGCGTCGCGAGCGCCGCACTGCAAGCGAGCGCGTTGCCCGCGAAGGTCGAGGTGTGCACGACCTCTGCGTCGCGGCGCCAGGCTTCCAGCACCGCGCCGCGCCCGACCAGCGCGCTGATCGGCAGGCCACCGCCCAGGCCCTTGCCCAAGCACAGCAAATCCGGTGTGAACTCTGGGCCCGCGGAGTACAGCATTTTCCCCGAGCGGCCGAGGCCGGTCCAAATCTCGTCGGCGATGCACAGCGCGCCGAACTCACGGGCCAACTTGCCGAGCTCGGGCAAGAACTCGGGTGGCGGAACGATCACACCGCCGCGGCCCAAGATCGGCTCCACCAGGATCGCACCGACCTCGCCCGCTGCCAGCGCCGCTCGCACCGTGCTGAGCGTTCGATCCAAATCCGCTGCTTGCGCGGGGTAGTCAGCGAACTCTACGTGCGGATTGAGCTGCGCGCTGAACGGGGCGCGGTAGCTCTCGCGCAGCCCACACGCGGCGAGCGGTGCATAGCTGAGCCCGTGATACGCGCTGCTGAAGGCCACGACACCCGGCTTGCCCGTGAACAGCAGCGCGCTCTTCAGCGCGGCGGTCACCGCGTCCGCCCCCGATTGTCCGAGGATGACCCGCGCCTGCGGATCGGGGTGCAACGCAGCCAAGCGCTCGATCAGCGCGATCTTTGCGTCGGCCGGGAATACGTCCCCGAGCGCCATCAATAGCCGGCGCGATTGAAAATCGAGCATGCGCAAGATGCTGGGGTGCGAGTGCCCAAGCAATAGCGCGCCGAAACCGGCGGCCAGATCGACGTAGCGATTGGAGTCGACGTCGATCACGTTCGAACCCTTGGCGCTCGCGTACACGATGCCAGCTGGCGGCGCGCGCAGATCCCCCGGCTCGTGCCGCGGCTTTGGGCCCATGGGGGCGGCGCGGTATGCATGGCGTACGAGCCAACTGCGCGAAGACGGCCCCGGTGGGCGGCTCAGGATTTCGGGCTCGTCCTGGCCGGGCTCGATCTCTATCGGTGGTGGGATCTCGCTGAAGCTCATGCGCGCCCGAGCGCACTACCACGAAATTTGCCGTGGATCAGGCATCCGCCGTTGGTCGTCAGCCGCTTTTTCCCGCTATTGGGCTGTGCCGCTCAGCTTGCCCAGCTCGCGCTGGACACGGTCCGCAAACCGCCCCTGCGGAAAGCGAGCCAAATAGCGACGCATATCCTGTTCGGCGTGGGCCGTGTCGCCCACTTGCAGCTCGCAGGCGGCGCGGCCGAACAACACGCGCTCCATCAGCGGCGCCGCCAGTGCGCGCTTCAGCAGTGCGTCGAAGTCGGAAAGCGCGCGCCCGCAATCAGTCGCCGCACGCAGCTCGGCGCGCAGCAGCGTCAGCTCGCCGCCACGGCCCATTCGCGCGAGCGGTAGCTGCTCCAAGATTGCCAAGGCCTCGGCGCGACGGTCGAGCGCGAGCAAGGCGTCCACGCGCGCAACCTGTGCTTCGAGCGCGAGCGTGCCACGAGCAAACAACGGCTGCGATTCATCCAAGATGGACAGCGCGCCGCGCGCGTCGTGCTCGCGCCGAAGCTTGAGCAGCGCTCGCTCGAGTGCCAATGCTTCGCTGGCCAGCGCGCTACCGTCTGCAGGTGCCGTGCGTGCAGCGAGATGATCGACGCTCGCCGCCACTCTCGGGCTCGCTGCGCGCGCATCGGCAGGAGCCGCGCTCTCGCCGTCCGAGAGCGGAATCGAATCTGGGGGCGGAGTTGCTGGAAGCGCAGGCCGTTCCGGGCCCGGGCGCTGACGGTCGCGCAGCGCAGGGGCTGCCCGATGAGCTGCAGTTGCGGCTGCGGGCTGCACCGAGCCCTGCGAGCGCCCACTCAACCAAACGCTCGCGCCCCAACCCGCCAAGGCGAGTGACGAACCGAGCAACAACATGCTGGCCGCCAGCACCAGCTCTCGCACGCGTCGCGAGAGCTGCCGGGTGTGACGCTTGGCGCCGAGCCGCTCGCGCACGCGGGCCAGTTCTGCGGCGGGCAGGGGCCGAGGAGCCGTGACCGCTCGAAACAGCTCGCCCAGCCGAGCGTCGGCGCTCGACCGCGGCTCTTCCGTCCAACGACGTGAGGCTTCAGCGCGGGGCTTTGCCATCGTTCGCTCCTGATTGTTCTTCGGGAAATTGTCGCAGGAACCGCGCCCGAAAGCGCTCGCGCGCGCGATGCAGGCTGACCGCGACGTTGTTCTGTGTGAGCCGCAAAACGGCTGCGATCTCCGTAATGGGCATGCCTTCCAGCTCGAACAAGATGAGCAGCGCGCGATCCCGCTCTCGGAGGTGTTCCAACACAGCGTACACGGTTTGGGTCGCTTGTTGCCGCATGAGATTGTCGGCGGGCGAGGCAGCGGGCTCGAGCGCGAGGTCGAACTCTGCTTGAGCGCGAGCGAAGAGCAAGCGACGAAGGCGCGCTTTGCGACGCTGTGCGATCACCACGCGTACGGTGATCGAGTACAACCAGGTCGAGAGCTGCGCGTCGCCGCGGAAGTTGGGCAGGCCTCGCTGCACCACCTCGAACACTTCTTGCAATGCATCACTGACGTCGCTCTTGCCGGTGAGCCGGCGTAGCCAGCGCGACACCGTGCTCGCGTGCTCGCGATACACGCGGTCGAGATCCAGGCTCTCGGCGCTGTGCACGATGGGGATCGAATTGGGCACGCTTCCGGCTGCCATCGCCCTCGCTTCTAGTTGGGTGCCAGGAAAGCATCGCTTTCCACGACCAACCGCACGAGCTCCGTCAGGCTGAGACCAGCCGCCGTAAATCGAGCCGCAATCTGCACCGCTTCCGCCGTGCTCGCTTCGTTCGGCAATTGGGCGCTCACGGCGGCATCGTGCAAGAGCTGCTGCGTCAAGCACAGCGCCACTTCACAGCTCTTGGCGAGTGCAAGGCCCATGCTGGGCGCATCGCGCACCGAGACCTGACCCGTTTGGGGCAACGAGAGCACCGCGTTGGTGTCGATGGTCAAATCGTTCTCGATCGTGCGAAAGGTGCCGTCGGTCGTGAAGTTTTCGAGCGCAAAGCCGAACGGATCCACGAGCTTGTGACAGCCGGCGCACGTTGCCGGTGCCGTCAGCTGCTCGACCTCCGAGCGGCGTGTCTGGCCAGGCCGGAGCTGGGTGACCGTCGATGGATCGGATGGCAGGAGCTGAGCGCAGAGCAAGCGGTTGTTGATGAAATTGCCGCGCGCCGTGATGAACGGCTGGCTGAGCACGGCTGGATCGGTGAGCAGCCCCGCGCCTTTGGGGACTTGGATCTGGCCCGTCAGGAGATCGGTCAGCGTGTTCCCTCTCGCGTTGAAGTACATGGAAGAGAATTCGGGTGTCGGCGTGCCCCACCAGTTCTTCACGAAACGATCCATCCCCGCAACCGTCGGCGTGCTCACCACCGCAAGCGCACCGACAGCAAAGCTCCCCGCCCACTCGCGAGTGGTCTCGCTCGGTAAGTCATCCGGAATGACCGGGTCGGTATCGTAGAGGAACTTCAACACGCGCTGGTACACGACTGCTGGTGGAGCGAGCTCGATGCTGTGGGCGGTGGGCAATTGCCTGCCGCAGAAGGCCGGTGCATCCGGGTCGCTGCCCGGGTCGTTGCTCGGGAAGATCCCGCCCTGAGAGTTGGCTGCGTCGCTTCCGCCGCTGCTGACGACCGAGGACGGCGCACCGCCGACGTCGGTGGTCCCGGCGTTTGTGTTTGTGTTTGCGTTCGACGTCCCGGCGCGCGCGGCATCGCCACCGACCTGGTAGGTCCCAGAACAGCCGATCAGCCCGGCAATCGCGATGCTCGGGCCCACGTGGCGGAAGTAGTTCATACACCCATCACCTTTCCCCCCATTGGTGAGGCCTGGTCGAGAAACCTTACACCGAAATCGTCGCGCTCCGGCCGAGAGGCAACCGCTAAAGCGGTAGTTCTGCGCCCACCGTGAACAGGACTTCGAAGGAGGGTAGTTTGCGGCTGATTGTGGCGCCGTTCGCATCCGTGGCGACCGCGGTGGCTTCCCGGAACCAGAACAGCGGCGCGGCGTCGATGAAGAGATGCAAGTGGTCGCGCTCGGGCACGAAGTGCAGCCCCGCGTACGTGCCGAAGGTCACGCCCGAGTCGCTCGAATTGCCCGTGAACTTGTGGCCGCTCATGCGCGTCCAACCCGCGACCAAGCCGGCTTCCAGATCCAAGCTGGAACGCCCGGCGCGCACGCGCAGCAACGGCCCAGCCCGAAGTGGCCAGCGAATCCAGCGCACCTCCCCGCTGCCGAGCGGCGCCGTGCGCTCTGCCAACCAGTTCAAGCTCGCGCGGGCGCCAAAGCCGCGTTGCCCCGGATCCCAAGCGGCGCTCAGCGCCAGCGCCGGGGCGAGGCTCGAGCTGTTGGCAACTCCGCCCAAGCCGGCGCCCAGGACGAAGCGCCGTTCACTCGCGCCGCGCGGCCGGGTCCTCGAGGCTTCGTCGTTCGGCACGTTCGTCGCGCTCACGATCGCGCGCGCGGCCGGCTCCGTCGCTGTAGAGCTCGGCCCCGAGCCCGTGGCTGACGGGAGCGCTGCGGGCGGCCCCGGAGTCGACGCAGTTGCGGCTGGCGGCGCAGCACCGGTCGTTGTCTCGCGCCCATCCTGTCGCCCGTCCGGCGGCAGCGCGACCAAGAATTCCGGATGCTCGTTCGAGATCCAGGTGGCGAACACGACCGCGGCGGTGCGCGCCAGCATCGTGCAATCGCCGTCGAAGGCCACGCGCTGCTCGCCGAGCGAGGTCTGATCCGACTCCGCGAGACTGAGCACCAACCAGCTCCCGTCGCGCCGGGCCGTGGCGCGGAGCTTCTGCGCAGACTCATCCGACAAGTCCACGAGCTTTTGGACATTGGCCGAGATCTCGGCGGGATCGGGGCAGCTCAGCTCACTTTGCACTCGCAGCACGCCGCCCAGCAAAACGGGCAGCGACAGAGGCAACAGCGTCAGGAGCACACGCGATTGCGCCCGCCGCGCTTCGCTTGATAGAGCTTTTCGTCCGCGCGCTGAATCAGATCGGTCGCTGCCTTGTCGTCTTGGAGCAGGGCGCAACCGATGCTGATCGTGACCGGGATTTGTTCACCCTGGAAACTGAAGGCGTGGCTGCCGACGCGAGTGCGCAGATTTTCGGCCAGTGCCACGGCGCCGGCGATCGAGGTTTCGGGCAGCACAATCACGAATTCCTCACCGCCATAGCGCGCGAATACTTCGTCGCGGCGAATGCGATCTTGCACGATGCGTGCGAGCTCACGCAGCACGTGATCGCCGGCCAGGTGCCCGTATTGATCATTGATGCGCTTGAAAAAATCGATGTCGAACATCAAGACGCTGAGATCGCGCTCGTAGCGGCGCGCGCGGATCAGCTCTTTTTCGAGCGCCTCGAACAGGTAGCGCTTGTTGTGGATCTGCGTCAGGCCATCCACGATCGTCATGCGATAGATTTCTTCGTGGTACTTGGCCTCGGCGTCGGCACCGGACAAGAACTTGAGAATCGAGGGCCCGACTTTGATTCGGTCGCCGTTGGTGAGCAATGCTTCGCGCGCGATCTGCTCTTCGTTCAAGTAGGTGCCGTTGGTCGAGCCGTCGTCGACCGCGTACCAGGCGCTCGTGCGCCGTTCGAAATGCGCGTGGCGGCGCGACACCGAGTCACCCTCGAGCACGATGTGATTGTCCGCGCCGCGCCCCACGCGCAGCGGGCTTCGGTCGAGCACGAATCGCTTTCCCAGTAGGCCGGGTTCTGCCGTATAGATGACTACCAAGCAATCATTGCTGGGCGCGTCGTCGGGCGGCGGGGCCTGCACTACCTGGGTGACTCTGGTTTTTTCGTCGTATTCGCTCACGAACGCGGCCTCTCACGCGCAACTTCAGCAGAGTCGGAATCCTAGCCAATCAGGGCCGCCGAATGCTGCCCACACGCCCTCGTACCTTGCTTGAGCGCGGGCAGCTATCGGAAGTGATTTCCATGTAATTTCCGAACACTCCAACTTAGCTTGCGGCAGAAGATTCCGTCAAGCCAGCTTGTCGGCTGGCGCGCTCTCGCACGCTCTCTTCTGCCCTCTCTCTACCCTCTCTTCGACTATGAAATTGCAACGGTTTCTCACATGAAAGGGTGGTGCTGCGGCGCGCCTTTCCGGCCGCTCGCAGGCGCTTCACGTTCCTGACGCCATTGCCTTGCTACGGACGATTCTGTCCTAGGTTGCATTCGCGCAACACTTTGACACGGCCGCCTGGCGCTTTTCGCGCGGAAACGCACTGCCTGCCTCGCTTTGAGACGAGGGTGGCGGTTTTCGTCACCTCGAAGCCGCTGTGCGAGCTCGACTTACTCGAGCGGCACGTCGAGCCCAATACGACGCATCAAGCGCAGCGCGTTCCCGGCCTGAACCGGCCCCGGATGCGCCTTGTAGTCGAAGCTCATTTCGTTTTCCCTGACCGTCTCGCGGAAGTGAATCAGGGTCACTCGGTTCATCAGCGCGGGTTCGAGCTCGGCCAGGCCCATGTCGTGCGTAGAGACTGCGCCCAGCGCGCCGCGCTTCATCAGCTCGCCGATCACCCAGCGGGCGCCGATCTGCCGCTCGAGTGAGTTGGTGCCGTGCAAGATTTCGTCGAGCAGGAAGAACACCGGCTTTTGCCCAGCCGTGCCTTCGACCACTGCTTTGAGCTTGTTCAGCTCGGCGTAGAAGTGACTCACTCCGCTCGCCAGGGAGTCGCTCATGCGAATGCTGGTGAGCAGCGAAAACTCGGCTAAGAGGAGCCGTTCGGCGCATGCCGGCCCACCGGCGAAGGCCAGCACGTTGGCGAGGCCCATCGAGCGTAGCAACGTGCTCTTGCCCGACATGTTGGAGCCCGTGATGAGCAATGCCGTGCCGGCCTCGGGCAGCGCGACGTCGTTGGTCACGCGCAGCTTGCCGTCGATCAGCGGATGCCCCAGCCCTTTGGCCAGAAAACAAGGCTGATCGCTGAACTCCGGGAAGCAAAAGCTCGGTTCGTCGTGAGCGAGGCCGGCGAGAGAGGATAAGGCCTCCATCTCGCCGACGACATCCAGCCATTCACGAACGAAGCGACCGGCGCGCTCCT
This sequence comes from Polyangiaceae bacterium, assembly GCA_035688655.1. GTDB lineage: Bacteria > Myxococcota_A > Polyangia > Polyangiales > Polyangiaceae > PMG-095. Next base: position 22,907 of record DASSMT010000097.1, on the reverse strand, counting down.
GCCAGGCTTCGAGGGCGAGCACGCAGTGCACGTCCCAGAGCAAGAACAGATTCACCACGGGGTAAATCATGCCGTTGTGCTTGAGCTCGAAGAAGCCGACCACGCGCTCGAAGCGCCGCATTTCTTCGGAAGGTTTGTGACCGCTCTGACGCAGTCGTAGCTGAGCTCGGCGGATCAGTGGAGCCTCGATATCGAGCGACTCGAGCTCACCGAGCAGAGTCCCGTAGCGTAGGAATGCGCCTTGGGTCTCGGACACCGCATGAAACACGCGCGAGGTGATGGCGTTGGCCAGCGAAAGTGCGAACAGCGAAAGCGCGGCTGGGACGGTGAAGAACAACCAGGAGCGCCCGAAGCTCGACCAAAGGACCATGCCGCCGATGGTGAAGAAGGGCAAAATCCGCGCGGCCCACACCACATGCAGCCAGTGCCTGAGTTGCGGCTTTTCTTCGGCCCACTGCAGCAGCGGCTCCGGGTTGGGCGGTTCCTTGCGCTTGCTCCCGGCGGGATCGACGATCCCGAGCGCAAGCGCCTCGATGCGTTGGCGCAGATCGAGCAGGGGCGAGAGCGCGCGCACGGCGATCTGGCGTTCTCGCACCACGCTGGGTGGGCTCGTGTGGCTGAAGAAGCCTGCGAGCTTCTCTTGTCCGATGCGCGTGTGCGCGACCGAGATGCGCTGAAACAGTGAGCTTGGGCCGAACACGTCCAGATCACTGGTGTACGGGTGCGCGGCATCGACGAAGCGGGCCCCGTTTTCTGCGAGCTCGCTGAAGCGGCCGGTCGTGCGAAAAAGTGCGTCTTTGTTCACACGCGCGAAGCGGCGCGCCAAGTCTTCTTCGGCCAGAACGCGACTGTGCCAGACCACGAGCGCCAAGAACGAAAGCAGTCCCAGCAAACTGACCGGGCCGGAAAGCGTGCTGGTCTTGCCGAAGACCGACAGCAGCAGGCTGACGATGAATACGGCGAACGACAAGCCGCGTAAGTTCGAGACCGAGCGGGAGCGCGCCGCATGTTGCTCCGCCTCTCGGTTGAAGCGCTGCTCGCGCGCGCTGTACTCGGCCTCCTGTCCGCTCACTTCGCAGCCTTGACGAATTTGATCGAAACGGTCGCGCCGACCATGGGCTCGGCGGGCACACCCACGTAGCGGCGATCCACCACTTCGGACACGCAGCGAGCCGCCTCGGCGCTCACGCCGCTGCGCTTGGCCACAGACACGCCCTCGGCGCGACCTTTTTGGCGGAGCATGAAGCGCACTTGCACCTCACCGCTCGCTTCCTTCAGCCCACCATTGTCGTTGATGCACTTCAGGTACTTGTCGCGCGGAGCTCCCAGCTTGCCAACGCCGAGCGTGCCCGTGTCAGCGGTGACCGGACCGACGGTGATCTCGAGCTTGTCGTTGCTGGGCGCCGGGGCAGGGACGGGGGCGCCCGCGTCGGGCTCGGCCGCTTCCTCCGGTGACGGCGATGTCGCGCTCGGGGAGCTCGGCGGCACCAGCGCGGGAGGTGTCGAACTGGCAGCGGGACCTGCGCTCGCGCTCGCTAGGGGCAGCGTTCCGGCGCGCAGCGCCTGCGCCTCTGTTTCGCTCAGGCAGCGCACGATCAACCCCTTGCCGTTGCCGATGCGCCCCCAGGGACAGGCTGGATCGTAGGGATAGCGGCGCAGCAGGGCGTCGGCTGTTTCACCGCTCGCCAGCGCGCCAAACGCAAGCAAGAGACTGGCACAGGACAGCGTGAGCAGAGCGCGTGCGCGGCGGGGGGCGATCTTCATGGCGTGGGGCGCGGTTTACCACGTCTCTCGCGCGGGGTGGCTCGCGCCGTATCGACATTGCGACCCCGGAATGCGGATGGTACGAAGCAGCCAAATGAGCGCCTCGACCATCGCGAACAGCCAAGGCATGGGCGCCCGCCGCGCCCGCCGCGCCTGCCGCGCCCGCCGCGCGCCAACGGTCGCGATCCCGGCGATCTCGACCGGCGCGCTGCTGGTTGCCCTGCTGAGCGTCGGCTGTCACTCGGACGGTTCCGAGCACTCGTCGTCGGCCGGCGGGAGCAGTGCAGGAATGGCCGCAGGGGGCGATTCTGCTAGCGGCGGCCAGGCCGCGGGCGGTAATGCAGGCACCGGAGGCTCGACTATCGCGATGTGGACGACGGACGCCGGCAAGTACTCGCTCAGCTTGGACGGCACTTTTCTGGAGCTCGATCCGGCGAACGGCGCGCGCATGACGGCTCTGCGCGTGGGCGGCGCTGCGGGGCCCAACTTGCTCGCCGACTCGGCGGTGACCGGTCAGGAAGACAACTGGGGCTCGACTTTCTGGCCGAGTCCACAGAACTGGGCGTGGCCTCCAACGGGCGAGGGGAGCATCAATGCCATCAACACGCTGCCCTACCACGCGCTGCAAGAAGGCGACGCGCTCACGCTGACCAGCGAGCTCAACGCTTCGGCGCCGAAGGTGTCGGTGATCAAGAAGTTCTCGCCGGACCTCGCCAAACGAGCGATCGTCATCGAATACACGATGACCAACGGCGGTAGCGAGCCCGTCACCGTCGCGCCTTGGGAGATCACGCGCGTCGCCGCAGGCGGTATTACCTTCTACGCGGAGGCCAGCGAGCCCGTGCTGCACGACTCGAGCATGGTGCTTCCGACGACCACCTCGACCGACGGCGTACGCTGGTATCAGCACGACCCCAGCGTAGTCGCTCCAACCAAGTTTTTTTCCGATGGCAAAGGCTGGATCGCGCACGCCGCAGGTGATCTGCTGTTGATCAAGAGCTTCCCCGACCTCGCGCCGGCTGACAGCCCTACAGGCGAAGCGGAAATCGAGATCTTCGCCGCGCCGAAGTACGTGGAAGTCGAAAACCAAGGGGCGGCCAGCGAGCTCGCGCCCGGCGATTCGCTGCATTGGACCGTCCGCTGGTATGCGCGTAAGCTTGCCACGCCCGCTGTCGTCGGCAGTGCGGATCTCGTCGCTTACGTTCAGAACCAGATCAAATAGCGAGTGTCAGCGCCTGCTCCCACCTCGGCCGCAGCCGAAGCCGTGCTCACGTTTTTGGAAAGCGTGGGGCGTCGTTCGGAAGCGGAGTTCTATCTACGCCTGTTTCTGAAGTTGCCGCCGGAGAGCTTCGGCATCATCGCGCTCGGTGCGACCGTGATCCGATATGCGCTCGATTCGTTGGTCGAGCAGCTCAAGTTCTTGGGCGATCTCGGCTTACACGCGCCCGTGGTGCTCGGCTTGTACGATCCCGAACAGGGAGCGGCGAGCTCCGAGCGGCTGCTCAAGCGCGTGCAGCTCACGGGCATCGAAGCCTATCCTCACGAGATGGGGGAAGAGGGCTTGGCGGACAAGCTGCGCAGCGAGCTGCGCGCAGACCGCTTGCCCGTCGTGCGCTTTCGAGCCATCGAAGGCCAGACCATCGAAGAGCGCCTGAATCAGCTGGGGGAGCTCGCGCACGAGCTGGATACGCGGAAATTCGTGCTGCTTCGTCGGCGTGGCGGCTTCAAGCCGCTCGCCCCGCGCAGGCTCGAGCTCTCCCCCGGCTACTTCTTGCCCACCGACCCCACGGACGGCGGGCGGATCTCGATCATCAATCTGCGCACCGATCGCGCCGGGATCGTCGCCGGCAAGACCTTGTCCAAGCGCGACTACGAGCTCTTGGCCGCGTCCGAGCGCCTGATCGATCTGTCGCAGCCGACGCCCGTCCTGGCCAGTATCACCTCGCCCGCGAATTTGCTCAAAGAGCTCTTTACCGTCAAAGGCGCAGGCACGCTGATCAAGCTCGGCAGTGCCGTGTCCCGACATCGTTCGTACGCACACCTCGACACCGAGCGCTTGCGGCGATTGCTGGAGGCGAGCTTCGGTCGCGCGCTCGACGAAAGCTTCTTCGATCGCACTCCGCTCGCCGTATACGTCGAAGAAGAGTACCGCGGCGCGGCCATCCTCGCGCACGGTCGCCCGGTGCCGTACTTGAGCAAGTTCGCGGTCGAGCCCGAAGCGCAAGGTGAAGGGATGGGGCGCGATCTGTGGCAGGCAATCTCGCGCGATTATCCGGCGCTCTACTGGCGCGGTCGCTCCGACAACCCGATCGCGACCTGGTATGCCTCGGTGTGCGATGGCATGATGCGCCTATCCGAGTGGAACGTTTATTGGCGCGGCATCGATACGCAGCAGATCCCCGAGGTCATCGAGGCTGCGCGCTCGTATCCGCCGGATTTTGCACCACCCGCGCTCGAGGCAACGCGCTGACTGTCGTGCTCGCTCGGAGGTGAGATCGTGTTTTACATCTTCTTGTTGATCGTCGCCGCCCTGGGCATCGCCGTCTACCTGGTGTTCATCTTCAAACTGGTGCCTGGTGCCGCGGAAGAGCGACTCGGGGTGCTCGAACCACTGCCGGACGACATTGGCAAGTGGCGCGTGGATGAAGACTCTGCGCTCGGCAAAGCTGCGCTCGAGCGTAATCGCAAGCGTGAAGAGCGCTTGTATTTCGAAGAGGGCAAAGGGCTCTTCGCTCAAGGACGGCTCGTGCGTCAGGTCCGCTATCGCAACCTGAGCAACAACGCGATCGAGGAAATCGAACCCGACGAGCCCGTGAAGCGTAAGCGCATTCGCGTGTAGTCGCGCATCAGGCGGCGCCCGCCCGCGGCAATGAAAGCTCGCGAACAGCGCGTGCCACCCGCGCGACGTCGCGCCGTGGCAGGGACAGACAGCGCAGCGCGTCGACCTCTGTGGCTCCCTCCAAGAGCGCCTGGGCCGCCCGCTCCGCCAGGTCGACACGACAGGCTCGCGGACCCAGGCTCACGTAGCCCAGACGGCGCCACGCGACGGACGAGAGCGAGCGCGCCTCGTAGTTGGTCTTGCCGAGGGGCGGCAGAACCAACGTGGGCTCGAACACGACACTGAACGTCGCGCGCTGTTCGAGCACCGGTCGGCGCAGCGCCGAGCTCAGAAAAACCGACAAATATCCGACGACCACGCCAGATTTTTGCAAGAGCTCGAGGTCTGCGCGGGTGAGCGTGAAGAGTGAGGCCTCGAGCTCGCGGGTGCTCGCCGTGCCCAGCCCGGATTCCAGCTGGTACGCGATCGCGCGCAGCGCGGCTCGTTCCGAGGTCCGAAGCCCGTGCAAGGCGTGGAGCGGCCGTGCCACGGCGTCGCGTGCAAAGGCCAGCAAGCGCCGTTGCAACCGGATGCGCACGCCAGCGCCGAGCTGCGCGAGCGGCTCGAGCTCCACGTTCGGAGCGGTCACGCTGGCGCCGCGCACGAGTCGACCGAGCGCGAAGCCCTGCGCGCTCACGCGACCACGCGCGTCGAGCTCGAAGGTCTCGTGTGGTGCGTCGACCAAATGCTCGAGCGGGGTGGCTGCTTTCGCGCTCGGGCCGCTCGCGCGTAGCTGGCAGCGAAGCTCGTCGAGCGCGGCGAATGGATGATGGCGGTCGAGCTCGGGCTCTTCGACCGTGATTTGCCGTGTGCGTTCAGCGGGGCGAGCCGAGCGCTGCGCCTTGTTCTGTCGCTCGACGAAGGTCGAGACCAGGCTGTCGTGCAAAGCGTCGCTCAGGCCGTCTTCCAGCGCGCTCAAGTGTGCGGACCAAAACGACGAATGAGCGCAGAACCCGGCCTGATTGGCCACGAATGCCCAGGTTCGCAGGCGGGCGATGCGTGCGATGATCGCGTCCACGTCGCCGTTCGGCTGTGAAAGTTCCTGCGTGCGAGCAGCGAGAAAATCGTTCGACAGTGGGCCCTGTGCCAGTGCGAAGAAGATCTCGCGCAAGAGCTCGAGGTGGACCTCGAACAGGATGTGTCGATAGTCCGGGATCTGACAGACTGCCCACAGCCGTTGCAGCGCTTCGCGGTTGCGCGCCTGCGCCTGGACCTCCGGCTGAGCGAGCAATGCTCGCAGCGAGTGCAAATCGAGGGCGTCGGGCACGGCTGCGCAGTAGGCGGCGGGCGGTGGGGCTGAAAGCGAAGCGAGCAGCGTCGCTGGTGACGAGAAATCGAGCTCCGTGTTTCGGTAGCGGACGCGGCGTACCGGCTCGAAGCGATGTTGCTCGATGCGTTGCGCGGCGTGCAACGGCAGCTCGAGCGGGCTCAGGGTCCCGAAGCTGCCATCGCGCAAGTAGCGGCCCGCGCGGCCGGCGATCTGAGCGAGCTCGGCATCTTGCAGCGTGCGCGCGTTGCGCCCGTCGAACTTGCGCAACGAGGCGAACGCCACGTGCCCGACGTCCAAGTTCAAGCCCATGCCGATGGCGTCGGTAGCGACCAAGTAGTCGACCTCACCGGCCTGAAACATCGCGACTTGAGCGTTGCGCGCGCGCGGGGACAGCGCCCCCAGCACCACGGCCGCGCCGCCCTGCAGGACGCGCAGCCGATGCGCCAACTGGTACAGCTCCGGGATCGAGAATGCCACCACCACGCTGCGCTTGGGCAAGCGCTGCAGCTTGCTGCTGCCGGCGAAGCTCAAACGAGACAAGCGCGGGTGCTCTTGATGCTTGGCTGCGGGAACCATGCGCTCCAAAAGCGGGCGCATCGTGCTCGAACCCATGAACCAGCTCTCGCGCCGGCCGCGCGCGTGCAGCAGGCGGTCGGTGAACACGTGTCCGCGCTCGTCGTGGCTGGCGAGTTGGATCTCGTCGATGGCCACGAAATCGACCTCATGGCTCATGGGCATGGCTTCGGTCGTGCACACCCAATAATCCGGACGGCGCGGTACGCGCTTTTCCTCGCCGGTGACCAACGCCACGCGGTCCTCCCCGATGCGGGCGCTGACGCGATCGTACACCTCACGCGCCAGGAGCCGCAGAGGCAGGCCGATCATCCCGCTGTCGTGTTCGAGCATGCGCTCGAGCGCGCGGTGCGTCTTGCCCGTATTGGTCGGCCCCAGCAGCGCAACGCTCTCGGTGGCACCTGAAAACGACACGCGGGCAGCATAGCGCACGGCGTGCTGATCTGCGCATTGACGTGAGTGCGGCGCCTGTTACCTTAGCCTTCGACGATGCGCAGGAGTTCCACGAGCCTGGCCCGGTTCGCACGGCGATGCTTGGTCGCCTTGTGGTCGATGCTGCTCGTGGTCGCCTGTTTCGAGCTGATCGACCTTCCGTCATCGCTCGGGGCCGACGCCTGCGACGCCAGCTGCACGGAATGTCCCGCGGAAAAGTCGGGCCGCGAGTGCCCTCTGGGATGCCCCGAGTGTCACGCTCACCAAGGTCACCTCGCGTCTCTACCCGGCACGCCATCGAGCTCGCTCGAAGCATCTGCGCTGCACGTCTCTGAAGTTTGCATCACGCCGCTGGAGGCAGCAACCCCGCAGCAACGCTTCTTGCCGTCGATCTATCGTCCGCCCCGAGCCCGCGCGCGTTCGTAGCAAAGCCAGCGCGCTCGTGGAAACCGAGTGCGTTTCGAACGCGTCCTGCTCGCGTCGACTTTGACGCCGAGCGTCCACCATTCGGGGAGCGACTTACCATGGTTTGGTTTCGAAGCACTGCCGCACTGGCAGCGTGCATTTTGCTCGCGCACGGCGCGGCTGCCCAAGAAAAGCGCGCTTGTAGCGCGCAAATCGATCGCGAAAACTTGATTCCGTGCGTGCTCGACGCAAGTCTCGCCGTGCGCGCGGAAGAGGCGAGTCTGCGTTCGCTCTCGGGGCGGCGCCGCGCAGCCGGCGTCATCTTGCCGTCCAATCCAGTGCTCGCGCTGAGCGGGGCCAGACGGAGCGCCGAAAATGGCGGGCAAAGGGCGAGCAACTGGTCAGCCGAGCTGTCACAAGAGCTCGAGATCGCAGGGCAGCGCGGCGCGCGCTCACGCGCCGCGGAAGCCGAGCTGGCCGCGCAGAAGCAGCGCATCATCCTCAGCAAGCGCGACAGCGCCACCGCGGCCTGGACCTTCTACTTCGAAGCCATCGCCGCCAAACACGAGCAAGAGCTCGCGGAAAGGCTGCTCGAGGCCTCCCAGCGCATGAACGCCGTCGCTCGTGGAAAAGCGCAACAAGGGCTGATTGCAGCCGTGGATGCGGATGTAGTCGAAGCAGCAACCCTGCGCGTGCTGCAAGCCAAGCTATCGGCCACGCGAAGGTGGGCGATCGCCACCGCCGAGCTCTCTGCCTTGCTCGGGCGCGACTCGGCTCGACCCGTCACCGTGGTAGAGGGTGAGCTCTCACCCTTGCTCGGAGCCGATGTCCCCGCTACGAGCGCCGCCAGTGAAGAGCGCCCCGAGACTCGCATGCTCGTAAGCGAACAGCAGGCTCTGAGCGCGCGCGCAGACACGCTGAAACGTGCTCGGATTCCGAATCCCACGCTCTCCGTCTTCGCGCAGAACGACGGCTTCGACGAGCATGTGTATGGCTTCGGGATCGCCATCCCAATCCCGTTACCTTCGCCAGTGGGACGCACCAACGCCGGAGAAATAACCGAGCTCGAAGCACTGGGCCAGCGCGTGCAGGTCGAGCGCGAGCAACTCGCTCGCACATTCGGGCTGGAGGCCGCGACTGCGGCCGCCGAGATCCGGGCACACCGAGATGCGGTCGTTGCGCTGACCCCTGAAATGCTCGAGCGCGCGGAGCGCTCCCTCGCTGATTTGAGTGAGGCGATCAACACCGGAAAACTGCCGGTGCGTGACGCGCTGATCGCTCAGCAAGCGCTGATCGACTTGTTGCAGACGAACCTCTCGGAGCGACTCGAGTTGTGCTTGGCCTCGGTGCGCTTGGCGCGCGCGCTCGGCCGTCCGCTCGAAGAGGGAGCGCGATGAGAGCCAGGATGCCGTGGTTCGTGCTGCTCGCGCTGGGCGCGTGCGACGCGAAACCGTCCCAGCCCGCACCTGCGAGTGCAGCCGCGAGCGCGCATGCCGAAACCGAGCATCGCGACGAACCCGAACACGATGCGCTGCCGACCCGCGTGAAACTTTCGCCACAGGTCGTCACGGACGCGAAGATCGAATGCGCACCGGCGACGAAGGAAGCACTGACGATCACCATCGCACTTCCGGGAGAGGTGAGCGTCGATCCGGACAAGAGCGCGCGCGTGGCGAGCCCCGTCTCCGGACGCTTGACGACGGTCGCCTTCAAAGAGGGGAGCCGAGTAAAAAAGGGCGATCTACTCGCCACGGTGCGCATCCCCGATCTGGCCAAGCTGCGCGCGGAGCGAGCGTCCGCCGGAGCAAGAGCCGCCACCCTGCGCAGCAACGCGACTCGCTTGCAAGAGCTGTCGCAAAAGGGGCTCGCGGCGAATCAGGAGGTGTCGAACGCGGCCGCCGAGGCGGCTTCCCTGGAAGCGCAGACGCGCGCGCTGGACGAGCAAATCCAGGCGCTCGGTATGGGCAGCTCCGCTTCGGAGCTGCGGCTCCGCGCGCCGATCGCAGGAGTCGTGCTTTCGCGCACCGCGGTCATCGGTCAGCCGGTGACGCCCGAGGACACCATCGCCAGCATCGCCGACCTGTCAGAGGTGTGGTTTCTGGCTCGGGTATTCGAGAAGGACTTGGCGGCGATTCAGCTGGGCGCCCGAGCCGAAGTCGAGCTCAATGCGTTCCCCAAGCGGCGCTTCGAGGGCCGCGTCGAATATCTCGGCCAGCAGATCGATCCCACGGCTCGGACTCTCACCGCGCGCATTCGCTTGGCGAACGCCGACGAAGCACTGCGCATCGGTTTGTTCGGCACGGCACAAGTCGCCACGGGCTCGGGCCAGAGTCAGCCCGTGTTGGTCGTGGCGCGCTCGGCGATCAGCGAGGTCGCTGGCAAATCTGTGGTCTTCGTGCGCCAGCCAGACGGCGACTTCGACATGCACGAGGTCGTGCTCGGTGAATCGAACCTCGGTCGAATGCAGATCCTTTCCGGCTTGCGTGAGGGTGAAAGCGTGGTGATTCAGGGGGCTTTCACGCTGAAGAGCGCGCTGCTCCGAAATTCGCTGGCCGAGGAGGAATAGTGGAGTTCCTGTCCGCGGTCGTCGCGTGGTCCCTGAAAAACCGCGCATTCGTGCTGGTCGTGACTGCGCTGCTCGCCGTGTTCGGCGTACGTGCCGCGCTCGAGCTTCCGGTCGACGCGATTCCGGACATTACCAACGTCCAGGTTCAAATCATGACCGCGGCTCCCGCGCTATCCCCGGTCGAAGTCGAGCAGTACGTCAGTATTCCGGTCGAACGAGCGATGGCAGGCCTGCCGAACAGCACGCAAGTGCGCTCGATCTCGAAGTATGGACTGTCCGTGGTGACGGTGGTGTTCAAAGACGAGACGAACATCTACTTTGCACGCCAGCTGGTGAACGAGCGGATTCGAGAAGCGCAAAACGCGGTTCCATCCGAATACGGCACTCCCGAGCTCGGGCCGATTTCGAGCGGACTCGGCGAGATCCTTCAGTTCGTCGTGCAAAACGACGGCTTGTCATTGATGCAGCGCCAGGAGCTGCTCGAATGGCAGATCGCGCCCCAGCTGCGCACGGTTCCGGGTGTCGTCGAGGTAAATGGCTTCGGCGGCGAGGAGCGTCAGTATCAAGTCGTGCTGGAGCCGAAACGGCTGCAAGCGGCTGGCGTATCCGTCGCGCAAGTCATCGAGGCGTTGGAGAAGAGCAATCGCAACGCCGGCGGCGGCTACATCGAGCGTGATCGTGAGCAATTCGTGATCGGTACGAATGGCTTGGTCAAAAATCTCGACGATTTGCGGCGCGTGGTGATCGGGGCCACGCCCGCGGGCGTGCCGATCACGGTCTCCACCGTGGGCGACGTTCGCTTCGGGCCTCGGCTGCGTCGCGGGGCGGCGACTCGCAATGGTCAGGGCGAAGCGGTCGTGGGCATTGCGATGATGCTCTTGGGCGAGAACTCACGCACGGTCACCGAGGCCGTCAAACAGAAGCTCGCCAAACTCGGCCCGTCTCTGCCCGCGGGCACCACCATCGAGCCGTTTTACGATCGTTCCGTGCTCGTGAATCGCACGATCCACACGGTCGGTAAGAACCTGCTCGAAGGCGCGCTGCTGGTGATCGCGGTCTTGTTGCTGTTGCTCGGCAATCTGCGCGCGGGCCTGGTGGTGGCGCTGGTGATTCCGCTGTCGATGCTGATGGCGTTGATCGTGATGCACGCGCTCGGGCTCTCGGGCAACCTGATGAGCCTGGGCGCCGTCGATTTTGGGCTGCTGGTCGACGGTGCAGTGATCGTCGTCGAAAATGCGGTGCGTCGTCTGGGTGAGCAGCGGCGCGTGCTCGGTCGAGAGCTCACCGCGCTCGAACGGCTGTCTACGGTCCAGAATGCGACTTTGGAGGTTCGACGCGCGAGCGTGTTCGGCGAGGCGATCATCGCGATCGTGTACCTGCCGATCCTCGCGCTGACCGGTGTCGAGGGCAAGCTGTTCAGACCGATGGCAACGACGGTGCTGTTCGCGCTCGCTTCCGCGTTCGTGCTCTCGCTCACGCTCGTGCCCGTGCTTTCGAGCTACGTGATCACACCCAAGCCTCACGACTCCCAGACCTGGCTCTTGCGGCGAGCACAGGCGGCGTATGCGCGGATCTTACCGATTGCCATGAACCGCCGAATCGTCACGCTGTCGATCGCGGTGCTCGCGCTCGCCTCTGGGGCGGCGTTGCTCACGCGCTTGGGAGCCGAGTTCGTGCCGCGGCTCGATGAAGGGGACATGGTGATGGAAGCGCGGCGTTTGCCGGGCATCGGCCTCGACGAGTCGATTGCCACCGCGCTGCGTCTAGAACGCGCGCTGCGCTCAATTCCCGAAATTACGCACGCGGTGAATCGCATCGGCGCTCCCCAAGTCGCCACCGACCCGATGGGCATCGAGCAGTCGGACGTGTACCTCGGGGTGAAGCCGCGCGCGGAGTGGCGACCCGGGTTGACTCGGGAAACCCTGACCGAAGAGCTGGCTGCCGCCGCAGAAAAAGCCGTGCCGGAGGTGGGCGGAAGTTTTTCGCAGCCGATCGAACAAAGAGTCAACGAGATGGTGGCAGGCGTGCGTTCCGACGTGGCCGTCTTCGTCTACGGCACGGACATGGATGAGCTGCGACGCCGCGGCGAGCAGATCGCCGCGCTGGCCCGCAAAGTGCCCGGCGCCGTGGACGTGCGCGTCGAACAGGCGACGGGCCTCAAATACCTGCGGATCGCGCCGGAACGAGCGAAACTCGCGCGCTACGGCCTGACCATCGAAGACGTGAACCAAATCACGGAAACGATTGCCGTCGGTTACGGCGCCGGCCACGTGCTCGAAAACGAGCGCCGCTTCGAGATTGCGGTCAAGACCCAACACGGCTTCGCGGGCGATCTCGAGCCGCTACGCATGTTGCCACTGCGCTCGCTGAATGGCCAAATCGTGCCGCTCGGAGACGTGGCGACGCTGGCTTTGATCGATGGTCCGGCGCAGGTGAATCGCGAAAGCCAATCGCGCCGTTTGATCGTCGAGTTCAACGTTCGTGGTCGAGACCTGCTCTCCGTCGTCGAGGACGCTCAGACGGCGGTTTCGAAGGCGGTGACGTTGCCGGTCGGCTACCGCATCGAATGGGGCGGTCAATTCGAACATTACACCGAAGCCAGGGCTCGCCTCGCGTTCGTGGTGCCGCTCGCGCTCGGGTTGATCGTGTTCTTGCTTTGGCTCGCGTTCGAGTCGGCACGCAGCGCGTTGCTCATTTTCGCGAATGTGCCGTTCGCGGTCGTGGGCGGGGTGTTCGCGCTCTGGCTGCGCGACATCCCGTTTTCGATTTCTGCCGGCGTCGGGTTCATCGCGCTGTTCGGCGTGGCCGTGCTCAACGGCCTCGTGCTCGTCTCGTTTGCGCTAGAGCTCGAAGCGACCGGCCTCGACCATTGGCAGGCCATTCGCAGCGCAGCTGAGACTCGGCTGCGCCCTGTGTTGACGACGGCGGTCGTCGCGGCACTCGGCTTCATGCCCATGGCCGTCTCGACGGCACCGGGCAGCGAGGTCCAGCGCCCGCTCGCAACCGTCGTCATCGGCGGCCTGCTGAGCGCAACGGTGCTGACGCTCTTCATCTTGCCGCTGGTTTACGGGCTAGCGGGCGGCTCGCGCGCCAAGCCGCAAAGCGCTCCCTGAGATTTGAACCGCCAAGCCGCCAGAAGAGAGAGAAGAGAGATTTGGGGGTTCGCGCTGTGCGGCGGATCACGTCGCGGGAGGTCCGAGGCCGCCGCGAGCAACCGACGAGATTGGTGACGACTCTGGACCGGGCACATAGGTTACAGGCTTCGGTTGCCGACGGCGTACTTCGAAAGGAATGCCTTCTCTTCGACGATCGGCGTCGTTCAGTGTGAAACCCCCCGCTCCCCTCTTCTGGCGTCTTGGCGCCTTGGCGGTTAGTCCCCTCTTCTCGTCCGCGACGCCGAAGGCTGGGTGCGCTGCGACGTGTTGATTGACCATCAACAAAAGTACTATGCCTTGCGGGTTATTGACTCGCGCTCGTTTGGACATTCGTCACATCGCGAGTTGACATGTGTCCGCTCGTGACGCGGACGCGGACGTCGCGAATTCAGGGGCGCGGCAGTTGCAAACACCGTTGATTGCTGAAAAGGCGCGTGAATGCAGGGTTGGAAACATTTTGGCAAAACTCTTGCAGAAGGAGCTCACGTTGCGTCGAACCGGGTTGGACGACGCGCGAGGTGGGGAGTTCCCGCTGACTTCAATCATATCGAGAGTGCGCCGGTTTCGGCGCGGAGGAATGGTCATGAGTGGTTTGTTGCGTTCGGTGTGTGGCTGCTTTGTGGCTGCTTTGGCGACGATGGCGGCTACGGGATGTTCGGCTGGCGTCGAGTCCGAGGGCGCTCCCAGCGAGCCGAAAGCGAATGAAAGCGTGGATAGCTCGCAGGGAGCTTTGAGCACGTCCTGCGTCACCTCCTGCATGGCGAGTTGCGTGTGCGATCCGGATGTGAAGCCGACCCTCTGCAAGCGACAATGCCAAGCCGATTGCAATGAAGCGTGTACCTGCACGCCGAGCTGCACGGGCAAGTCGTGCGGCGCTTCGGACGGTTGCGGAGGAGTGTGTAGCAGCGGCAGCTGCCCGAGCGGCCAGACCTGCGGTGGCGGCGGCGTCGCCAATCAGTGCGGTTGCACGGCGAGTTGCTCCGGCAAGGCGTGCGGCGCGTCGGATGGCTGCGGCGGAGTGTGCACGAGCGCCTGCCCGACTCCGGTGCCGAACTTGATCGACTTCGATATCACTCCCGCGGGCCTTCCGATTACGGACGCGACGGTCGTGAACACCACCTACCAGAGCTGGGGTGTAACGCTGTCGTCGATTTCCTGCTCGAGCTCGGGCTGTGGCCCGGCTTCGGCGTTCGCGCGACGCGGTGCCGGTAAGAACGGCAGCAACAATGTCAGCCTGTTCCAAACTGGGCTGTCGATTTTCGACGCGCGCTACGGCGCGGTCGAGGCAAGCTTCAGCGCGGCGCAATCCACGGTGAGCATCGATGCGCAAGCCACGGTATTTCCGGAGCAATTGTCGACGCCGGTCGCGCGCCCCTTCATCGAAGCGTACGACGCCGCGGGCAACCTGCTCACCCGCACGTATTATCCGGCTTACGGCAGCCCGGGGTTCGGTAACTGGCAGACGCTGACCGTCAGTGCGTCCGGCATTCGCCGCGTTCGGTTCTCGTCGCAGGCGCCCGGTACCTCCACGCCGGTGTACGGTAGCTTCGATAACTTGCAGTTCCACTGAGTAGTTCCACTGAGCTCGACCGAAACGTGAAAGCCACGGCGCTCGTCGAACAGGATCGATCGCACGGTCCCGTCGACGAGCGCCGTGCTAGTTTGTGGGCACGGTCCCGCAAACGCTGGCTCAACATCGGAGGTCGAGGTGCGTTCCACTGACGAATCGCTCAGCCGCAAGATCGGCCTTCTTGCCCCGCTGCTGGGCGGTTTATGGCTGGTCGTACCGCGCTCGGCGCGTGCCGCCGAAATCGACTGGAAGGGCTACACGTGGAGCGTGACGAACGGCGGTATGGCCGGAGTCGCCGCGGGAAGTTCCGCGAACGTCTCGGTGGATGCCAGCGGTTACCTGCACCTGAAGGTTCGAAAGAACGGTGATACCTGGACCGCGGCGGAGATCTTCAGCACTGCGCGGCTCGGCTTCGGCACGTACCAATGGCAAATCGACGGTCCAATCGACACCTTGGACAAGAACGTCGTGCTCGGTCTCTTCCCGTACGGTCCCGCGGCGAATATCGGCGGCGACGGTACGAACGAGATCGACATCGAGTACTCGCGTTGGGGCCAAGCAAACGGCCCCAACGGTGATTGGACGAACTATCCGGCCTCCGGAAAGACGGTAGGTGAGCTGAGCTATACCTTTTCACTCATGGGCCAAACCCTGTCGACCTCGCGCTTCATCTGGACTGCGAGCTCGATTGAAGATTTTTTGCTGGCTGGGCTCGAACCGGTCTCGAGCACGAATTCACTGCTCAAGTCTTGGAAGTATGCGCCCGACAATCCCAAGACGAACATTCCGCAGCAAGCACTGCCGCTCGGCATGAACCTGTGGTGCTTCGACCTCCCTTCCGACGGCAAGAACGTGGAGATCGTCGTGCGCGATTTTCAGTTCGTGCCCGAAGGCGCGAGCGCAGGGGGCGCGGCGGGAGCAGGCGGGGTCACTGGCGGCGGCGCGGGCGGCGCTGGCGGCGGTGTGGCGGGGCCCGGCGGCGGCTCCGCCGAAATGGGCGGCTCCGCTGCGCTCGGCGGTTCGTCGGCGCTTGGCGGCTCGACCGGTTCCAGTGCAGCGAGCGGTAACGGTTCGCCAGCTGGCGCGATCGGCGTTGGCGGCACCGCGTCGCCAGGCGCAGAGACAGCGGGCGGCGCGGGTACGGCGCCGGGCAGTGCGGGGTCGAGCGCGGGCCATAACTCAGAAGGGTTATCCGGAAGCACCGAGGGCCGCGAGTCGGGGCATTGTAGCGTGGGGCTCGCTCCGCGCGCGCCGGGCACGGACGTGCCTTGGTGGTGTGCGCTGCTGCTGCTTTCGCGCACGCGCCGGAGGAGGTCTGACTGAGCGCGGGTCAGCGCTTGGCGAAGCCGCGCCAATTCGCCAAGCCGGCCACGAAATCCGGCCACACCTTCTGCAATCCCGCCTGCATTTCACGGTTCAAATTGTGACCAGCGGCAGCGTCCCCGGCGATCAACGCTTGGATGCCGAGCTCGTTCAGCCCTTCTGCGGCCCCGCGCATGCTCGTGAAACACCCCGGCGTGCCGCAGGCCAAGAGCACGCTCGTGACTCCTCGCGCCCGGAGCTTGGCGATGAATGCGCGATCGCGAATCAAGTTGTAACCGCCCTCGGCCAGCGTCACGAACGGAAATGACTGCGCGGGATCGAGCAGCGTGGGGCCGGCCAGCGTCGCGCCTTGGCTGAAGCCGACATACAGCGTCGGACCGTCGGCGATGTAGCGGGCGAAGCGAGCGCGCGCGGCAGCCACCGCGCTTTCGACGCGGCGACGAATCGTCTCGGCGCTGTCCCAAGCAAAACGCGTGGCGTCCATCTTCTGGCCTTGCGGGCAAACGACGAAGGCATATTCGCCGGCCACCATGCGCCAGCCGCCGCACGCCCACTCCGCGCGATCGCCCGCGCCGTGTACGGCCACGATCAACGGCCGCGGCTCGCGCGCCGCGAGCGGCGGACAGACGTACGCCTCGTGCCCGTCCGGGAGCTCGAGGTGTTCGATCCAGGCCACGGCCAGCAATGGCGGGAGCTCGGCGCTGGCAGGGGTCGAGGTTGGTGTTGCTGAAGGCGCCGAGGACGCCGAGGGCGGCTCGACCGGCGCGACCGGCTGAGCACTGACCAGCGGCTTCGGCTCCGGGCTCGCCGAGTGACGACAGCTCGCAAGCACGATTGCTGCGGTCAGAAACGAGGCGAGACGCATGCTGTCTCTCTCCTGCTCAATGCTCGTTGCTGCTGGGCGGCGGCTCCGACGCCGTCGAATCGCGGCGTCGCTTCTTCTTTCTCGGAGCAATGTCGGGAGCCGGGTAGTCGTAGCTCGTGACCTTCGTGGAAGGCGCGGCGTTGGCCGGCTTCCAACGAAACGCGAGCGCCTGCATCGGCCGTCCCAGTGCGTACAGCACGCTGGTCTCGTAGTTGGCCAAGGGCGGTGTGGCGGTCCCCGCGCGTTGCACGAACGCGGGGTGATGCGAGCCGCGGTCCAATTCGACCACGCGTGTACAACCGACGCGCAGCAGCGCTGCCGCGAGCGTATCGCTGGTGTCGTGCACGGCCGAAGCCACGATCAGCCGCTCGCTGGGCGTGATGCACAGCGCTGCGCGGCGACGCATATCGCCGCGTTCACGGGCGCGCGGCTCGAGCTTGCCATTTTCGACCAACAGCGGCAGCTGCACCGCTTCTTCGTCTGCGCTCAAAGTGGGCGTGGTACCGGGGGACTCGATGCGCGCGGTGGCGCTGGGCGAGAGCACGAGCGTCGCATAGCCGGCGCGCAACGGCAGCGCAGCGGCTTCGCCGAAGGCGAAGCCGTAGCGCGTCGACTCGGTGGTGTGACCGAGGCCGATGGCCGCCATGACGCGGTGTTCGGTGGCGTCGTCGAGGCTGGTTTTCAGGCCGGGAGCGCTGGCAGAGACCGGCTCGCGCGTGCCCGCTCGAAAGCGGAACTCGAGGTGCCCCGGTTCGAAGCTCAAGAGCTCGACCTGCACGCTGCCCAGCGTCAGCTGGCTACTGTACACGCCCGGCAGAAAGCTCGGAGGCGCTTGCGTACCGCCGTCGACGACCCAGGGCAGCTCGGAGGGGTCGTGCGGAGTGGCGTCGCGCACCGTCACGTAGAAGAAATCTTTCGCCGACCAGCGCACGAACTTCTCCGGCGGAATCGTCATCCGATCGTCGGCGAGCTTCAGGTGATATTCGGCCTTCTTGGGGTTCACCACGTCCGTGTACACGAAGCCCGCGTGGGCGGGGTTCATGTCCAAGTGCATCGCGTACGAGCAGCCCGCTTGGCGCAGCGCCTTGCCCAACGTCGGCCCGTCGATCTCTTCACCCCACGCGTAGTACAAGTGACCCGCTGCGGTGACGCACAGGGCGGTGCGTTGGGTCATCACGCTGGTGCCTTCCAGCTGCCAACCCCACAACCTGCGCCCAGTCGGGTTCGCGACGCCGTCTTCCACCAGCGGATCGAGGTTTTGGCGAAAGGACGCAATATTCGAGGGTATTTCGTCGCTGGCGGGCCAACTGCCCAAGCCCACCGCGGACGAGTTGGTGACGATCACCGTGGCGCCACCTTTCACCGGTGGGAGCAGCACGCGTTTGTTCACCATCATGCCGTAGGCGCCATGCTGCGTCTTGAACGCGCCGTTGAACGTGCCCACGACGCGGCGATACACGGCTGGGTCTTGCGGAATGTGTCCCTCGCCCGGCGAGCCAGTGGTCGGCTTCGGATCTTCGTAGCCCGCTTGCATGCCGAGCTCGAGTTGGCGCATGTCCATGGCGATCAGCACGAGCTCGGAGTAGGGCCGCTCCGGGTCGGGCCGGATCACGGTGCGATAGAAATACGCTGGCGGCTTGGCATCCGCGGGCAGACCGCGCATCGGCTTCAGGAAGCCGTAGGTCACGGGCGTCCATTCTCCTTCGCCTGGCTTCGGATCCTTCCAAAGCGAAGGCACGCTCGGCGGCGGCCAAGAGTCCGCGGCATGCTCGAAGTCGCGGCCATCCAGCACCTTGGCCACGACCTGCTCGGGGGCAGTGGCTTTCAGCGCGCTCGCCGCCTTGGGCGTGAACAGCGCGAAGCTCACGCGCTTCAAGCTGTCTTTGGCGCCAAAAACCTTATTTTCGAGCCAGGCGATCGGCTCCGGTCCGACCTCCGCGCGGACCGTGTCCACGAGCCACAGCACGAGCGGCTTCGGCACGTGCACTTCCGGCACCGCGCGCGCGGCGACGGGCTCACCGCCATCTGCCCCGCGCAGTGAACGCTGCTCGGTTTGGTAGCGCAGCCCGCGGCTCGCGTCGCCAAAATCGATTTCGAGATTGGGTGGATCGAGCGTCAGCTTGGCGCTCTCGGCGGGTTGGTCGAGCACGATGTTCGTGCGACCGAGGCCCGCGAAGCTGCCCGTATTCTGGTAGGAATTGATGGCCAAGAGCGCGCGGTCGAAGAGCTTTTCCGGACGATCGGAGCGCGGGATGCCGGACAGATCGAGCACGCTCAGCCCTTGAATCCGTCCGAACGCGAGTGTTGCAAAAGTGGCGCGGTCACCGCGCGCCTCGAGCGCGGCGTCATCGCCCACCGGGGTATCGGTCACGTTGTGCAGCGCACCGACCGACAAAGGTTGACCGTCGAGCGTCACGCGCACGCGCGCGCGGTACAAATCTCGCGCGCTGCCGTCGTGGGGTTTGCCCAAGAACAACACGCGCCGTCCGAGCAGCAGCTCCTCGATCACGCCCTGCCCGGGCTCCCAGACCAGCTCGTCCGGCTTGACCTCGCCAGCGATGGCACCGCCCAGCAATTGCGCTACCCCGGCCAGCGAGCGCTCGGGCGGGCAAGGCGCGGAGCAGTGGGATACCGTCGCGAGGAGCGCCACGAATCCGAAGAGCAGCCCGCGCCGCCGGAAAAAGGCCCAAGGAAACTTCATGGCGAAGGGACCCGGGGTCTACTTTCGGCACGCCTTCGGCGCAAGTCTCCGGAATCGTCCGCTGGAGCCCCGATCCGGTCGGCCCCCCCTTGTGAAGCGCGCAAGTGGCTGTTACGGCAAGGCGTCTTGGCCGCCGCAAGTAACCTCAAAGTTCGACTCCTCACCGCAGCCGTCGTCGTGCCCCCGCTGATGTGGCTGCTGTTCCGCGGCCCGGCCTGGGGATTCTTCGTGTTGGTCTTGCTGGCCGCGGCGATTTCCGCCGACGAGTTGTTTCGCATGACGCACCCCGGCGATGCGGTGGCGCGCGGGGTCGGAATTTCGAGCACGCTCGCGGTCGCCGCGAGCTTGTACCTGTGGGGCGACGACCGGCGCGTGTTGCTCACGCTGCTGTTCTTGGTACCGCTGGTCGGCTTGATGGTGCCGCTCTGGCGCTTGGGCGAAATCCCGACCGCGGCGTTGCGCACGTTCGCGGGCGTGGCGGGACCGCTGTACGTCGGTGGCATGCTCGTCGCGCTCGCGCTGCTGCGTCGCGACGCCGGCGCCGAAGGCCCAAACTACGTTTTCATGTGCCTGACCTTCGCCTGGCTGGCAGATACCGGCGGCTATTTCTTCGGTCGCTTTTTGGGCAAGCGGAAGTTGTACGAAGCGGTCAGTCCCAAGAAGACTCGCGCGGGCTTCGTGGGCGCGCTACTCGGCGCGCTGCTCGGCGGCTTACTCGGGCATTTCCTGTACCTGCGGAGTATTCCGCTCGAACACGTGGTCCCGCTGGCGCTGGTCGCCGGGGCGCTCGGTCAGTTCGGGGATCTGGTCGAATCCCTGTTGAAACGCTCCACGGGCATCAAAGATTCCGGTGCTATCGTGCCCGGACACGGCGGCATGCTGGACCGCATCGACGCGCTGATCATCGTCTCGCCCATCGTGTACCTGTACACGCAGTGGGTCGGGGCAGGGCGCTGATCAAAGGTTGACCCGGCCAAGCGAGCCGGTCAAGCCGCGCCGGCGCGCTCTTTGCCCGACAAACTGGAAGCAAACCTTAGCTTTTTGCCGACCGGCACCGTTACTGGGACAATGACCCTCATGCAGTCGGTCCCTCCCAATTCCACGTCTCCGAACTCCACCTCTCCCAGTTCCACGTCTCCGAACTCCACGCCCTCGCATCATCCGAAGTACGAGTTCTTCAAGGTCATCCAAAATTATCTGGATGACGCCGGCAAGCTGATTCAAATCCCGGAGCACATCCGCAGCATCCTCAGCCAGCCGAAGAACGAGATCATCGTCCACTTCCCGGTTCGCATGGACAACGGCGAGTATCGCCTGTTCAAGGGCTACCGCATTCAGCACTCGAACATCTTGGGCCCGTACAAGGGCGGCATGCGCTACCACGAGCACGCATCGCTCGATGATTTCAAAGCGCTCGGCGCGATGATGACTTGGAAGTGCTCGCTCATGAATCTGCCGTTCGGCGGCGGCAAGGGCGGCATCAAGTTCAACCCGCACGCCGTCTCGCGCACCGAGCTCGGCCGGATCACGCGCCGCTTCTTTCACGCGCTCGGCGGCAACATCGGTCCCGAGTACGACATCCCCGCGCCCGATGTGGGCACCAACGCGCAGACCATGGCCTGGGCGCTCGACACGTACCTGAACTCCGTAGGCATGGTCTCCAAACAAAGCGGCATGGGCGTCGTCACCGGCAAGCCCATCGCCAGCGGCGGCACCTACGGCCGCGAGAAGGCCACCGGTCAGGGCCTGGTGCATTGCATCTTGGACTGGGCCGATCGCACGCGCTTCGACATCAAAGGCAAGAAGCTGATCGTGCAGGGCTTCGGCAACGTGGGCTCCAACGCCGCGGTGCTGCTCAGCCAGCTCGGCGTTTCACTGGTGGCCGTCGGCGATCACACCGGCTACCTGTACAACCCGGAGGGCTTCAACGCCTACCGCTTGCAGCAATATGTCCAGCAAAACGGCTCGATCGCCGGCTACGCCAACGGCACCAAGATCGAGCGCGAGCAATTCTTCGGCACCCAAGCCGACATCTTCGTGCCCGCCGCGCTCGAAAATCAGGTCGGCGTCGCAGAAGCCGAAGCGCTGCAGGTGAGGTTGGTCGCGGAAGGCGCCAACGGCCCTTGCTCACCCGAAGGCGAAGAAATCTTGAAGCGTCGCGGCATCGAGATCTTGCCAGACGTGCTGTGCAACGCCGGCGGCGTGACCGTCAGCTACTACGAGTGGGTGCAAAATCGTCGCAGCGAACAATGGACGCTGGAAGAGGTCGATCAGCGCCTGGAGCTCGCGATGCACGACGCCTACGATCGCATGGCGCGCTTCGCCAAACAGCACAACTGCGACTACCGCCGCGCGTGCTACGGAGTCGCCCTGCAGCGCATCGTTCAAGTCTACTCGGAACGCGAAATCTTCCCCTGATCCGGAGGAAATCTTCCCCTGATCGAGGGAGGGTTTTGATGGTCACGCACCACGCCGAAGAGCACGAAGCCTTCGGCGTCGCGGCCGTCTCCCCGGCAGCACGATGCCCCGAGCCCCGTTCGGCTCCCAGTAAAGAACCCTCCTCGTTCACGCACCGCTTTTCCCCGAGTCGCTGACCCGGCTTTTCCCCGAGTCGCTGACCCGTCCCCAAAAAGTAGTTCGTACACGAACCGCTTTCCCCGAGTCGCTGACCCGTCCCGAAAAAGTAGTTCGTACACGCACCGCTTTTCCCCGAGCCCTGACCCGTCCGGAAAAAAGTAGTTCGTACACGCACCGCTTTCCCCGAGTCCCTGATCTGTCCCAAAGATGTAGTTCGTACACGAACCGCTTTTCCCCTGACCCGAAAGTAGTTCGTACACGCACCGCGTTTCCGCGAGTCCTGACCCGTCCCGAAAAAAGTAGTTCGTACACGCACCGCGTTTCCGCGACCCCTGACCCGTCCCGAAAAAGGTAGTTCGTACACGAACCGCTTTCCCCCGAGCCCTGACCCGTCCCGAAAAAAGTAGTTCGTACACGAACCGCTTTTCCCGAGTCCCTGATCCGTCCCCCACAAAGCGCTTTTGCACGGTGTTTGAGCTCCGTTGCCCAAAGTAGTTGGTGCACGAAGCGCTTTGCCGGTGTCTGAGATCCGTCGCCAAAGTAGTTGGTGCACGAAGCGCTTTACACGGTGTGTGAGCTCGGTCGCCCAAACTCATTCGTACGCGCAGTGCTTGTGCTCCGTCGCCAAAGTAGTTGGTGCACGAAGCGCTTTACGCGGTGCGTGAGCTCGGTCGCCCAAACTCATTCGTACGCGCAGTGCTTTGAGCTCGGTCGCCAAAGTAGTTGGTTCACGCAGCGTTTTGCACAGTGCGTGAGCTCGGTTGCCCAGAAAGTCATTCGTACACGCGGCGCTTTGAGCTCCTTCGCCAAAGCAGTTCGTGCACGCAG
>DASSMT010000392.1:0-10987 GCA_035688655.1 Polyangiaceae bacterium | reverse complement strand
AACGCGGCCCAGGCTTTGCTCGAACGCCCGTCGGGCGCCAGCGGCGGCCGAGTGCGCGTGCGGCTTTCGCGAGAGGGCGAGTTCTGGAATCTGGACGTCGAAGACAACGGGCCCGGGATCCCGGCCGAATTGCGCGAGACGATCTTCGATCCCTACGTCACCACCAAAGACGATGGCACCGGTCTCGGTCTCTCGATCGTGAAGAAGATCGTGATCGAACACGGTGGCACGATCCGCGCGGATCAGAGTGAGCTCGGTGGAGCTCGCTTACGGGTGCGTCTGCCGGTGCTCGGAACTCGCGCGGCCGAACGAGCCATCGAAGAGGCGCCGGCTGCAACGGCGGCGCGCGAAAACCTCGAACTACGGTCTGGCATTCATGAGTAACGCGCCGCACTCGAAGCGAGCTTCGAACCAAGGGTATCTCACCGCGCTGCTGGTCGTGGTCACCAGCGTCGGTCTGGGGTTGTTCGGTTTGCCGCGGCTCGGGCAGCGCGCAGCGCACTCGGATTCGCCGTTGATCGGTCGGCCAGCGCCAGACTTCATGCTGCGTGCGATCTCGGAGGCGGGTTTGGGCAAGAGCCAGCGCCTCTCGGATTTGCAGGGGAAAACCGTGGTCTTGGACTTTTTTGCCAGCTGGTGCGCTCCCTGCCGTCAGCAGGCGCCGATCGTCGATCGCATTGCTCGCCGCTGGTCTGGGCCAAAGGTCGCCGTGTATGGCGTCAACACGAGCGACGAGTTCAGCGACGCGCGGCAGTACATGGACACTCACCGTCCGAGCTATCCAGTGCTCTTCGACGGAGATGCGCAAGCAGCCAGCGCCTTCGACGTCTCCGGATTGCCGACCCTGCTCGTCATCGACAAGCGCGGTATCGTGCGCGCGGTCGAAATGGGCGTGGTCGGAGAGGGCGAGCTCGAAGGTATGATTCGCGACGCAGAGAAGAGCGGCGACGGCGAAGGAGAGAAGCCGAAGCCCGAACGGGTTGGGCCCGCGCTGTAGCGCCCTAGCGTACCGGACCACTGGCGATGGCCGGCACGTCTTCGAGCGGGACGAGCCGCGGGACCATCTTGATCTCGGCCAACGCGATCGTCAGCCGTTGCCCGTCGAGGGTAAAGGGAAAGCGGCGTGTAACACCGGCCGCGAACACGGTCAGCTCACCGCGCACGGCGACGGAGGAGCCGCCGGAACGCACGATTTCCAGCGCATATTCGCCCGGTTTTGCGCCGCTCAGGGCGAGCCCTTCGCGACCGTGAACGAGCACGTCGCGCGCACTGATCAGCTCGCGAGTCGGCGCGCCGAGCCAAGATACGCGCTGACCGTCGGGATGCAAAATCGCCAGATCCAGATCTACGTCGTCCAACCACGTGGCTTCGATTCGGAGATCGCCGAGCAGGCGCGTCTCGTCCGGCCCCGGTGCCGCCGAAAGGCTGCTGGCAAGGCGAGCGGTCTTCTCGTCGACGAGCGAGAGGGCGTCGCTGGCCCAGTGGCTGCCGCTTTGGTCGCGCGCGCAACGCAAGGCGTCCGCGAGCAACTTGGCATCCGACGCGCGCAGTTCGGCGATGGCCATCGCGTGCCGGCAACCGAGCTCGGCGCGACCCGACCAACGATACAGTCGTGCCAGGCGCTTCTGGCTGGCGATGTCGTCCGGGCGCACATCCACGACGCTGCCCAACATGCGCACCGCGAGCTCTCGCTCGCCGCGGCGCGCGGCGAGATCGGCGCGTGCAGTGAGCGCGTCCGGATCCAGGGGTTCCTTGCTCAGCCAGCGATCGACCAAGCTCGAGGCACGGCTCAGATCTCCACTGAGCGCGTATAAAGAGTAGGCTTTTCTCACGTTGCCACGGCGATCCGGCTCGCTTGCGAGCGCTCGCTCCGCGTCGGCCACGGCAGTGATGCCGGCGCTGTGCGGTCCGCCTTCGGCGCTGGTGATCTTGCCCTGACGCTCCCAGATTCGACGCATCGGGATCATTCGCCGCGCGGGGCGTGAGCGCGGTAGCTCCGGTTCTTCGAACTCGTCTCGCGCGAGCGGCTTGGCAGCCGGCGCTGGCGCAGGCGGAGGCTCGGCAAAGTCATTGCCCGCGATCGGCGCTGGCGCGGCCGCCGCGCTCGCTGCAGCGGGCGCTTTGGCTTTGCTCGGCGGCGCTGCTTCCGCCGCGGGTGCGGCGGCGCCGCGGGCGACCCCGGCCAGCGGGCGACGCAGGTCGAACCGCGGATCCGTCCCCCCGCTGCGGCTCTTCTTATCCAGCGCACCGAGCGCAGCCGAATCGAGATCGGCGCCATCAGCGGCGCCTTCGAGCGGCAGCTCTGCCTTGGCTTCGCTCTGCTCGGCCAGCTCTTCAGCGCTGAAGTGAGCGCTCTGCTTTGCCGCATCCAAGCCGAACGCTCGGAACATCGCTTCACTCTCGAGCACCAACAGCGAGCTATAGCGGCTGGCGACCGAGAACTGCGTGGACAGCGCGAGGGCCTCTTTTTTCGCCTCCGACCCGCCATTGCGCTCGAGATCCGCGATGCGTGCGGCGGCGTACATGCGGGGAACGAAAGCGTTGCCCGCGTTTTCACTGGCCGAGATTTGCAGATCGTAGCGCTGCTCGAACGGGGTGTCGCCCAGCTTGCCGCGCAGGGTCAGCTTGCCGACGATCTTGTCCGAGGTCATCCGCGCGCTGATGCTGGTTTCGCTGCCGGCCAAGATCGTGTCGAGCTTCTGCGGCGCAACCGCATGGAGCTCTTCGGGCAAGACGACCTCGACATCGCGCAATGCACTGCCGTAAGTCGCGCGCAGCACGCCCAGAGTCGCTTCATTCAGGGTTTGCCCCGGGACGTAGGGCAGGACCACGCCGCCGCCCGCGCGGGCCAGAGCGCCGAGCGTATCCAGGTCGGAGGCGCTGCCCACCGCAACGGCGGTGATGCGGGTTCGTGCGGCGGCAAGCGCGTCTCTCACCGCCGAAGTGATGGTCGCGGCTCGAATCGGTCCGACCGTCGGCGTGCCGTCGCCGATGAACACGATGTCTCGCACCTGGTTCTCGGACGCTTTGGCCAGTGCAGCTTCGGCCAGCGCGACCGCCTGTGTGGGATCGGAGGCACCCTCGGCAAAGATAGTGCTCAAAAAGTGCTCGATCGCTTGGGCCGTCTGCGGGCCGGGCGTGAGGAACCCCGCGGGAAGGTTACGGCAAGTGCTGTCGCAAGCGAGCACGGTGACTGGCCCGGCCGGGTCGAGCTCCCGCGCGAGGCGCACGGTCAGACGCTTGGCCCGCTCCAAACCTTCGCCGAACATCGAGCGGCTGGTGTCGAGCACGATCGCCGTCGCATGTGCTCGGTCGTCGCTCGCGCGCGGCAACTTCGGCCTAAGGGTGAGCAGCGCATAGCGCTCGTCGCCCGCGCGGTAACCGAACGCGCTCAGCTCACTCTGTCGCTCGGGAAGCGCCCACTCGACGCTCAAATCGCCATTGGGCGTGAAATCGTCGGCACTGAAAGAAAAGACGCGCGCGCCGTCGCGATCGCTCGCTGAGAGCGGATAGCCGAGCGTGCGCACTCCGAACTTCGGATCCTGCCCGCGCAGCTCGATGTCCACGTCGAAATGACGGATCTTGGTCGTACCACCAGGGTCGACGGGCAACGCGTAGCTGAAATGACGCACCCCGCCGACCGGGCGCACTGCCTCGGTGTAGGCGAGCACGATCCGGCGCTGGCCGTGCTTGGGGATCGGAAAAATCTTGAGCTCGAAGCGCCCGCCGCGCTGCCATTCGAGCAACGCTGGATCACGCCACGGTCCGGGCACCCACACGATCTCGTCCTTGATTCGCGGGCGCGCGCTGGGTGCCGCGTTGACGATTGCTCCCCGCCAAATGGCTGCCGCGCGATCGCGATCGACGAAGGCGCCTTCTTCCAGCTTACCGTCGACCTCCAGCGCGAGGCGCTCGATTTTGGCGTCGGTGGGGATCGGAAAGCGATAGATTCCTTCCAGCACGTCGTCGCTGTCATTCTCGAAAATTTCGTCGACTTCGGTGCGCGCCATGGCGCCAGCGATGCGCACCCGCACGCGATGGGTCGCGAGCTTCACGGCCCCGCGCGACTCTTCGTTGCTGCCCGGTTTCCGCGCGGTCAGCTCGCCGAGCCCGCGAGCATTGGCTCCGGACTCGCTTTCATCGGGCGAGTCGTCGCTGAACGCGATCGCTTCGGCCAGCGTGGCGCCGGAGCTGACGTACGGTGCGCTGCCTTTGTACAGGCGTGCCTCTTCGCCGCCGCCGACACGCACGGGGCTTCCGCCGCTGCCGCTCAAGGTCGCACTGCCTCGGACCACGTCCACGATCGCGAAGTCGCTGCCCACCCGTAGAGCGACCTTTGCCGCTTTGATGTCCAGCGCGCCATCGTTCATGTCCAGTTGTGCGCGCGCACCTGGCTTGCCCGGGACGTCGAGCACGAGCGCGCCACGACTCAGGCGTGCGCGGCGCGAACCGCCGGCCAGTTGCAGCTCGCTGTCGTGGTCGAGCGAAAGCGAGCTGCCGTCGGCGAGCGCAATTTCCGCGCTGCTGTGCGCTCCGGTGCGCAAGAGCGACCCGGCCGGTACCGCGGCACCCACGGCGGCCTGGGCGCAGGCCGTGCCTTGCGGGGCGCAAATCTGCAGACCCGTCCCGGTGCTCGGCGCGACCACGCGCACGACCCGGCCCCGCTCCGCAGTCGCGTCGTGTGGCTTGGGCTTGCCGTGACAGCCGGCGCCTGCGAGCGCGAACGCGAGCAAGGCCCTGCTCACGAAAGTGGATAGGCGAACGAAAACGCTCTGATCGTTGTTCATGGCAAATCCCGTGCTCTCGGAACGCGAGTCGCGGCGCCGAGCTTTCACTGGATACGCGCACTTCGGGCGATGGATTTGTCGGTTCCTGCAACTCCTCGGCATTGCCGGTGAATTTGCGGCGCAAACGTAGGTAGGTGTGCGACGCTCGAGCCTTGCTAACCTAGGTCGAGATGCCCGAGTTACCGGACGTGTCGATCTACATCGAGCGCTTGAGCGCACTTTTTGCCGGGCAAGTGCTGGAGAAGACCCGGCTCAAGAGCCCGTTCTTGGTCCGCAGTTTCGAGCCGCCGCTTTCGGCGGCGCACGGTCAAAGCGTCACGGGTTTTCGCCGCATCGGCAAGCGCATCGTGTTCGAGATGTCGAGCGATCTGTTCTTGGTTTTTCACTTGATGATTGCCGGCCGCTTTCACTTGAAAGAAAAGGCCGACAAGCTCGCGGGTAAGCACGTGCTCTTGGGTCTCGATTTTGCCGAGCACACGCTGGCCTTGACCGAGGCGGGCAGTAAGCGTCGCGCCAGCCTGCACGTCGTGCGCGGCGCGGAAAATCTGACTGAGTTTTCGCGTGGCGGCTTGGAGGTACTGGGCTCGGAGCGCGCGGCATTTCAAGCCGCGCTGCTGCTCGAGAATCGCACGTTGAAACGGGCACTGACCGACCCGCGCCTGTTCAGCGGCATCGGCAATGCCTACTCGGACGAGATCCTGCACGCTGCCCGTCTGTCACCCGTGAAGCTCACGCGCAGCCTGA
The DNA here is from genome assembly GCA_035688655.1 of Polyangiaceae bacterium. Classification (GTDB taxonomy): domain Bacteria; phylum Myxococcota_A; class Polyangia; order Polyangiales; family Polyangiaceae; genus PMG-095. The sequence continues at coordinate 5,456 of DASSMT010000392.1, read as the reverse complement.
CCGAGTCGGAAGTCACTGACCTGCACGCCGCGACGCAAGCGGTGCTTTCGACCTGGATCGCCCGCCTCCGGCTGGAGGTTGGCGCGGGCTTTCCGGAGAAGGTGACCGCTTTTCGTCCGGAAATGGCAGTACACGGCCGTTTTCAGCAGCCCTGCCCGGTGTGCGGCACGCCCGTGCAGCGGATTTCTTACGCCGACAACGAGCTGAACTACTGCCCGACGTGTCAAACCAACGGCAAGCTCTTGGCCGACCGCGGTCTCTCGCGCTTGCTCAAGAGCGACTGGCCGAAGAGCCTCGATGAGCTGGAAGAGTACAAGGCGGCGCGCTCGCTGCCGAAGCCAGCGAGCTGAGCTCCGAGTCCGCGCCGCTAGCCGCCGAACGGGTGCGGCTCGCGGCGCGCTTTCACTGCCTTCAATGCCGCGTCGAGATTCTTGTCGTCGCGCAGACAGGCGTAGCAGTCTTGGCGCTTGTTCGCTCCGCAGCCGTACTTGCGCGTCAGCTTGTTCAGCAGATGAAACGAGCGGCGATCGCCATCGCTGCTCGCGCGATCCAACAGATCGCGGTTCTTTTCGCAGCTATCGGCGTCGCGCAAATCGAGCGCGACCGCGAGCGCTTTGGAGGCTTTGGCTCGCACTTCCTTGCTGTGGATGAGCGAGCGCGCGAGATCCGTGGCCGCGCTGCGCGCGCTGGTCGCGGTCCAGACTTCGTAGATCAAGTCGGCGCTGATTGGACCCGGCACGTTGGCCATGGCGGCCAACGCGTCGCGCGCGGTCTCCGGATTGTCGCTGTAGCGACGAAGCTGCCCGAGCAGCTCCGGATCCTTGATCAGCCCAGGATCGTGATCGATGCGATTGCGCAGGGCGCGCGCGGCGCGGACGTCTTGCGCGCTCTGCCCGAGCGAGAGCGAGATGGCCTCTTCCAAGCGCAAATCCGCGGCGGGTTTTGCGGAGAGTTCCTTGACGGCCGCGTCGTCGCCGAGCGACGCGCGCTCGAGCAAGCTGAGCGGCTTTGGTTTTTCGTCGCTGGGCGAGCTGGCGATCGGCGCCGGTGGCAAAGGGGGTGGAGCGGTGAGCGCCACGGAAGCGGAGGGCTCCGGCACCACCTTCAGCGCGGCGCCGGGATCCGCGGGCGATGCCACCGCGGCCGCCGCGAATGCCGCGCCCAATGCGACCAGCAGTACGAGCGGCGTGACCAAGCTCCACAGCGGCACCTCGCCGCCGGCAAAGCGCACGCGCTGAGCGAGCGCACCGGCAAAGGACGGAAGTGGTGGCGGGCCGAGTGAGGGCCGCGGTCGCACGAGCGTCGCAGCACTGCGAGCAGCAGCGACATTTTCCGCGAGACCGGGCGCTGGAGCCGGGACGCTCGCGCGTGCAGGTACGGCGGGAGCGACCGGAACGGGGACAGGAACGGCTGCAACGGCAGGTATCGGCGCAACGGCAGGTATCGGCGCAACGACAGGTATCGGCGCAACGACAGGCGCGGTTGCGGGGAGAGGTACGGCTGCGGCGCTGGGCGCGGTCGGAAACACGGAGCGCTCCGCGCCGGGTGGTGGCGGCGGAGGCGGACGGACACTCGGTGGGGGAGGGCGATGGCTCGGCGACGTGCGAGCAGCCTGCGCCGGCACGCCTTGCGGACGCGAGGGTGCAGCAGCTGGCGGCGATTGCGGAAAGGCCGAGGCTCGGCGCGGCGGAGGTAAGGTGTCCTTCTCGCGCATGGCGCGGGCGCGCGATTGAACCTCGCGATCCACCATCGTTACATCGCGCGTGGCCGCCGTTTCCTCGTAGCTGGGCAACGTTCGTGTCGGCGGAGGTGGCAGCGCGACCGGCGGCGGCAGCGCGGCGGGGGGCAGCGGGGGCGGAGGGGGAGGCTCACTGGCTACGCGCGGAGGCGGAGGCTCACTGGCTGCGGGTGGAGGAACCGACCAGCCGGAGTCGACGATCGACGGACGGATGGCTTTTGGGTCGGGTCGTGGCGGCGCCCCGTCATTCATTCGGCATTGACCCTAGCACCGCTCGGTGGGCATCAGCTAGTGGACCGGGGTGCTACGAGGTCGCACTGTCGCGCTAGCGCGCAGCCGCCGCCTTCACTTCGGGGAAGACTTCGCAATTGAGCTCGGGCCCGCGCAGAATGGCGTCGGCGTTCGGTGGGATGCGGCGTGGGATATGGTTGTCGTCCACGCAAGCGAGAAGAGTGAAACCTTCCGCTACGAGTTCATCCGGTCTGACGGAGCCACCGCGCAGCAAACGATAGTCGAAGCGCACCTTCACCCTGGTCAGCTCTGTGAGCCGGGACTCGACGCACAGTACCTCGTCGAAGCGAGCGCTCTTGCGATAGCGAACGTGCGCTTCGACGACAGGGAGATGGATGCCGAGCTCGGTCCACGAATTGTAGTCGAGCCCGCGGCGACGCATGTACTCCACGCGTCCCACCTCGAAGTACGAGATGTACGTGCCGTGGTGGACGATACCCATCAGGTCAGTTTCACCAAATCGCACGCGAACGACATGGCGTGACACGCAATGGGCTGGAAGGTGGTTTGTCACAGGAGGGCGCGGGACAATACTAGTGAGACGCGCGCCAAGCAATCGTCACCGTGCTGTCTCCTTCCGGGTAGGACGCCGGACCCGACTTTCCTTGTTTCGACGTCGGCCCACGCCACCCCCCGGCGAGGGTAGCCGGAGCGCGTCCGGCTACTCTGGCGCGTCTGGCGCGTCTGGCAAAGCCTCGAACGGCGCTCGAAATGTGGCTAGCTCCGCCCGCGAACGGGCACGGTCAGGACCGGGACCGGCGACAAACGCACCAGCTTTTCGGCGATGCTCCCCAGGAGCAGGTGGGCGAGGCCGGTGCGGCCGTGCGTGCTGAGGACGACCAAGTCATGCTCGCCTTTTTTGAGCTCGGCCAGGAGGGCGGAGGCGGGCTCACCGGAAATCAAGCGGCTCGCCGCCGAAAGCGCGGTCGGCAGACTGACCTCCCCGAGGAACTCGGCCATGTCGTGCTGGGCGTTTTCGCGGATCAGCTCGCCGATGGGTTTGTGCGCTTCACCGGGGTGCTGCACCATCACCGCGTCGGTCAAATACGTCGGGCGGTCCCAGACGTGCACGATGTCGAGCGAGGCGCCGAAGCCGAGCGCGAGCTCCGCAGCGTACGCGAGTGCCGCCTTGGAATTGTCGGAGTAGTCGATCGGGACCATGATGCGCCGAATGGCCATGGTGCTCATCCTACTCGGTTGCGCGCCCCGCTCAAGCCCGCCGAGCGCGGTTGTTCGCTCTTGACTCGATTGGCTTCGGCCCGTCGCTTCAACGCTTCATTCATGTAGTCGAAGCCCCGCGCCACCTGAGTCAGGGTTCGACCCGAAAAACGCAACAAAACGCCGCTGAAGTTCTCGCCTTGCACGAAGCGCGTGCGCTCGGGATCGAGCGCGAGAAGGCGCAAGAAATGCTCGCCGTCGAACAAGCCGGGGAACAATAGGTGCGCGCGAAAGCGAAGCTCGTAGTTCTCCTCGAAGCGCAGCACGGTCGACTTCAAGCGATGGTCCCGACCCTCCGGCAAGCTGAGCAGCAGCCGGAGCGGGCCGCCGACCACGCCCTCGCCTTCGATTTCGGTGATGAACGGGTTCCACTCGGCGTAGCGCGGAAAATCCGTCAAGATGCCCCAAATTTCGGACGCGGGTGCGGCGATCTCCAGCTCGCTTCGGATTTCCATCTGGCCGGGCCTTTATAACTGAAACTGTGACCCGCGCCCGCCCGGTCCCCTTTGCTCGCGCTTTGCTCACGCCCCTTTGAATGCGATCGGCGGTCTTGCTAGACTATACGGCGCGCGCATGAAGCTGCTCCAGGCGGTGCTGGTTGGCGTCGGTCCGTTCGAAAAGCTCGTGCTGCCGTTTGCAGAGGAGAACGGCGAGGCGCGAGCCGTGACCGTGATTCATGGCGCCGCGGGGGTGGGCAAGACCAGCGTGCTCGCGGCATTGGCCAGCACTCGCCCAGGGCACTGCGTCGTGCAGCCGGCGCGCTGGGAGCCGTCCGAATCGGGCCCCACACCCTTCGCCGCTTGCGATTGGTTGCTGGGGCAAGACGAACCGCAGCGCCCGCATCCGCTGTCGGTCGTCAGCCCCAACGCTCGCCTGAACGTCAACGACGAGCAAGAAGCCCTGCGTCGCCGTGAACAGGCGCTCTTCGATCGCCTGGCCGGCGATGGCGGCTTCGCATTCCTGTCCATCCCCAGCACCCGCTGGTTTTCACGCCAGCCAATCGCGTTCAGCGCGCCGGCCCGGACCGTGGCCCGCTACGACGTACGTGCCAGCGCCGGCAGCGAAGACGCGACCCGCTCCGATCTGGCACGCGAGACCAAGCAGGCGCTCTGCTACGCGGCGATCGCGAGCGCCCTTTCGCTGCCCAAACCGCGCGGGGAGCGAAGCTTCGATCTGCTCGGCGCTGCCATGCAGAGCACCGTGAACAGTCTGCTGCAGCTCGTCGGCTGCTCGTACCGCGGGCTCGACCCCTTCTCGTTCGAGCCCCACTTTTTCGTTCAAGGTGCCGGGCGTGAGGTGCCATTCGACGCGCTACCGACCCGGGCGCGCCATTTGGCGGCCTTTGCAGCCCTATCGGTGCGCACATTGTGGGCGGCATACCCCGATCGAGATCCCCGTGACTCGGAGGGGGTGATCGCCATCGACGAAGTAGACCTACATCAGGACACTCAAACCCAAGAGCGCCTGCTCCAGGCTTTTCGCGAGGCTTTACCGGGTGTGCAGTGGATTTTGACCACAGCTTCATCGGTTCTTGCGAGCTCGGCGGATGCTCGTGCAGTGCTGGCGCTACGCCCCTTGCCGGTGGGCGCGGGTGGGGGGGCAGGTGAAGGTGAGGCGGTCCGCCTATTTGCGGGTGATCAGGCGATAACCCACTAAATCGCCGTTGATTTGCCGAGCCGGGGAGGCGAGCACCGGCAACGAGAGCTATGGTAGTGTCAGAGTCTCGCGGACACGCATGCTCGACGACCTCACTGCCGGCCAGGTGCTCGGGCGCTACGAGCTACTCCTTCCTATCGCCAAGGGCGGGATGGCGAGCGTGTGGGCCGCGCGCCTGCGCGGCTCGCGCGGGTTCCAAAAGATGGTCGCGATCAAGACCATGCTGCCCGGTCTGGTCGATGACTTGCATTTCGAGCGGATGTTTCTAGACGAGGCGTCGCTCGCCTCCCAGGTCCGTCACCCCCACGTGATCGAGATCCTGGACCTCGGGGAGGTGGAGCGAATCCTCTATCTGGTGATGGAGTGGATCGACGGGGAGCCGCTCAACATCATCATGAAATATGCCGCGACCCGTGGCGGCATTCCGCTCGCGATCGCGGTCAGCATCACCGCGCAAGCGTGCCGCGGCCTCCACGCCGCTCATGAGTTGCGGGACGAAAACGGCACGCTGGTCGGTCTCGTGCACCGCGACGTGTCTCCGCAGAACGTGCTG
>DASSMT010000388.1:0-14095 GCA_035688655.1 Polyangiaceae bacterium | reverse complement strand
TCGGCTTCGGCGCGGACGACAGCTCGTAGGCGTCTGCCAACTCGGCGCTGTCGGCACCGCGGAACGTGTTTTTGGCCTTGATCGTGACGTCTCTCACCCCGAGTTGCTTGTCTCGGACATAGCTCAAGGCGTGCAGCTTCGAGCCGGCGGTCGGTGGCGGGGCGTGTGACGCTTTCAGGCCGCTGCGCCGCGTATCACCCATCGGGGTGAGCAGCGCGAAATCCCAGCCGCGGTCCGAGTAGCTCATCCGCACCGGGACCAGCTGGCCTTCGGGGTAGCGCGCCAGGATCTGATTGCCGTGCGTGAGGGGCGACAGCGCGGTCAGGATCCGGCCATCGCCGTTGAGGGGGATGCCAATGGCGAGCGGGCGGCCATCGCGTTCCAGCATCACGACTTGCAGGATCGCAGCTTCGACTGGCGTTTTGGGCGCGGGGAGTTTGGCGGGGGCTTTGCCAGCGGGCGCGGAAGCAGACGCGGGCGTCGGGGGCAGGGATCCGATGGTCATCAGCACCACCGGAGCGGACGGCTGTGCGGGAGCGGAAGCGGAGGCGGGCGTGGGCGGTGTGGCAGCTGGCGCTGCCGGCGCGGCCGCGGGTGCAGCCGACGACACCGGCGCGGGCGGCGGTACGACGACGACCGGCGCCGCGCTGTGCGCGGGATTGGGTGCCGCTTGCGCGTCGAGCGGCACGAGCAGGGAGCAGATCACGACCGCAGCCGGGGCAAACCTTCGCTCTTCCACCCGCTGAGTCTAGCGCCAGTCTGGGCGGCGCGCGGGGCGGTTCAGTATTTTCGAGAAAGCTTTTGGATCCCCTGGGGTTCGGCGACGATCACCCAGTCCGCACGGCCGCAAAACAGCCCGGTTTCGACCACGCCCGGCACTTGCCGCAATGCGCGATCGAGGGCCGCTGGCTCCGAAAGCGGGGCGACCGCAACATCATACAAGTAATTGCCGGCGTCAGTGAGGAGCGGCGCGCCGTCGCTCAGGCGCAACACGGGCCGACCGAAACGCTCGAGGGCGCGCTGCGTGGTGCGGTGACCAAAAGGCAGCACCTCCACCGGGATCGCCCACTTTTCGCCCAGCTGCCGGCTGCGCTTCGAGGCATCCACGATGATCAGGTTCTGCTTGGCTGCAAAATTGACGATTTTTTCACGAGTGTGCGCGCCGCCGCCGCCCTTGATCAAATCGAGGTCGTCGCTCACCTCGTCCGCACCGTCGACACACAGATCGATTTGCCACGGCCCCTCGTCGCTCAGCAGCGGGATGCCGCACTGCGTGGCCAGCGCGCGGCTGCGTTGGCTCGTTGGGACACCGCTGAAGCGACGCCCCGCGCGCACCAATTCCCCCACGCCCTCGATGAAGAAGCGGGTCGTCGAGCCGGTCCCGAGTCCGATCACGCCGGACTCGGGCAAGAACTCCAGCGCGGCGCGTGCGGCGCGCTGCTTCGCTTCATCGTCACTCATGCTCTTCGTCCGTTCGGCGCGTGGCTCATTGGGCGCGCAGCGTATCATGCTTCGCTCGGCTAAAGCTGACACTCGGGACAATAGTGCGTCGAGCGTGTGGCGATCACGACGCGCCGGATCGCGGTGTTGCACACCGGGCAGGGCAGCCCCTTGCGCGCGTAGACCTTGCGCTCGTCTTGGTAGCCGCCGTCCGAGCCGTCGGGTGTCACGTAGTCGCTGATGCTCGAACCGCCGGTCTCGATCGAGCGCTTCATGACGCGCTGGGCGGCCGAGACGATCGCTTGGCACTCGCGCGCGCTGACCCGTCGCGCGCTGCGCGTGGGTCGCACTTTGGCCAAAAATAGCGCTTCGTCCGCATAGATATTGCCGATCCCGGCGATCACCGCCTGATCGAGGAGCAAGCTCTTGATCGGAATTTTACGCGCGCGCGCCGCGCGGAACAGGATTTCGCCGTCCGCGGCCAGCGCATCCACGCCCAGCTTGTCCAAGCGCGGGTCGGCTGCGCCCGCGCGGATCAAGCGGACCTTGCCGAATTTGCGCACGTCGCGAAAGAGCACCGAAGGGCCGCCATCCGCGAAGTGCAGCCGTAAATGCGTGTGCGCGTCGGCCTTGAATTCACGGAGCGCCTCGGGCGGCAATGACCCGCGCGTCTTGGCCGAGAACAAGCGCACACTGGAGACCGCCGAAGAGAATAACTGCCCGGTCATACCAAGGTGCAACAGCAGCCGATCTCCGTCGTCGAGCTCCGCGAGCAGGTATTTCCCGACGCGCTTCAGCTCACGCACGCTGCGACCGGCGAGGCGCCGCTTGAGCGCTTCGGGCTTGGTCAGGAAAAAGTAACTATCCTTGGTGGTCTCGACGCGCTCGATCACGCGCCCGACCAGGATCGGCGCAAGTCGCCGTCGGGTGACCTCGACCTCGGGAAGCTCAGGCACGAGAGCAGTATAGGCAGCGCGTTGCACGCATGCTCGTGCGCCGGAACCGGAGCTGGAGCCGGGAAAGCGAGAAGAAAGATTCGGGGGAAGATTCCGCGGGAATCCGCCGAGTGCGCCTCGAATCTTCCGGGCAAGGCGGACCGGGAGAAGGCCGGGGAAACGCGGGGAGAAACGCGGGGAAGACAAACCGACGCCCGAACAAATGCGCGGAGTTTGGCTTGCAGAAAGACGAGGGCTGATCAAAACTAGGGGTGGATCCCCTGACGCGGCTGTCCCCCCCGGCCCGCAGGGGTTTCCACTTTTGTGGGCAACACGTCGACGGGCTACTCGTCGCAGGCTCGCGTATCGACCCCGCTAGTGCGTCGTTACATCGCTCCGCAGGATGTAAAAGAAGTCGCGCTTTTCTTTCTTGCGCAGGTACTCGTCGTCGGAGAACTCGAAGCCCGGTGCGAGCGGCACGGGGTGTAAGACGTGCGTGTGCCCGATCGGCTCGAAGGTGACGAACTTCGGGTACGACCAATTGACGTCGAGCTGAGCGATATCGACCGCGCCTGCGTGATGCAGCCCATCCGCGAGGACACGGGCCGTCGTGTGATTGGTGATGGCCACGTACAGCACACTGCGCTCCGCGTTCAGGCCGATCGCGGAGCGACGGATCACCGTCTCGCCATCGACGGTCGAGCCCCACTTCTTCAAGCCAGCGCCCGCCTCCAGCCCAGCGTGCAGCTTGTCGTTCTCCCACATGCACTCGGGTGTTTGTCGAAACCAGAGCATGTCAGTTTCGGTGCTGCTGAGCGCTGTCCAGCTGCCGATGCGCAGCGAGCCATCTTTGTATGCGGCAATCGTGCACGCCCGCGGTTTCGGCTTGGCGATGGTCACGCCGTCGAGCTTCATGCCGTAGCCGCCGTGCTCGGTCATGAAGCCGCCATTGAAAGCGGCGAGCAGCGTGCTCTGGCGATCGGTCGGAATTTTCCCGTCGCGCTGATAGCTGCGCGCTTCGTCCGAATCGGGTTGCGGCTCTTGCGTGCCCACGACTGGGAATATGCGTACCTGCTTCAAATCGATCGCGACCACGAAGACTTCGGCCCAGGACCGACCTTTGTCCGGATGGAGTAAGGTCTTGAACATACGCGGCGGCTCTCCGGGGTGACGCACGTCATTCAACCCGAGCCACTCGCCGTCACCCGGTGCCGACCATTCCTTCAGCGCTGGTCCCGGGTTTGCGGGGTGAAATACCTCGGGGTTGGCTGGGGCGGCGGTGGCAGCCGCGGCGCTGGTTGCTGGAACCACGCTGCTCGAAGCAGCGCTCGGAGCCGCAGCGCTCGAGCGCTCGCTGCTGGGCGCGGGGTTCGGAACCTGCCAATAGGACTTCGGCGGCTGGTTCTTTTTCAGCAGGCGGTTGACGCGATCTTCGACGCCGTAGACGAAGTCCTCGAGCCGGGCCACTCTGTCGTCCCCGAATACCGCGCGTAGCGAGTTGGCGAGCAGCGGGCCCGCCCAATCGAAATGATGCACGGCGTACCAGACGAGCAAAAACAAGACAAAGCCGGCGGCCAGACCGCCCAAGAGCAGCCGGCCGAACCGTGCTCGCCTCGGACCCCGCCGAGGACTGCGAGCCACGTTCTTCTGGGCGGTCTTCTGCTCATCGCTAGGGGTCGCTCTGCGCCGCATGACTCAAGGCCGGATAGTAGAGGACGGCTCCCGCGCCAACTGCTTCGCGTAGTTTCGTCCCGCAGGCGCTGCTTGTGACCACGAACCGCACGGTCTGGTGTAAGACAGGCGCCATGCGGCTTGGACACGTGCCCCTCATTTGGGTGCTGACAGCCGTGTGTTCACTACTGAGTCCGTGTCGCACATTGGCGGCCGAAAGCGCGGCGCCGCTGGTCTTGCAACCCGCGCCGGACCTGTCGCCGTACCTGGGGCAGCCGATCGTGCGCATCCAAGTGCTGACCGAGGGCGGACGTTGGACTGCGAAGCCTGCGATCGAGCACGCGCGTGTCGGCCAATTGCTCAGCCCGGATCTGGTGCGGCGGGTCCTCGCAGAGCTCGCCGACAGCGGTCGCTACGCCGACCTGCGCGCGAGCGTGGAGACTGAAGCCTCCGGGGTTCGCTTGACGATCCGCGTCGTGCCGCGACGGCTGATCGCCAATATTCGAATTTCTGCGGCCGGGCTCGAGCAAGAGGACGTGCTGCGAGTGGCGAACGTCCATCAAGGCGGAGCACTGACCGCGGCCGAGCTCAGCGCGCTGCAGGCTCGGGTGACGGCGCTCTACGTGCGCCGCGGTTACGATCAGGCCCGCGTCACCGTCGAGGCGGTGGACACCGACGACCCGGCGTCGATCGTCTTGACGATCGACGCGCTGCCCGGCCCGCCACGCAAGATCAGCGTGCGTCGCTTCGCGGTTTGGCCAGACCCCAGCGCCGAGGGGATCAGCGAGGCGCTCTCGAACTACGCGCTCGGCCGAGGTGACCGCGCCAATGAAGACGCGCTCGACGACGCGGATCGCGCGCTGGAGGCGGAGCTGAAGACGCGCGGCTTCCATCGCGCCAAGGTTTCGCATCAGCTGTCCGACGCCCAGCGCAACGCGCTGCAAGTCTTGGTCTACGCGTACTCCAAGGTTCGCTTTCGCTTCGAGGGCAATCGGCACTTCGACGCAGGTCAGCTCGAGAACGTGCTCGACGTCGAGAACGCGAGCGATCTGTCGCCTGCCGCATTGGCCGAAAAAGTGAGCAAATTCTACCGCGAACACGGCTTCTTCGACGTCGAAGTGCGAGCCTCCGAGCGCGGCCGTCCCGAAGACCCGCTGCAAGACGTGGTGTTCGTGATCCGTGAAGGCAAGCTGGTTCACGTGGTCGCCCGCGAGTACCCGTGCTTGACCGGCTCGCGCACACCACAGCAAGTCGGCAGTGAGATCGACAGCTTCTTGTCCGAACTGCCCGGCGGTCGCATCTTCGACGCCGTCGACCCCGCGCTGCGCGATTCGATCGAAGGCCCGATCGAAGGCACGGGCAAGCGCGTGGCGCCCGAGCAGCTCAGTCCGTGGTCCGTGTACGAGCCCGACGTCTACGACCGCGCGATCAAGCACGTTCAAGACTTGTATCGCTCCGAGGGCTACTTGTCGGCGACCGTCGGTCCGGTACAGGTGCTGCGGCGGGCATGCGCGCCGCGTTCGCCGGCGGGGCAATGCCTGCCGGTGGGCCCGGAGCGCAGGCCGCCAACTGCCTGTCGCTATGATGCGATCGGCTTGCCACTGGAGGAAGCGCCCGTCGACCCCACGCTGTCTTGCGTGCCGGATCCGAGGCGCGGGGTGAAGTGCGAACCGTCCGTCGTGCTGCACTTGCCGATCAAGCTCGGCCCGCGCGCGACGCTCTACGATCTGGGCTTCGAGGGCAACCGAGTGATCGTCGAGAAGCAGCTGCAAGCGATCGCCGACTTGCCGCTCGGAACGCCGGTCTCTCAGGTCGAAATCGAGAAGGCGCGCCGCCGCGTGCTGGACGAATACGCCGAACGCGGCTTCGCCTTCGCAGAGGTCGAAACCGCGCTCGATTTGTCGCTCGATCACACCCGCGCCCGAGTTCGTTTCATCGTCAGCGAGCGCGAACCAGTGCGCGTCTCGCGCATCGTCGTGCGCGGTGCCAGCCGCACCAAAGAGAGCCTGATCCGCACGCGCATCGCGCTCGAAGTCGGCGGGCTGTATCAGCGCAGCCTAGTGCGCAAGACCGAAGAGCGTCTGGCCACGCTGGGCGTGTTCTCCAGCGTCAGCGTCGGCTTCGAAGATCCGTACGTACCCGCGCGCGAAAAGGCGGTGATGGTCGAGATCGAGGAGCGCGTTCCGCAATACCTCGACGTGCGGCCCGGCTTCAGCACCGGCGAAGGGGCGCGCGTTTCGTTCGAGTACGGGCACCGCAATTTGGGCGGGCAAGCGATCTCGCTCACGCTGCGCTCACAGCTCGGTTACCTGCCGGACGCGTTCATCCTGGAAGACGACGTGCAGAAGAAATACGCCGAGCTGAGCGTCGGCGAGCGCCTGGAGCGTCGGAACACGGCCACGGTGCAATTCCCCAACATCGGGCTCGGTCCGTTGTTCCGACTCAGCCTGGAGGCCGTCGACTTGCGCGACAACGCCCGCGACTATGGCATTACCAAAGACGCCATCAGCGTCACGCTGTTCTACCGCCCCGACCGGCGTTTCTCCGTGCAACTCGGCCCCTCGCTGGAACGAAACTATTCACAGATCTTCGGCAACGATCAGAAGAACGCGCTCAAGTGCTATCTACAGGATCACGAGCAACAGCAAGCGCTGTTTCGCGTGCCGCAGGGCCTGTCGCGCGTGCTGTCGCAGCGTGTCGCCGTCACCTGGGATCGGCGTGACAATCCGCTCGACGCGACCCAGGGCACGTTCGTCTCTGCGGGCGTGGAACACGTGAACTCCATCCCACTCGATGCGACCGTCTCGGGTGAGAGCGGCTGCGTCGACGAAATGCCGGTCCCGCCCGATCAAGCTTTGGTCGATCCCTTCCAGGCCGTGCACAGTGATTTCTTGCGCTATACGAGCCGTATCGCCGGTTACGTGCGCTTGAGCGAGAAGGGGCTGGCGCTGGCGATGAGCTTTCGCTGGGGTTTGATTCAGCATTTGATTTCGGGCTCGCAGACCTACCCCGATCGCTTGTTCTTCCTCGGCGGCGTCGACACCCTGCGCGGCTTTCTGCAGGATTCTTTGGTGCCGCAGGACATTGCCGAACGCTTGCTCGATCCTACTTCGGGGCTGACCATCAAGGACGTGGTGATCCGTGGCGGTGACACGTTCTTGAACCCACGGGTGGAGCTGCGCATCCCCGTGGCGGGCAGCTTCGAGACCGCGCTGTTCTTGGATGCGGGCAACTTGTGGACCGATCCAGCGCGCATCAACGTGCTCAAGCTCAGGTACGCGGTGGGAACCGGCTTGAGATTCGCGACTCCGATTGGTCCGCTCGTGTTCGACTATGGCTTCAACGTCGATCGCGTGCTCGATCAGCTCTTCCCAGATCGAGACAACAAGCGATATTGGGAAGACATCGGTGCGTTCCACTTCAGCATCGGTTTGTTTTGAAACGTCGAGCTCACGCGCGGCGCAGCCGATAGCGCGAGTCCGGTAGGCCGCGCACGCGCATGAAACCGCGTCGCGTTTCTCACGCTCCATCCTTATGCGCGTGCAGCCGAAGCCGTTATCAGTATTTGGTTCCATGCGCGCTGCTTCGAAGCCTCCGCTAACGGCGATCCACGATGCCGCCACGCTTCGGCCTCCGGTCGCTGCTGACTTACCGACCTCCACCACCCAGCCCATCGCGCGCCCGGTGCCGAATGGGCAGCGGGCGGCGCCGGCGCTGGTGCGAGACATCGAGGCGGCGGATCTGGACGTAGTCTTTCAGCCGATCGTCGACCTGACGAACGGAGCCTCGTTCGCGTTCGAGGCGTTGACGCGCTGCAAGTGGCCTGAATTCAAGAATCCGATGAAGCTGTTCGAGTCCGCTCAAGAAGAGCGTTGCTGCGGAACGCTCGGCAGAAAGGTGCGCGAGGTTGCGTTTGCGCGCTGTACGGATGCCCCCCTGTTCGTGAATGTTCACCCGCACGAGCTCGATGAGGGTTGGCTCGTCCGTCCGGACGACCCGTTGTTTTTCCACGAGCGCGCGGTCTACCTCGAGATCACCGAGTCGGCGGCGTTCAACTACTTTTCCTTGTGCGTGAATGTGCTCAAAGAAATTTGCTCACGCAGCGGCGCCTTCTTGGTCGTCGATGATTTGGGCGCGGGCCATTCCAATCTGAAGCGCATTCTCGATTTGGAACCGCAGGTCGTGAAGCTCGATCTGGCTTTGGTGCGCGGGATCGAAAAGAGCCGACGACAACAGGTCTTGGTGAGACAAGTTGTCTCGCTATGCGAAGAGCTCGGTGCGCGCGTCGTCGCTGAAGGGATCGAGACGGAGGAAGAGCTCTCAGCGGTAATCGACACTGGAGCGCACTACGGGCAAGGGTATTTGTTCGCGCGCCCGGCCTTCCCGATCCCGACTCCGAGCTGGCCAATCCCGCGCCGCACCCAGCGCGCGTAGTAATATTTCCAAGCGGAAACCGCCGCGCTTTCGAGTCCCGCCCGAGTGGCAGGATGTAAGGGAAGCGCGCACTAACCCCATCCTGTTGGGTTTCGACGATTCCAGCGCGGGGCGGTGCGTAGCGGGCGGGAGTGATGGCGACTTTCGTTGGATTCTAGCGCCGGGGAATGCGAGCGACTCACGCGCTTGCGCACTTGCAACGGTATACTAGTGCGCAAGACTCTCGCTTTCGTTCGCTCGGCGAGCGTTGACAGCGCACTTGAACGGGGGTCCCATGACATCATTGGGATGACTTCCGCTGCGCACGCCAGCCGGCCTCGATCCGTCCGCGCCGGAGAAAGCTGTACTGACCTGAATCAGGTCGTGGCTCGCGCGGAGCAAGCGATCTCCGAGATCGCAGGGCTCTCGATCAACGTTCAATTCGCACTGTCACCGAACGTGAAGTTCGTGGCCGTGTCGCTGCCGCAGCTCGAGGGAATCGTCCTCGGCTTGTGCACCGTGGCGCGCGCCTTACTCGGCGATAGCGGGCGCATCACCATCGAAACGCGCGGCATCAACGACGCGCCCGTCGCCGAATCCAGCGGCACGCCCCAAACGGCCGACGCGCGCGCTCGGGTGATGGTACGCGTCGAGCGCTCGGGGCCAGATCGCCGTGTGCCCGAAGACCTCGTGCTCTCCGAGCTCGAGCAGACGTTGAAACGCGTCGACGGCCGGCTGGAGGTCGTGCCGCTGTCCGATGCGGAGCTCGCCTATGTCGCGCACCTGCCGTACGCGGCGGGCACGGATTCGTCCGGTCGCATGTCGATCGCCGTTCCGCAGCAGCAGTCGGGGGTCATCTTACTGATCGAAGACGAGCCGCAAGTACAGGCGGTAACCGCACGCATCTTGCGCGCCTACGGCTACAGCGTGATCACCGCCCACAACGAACGCAGCGCGCTGGCCCAGGCGGAGCTGTACGGCGCGGCGATTGGCCTGGTCTTGTCGGACTTGGTGCTGCCCGGTGTTTCGGGGAAAGATTTGGTCCGTCGCCTGCGTGAGCCCTGTGAACATGCACAGGTGCTGTATGTCTCCGGCTATTCGCCCGAGCACGTGGGCGCGCTCAGCGACGGCGCGCGCTTTCTGCGCAAGCCCTTCACCGCACAAGAGCTACTGGCCCTGGTGCGCGAGCTCCTGCCGGAGTCGGCGGTCGCGCGCTAAGTTGCCACGCGAGAATCGACGCTCCGGACGACGGTTCTCGCCAGCGAAGGTCCCGCGCGTGCTCGATTGCACGATTGTGCCAGTGATTTTCCTTTCAACGGAAGCAATCTCGAGACGTTTCCCGCGAAACGCTTCGCCGCGTCCGCCGGCAGGGAGCGAGCGTGTTATTTTCGTCCGCGCGTGACCCCGATTGCTGCCCGTCGCGTCGTCGGACGCTATTTGTTGTGCGATGCGATTGCCTCTGGGGGCATGGCCACCGTGCATTTGGCGCGACTCATGGGCCCGGAGGGCTTTTCGCGCACGGTCGCAGTCAAGCAGCTGCACCCGCAATTTTCGCGCGATCCCGAGTTCGTGGCCATGTTTCTGGACGAGGCGCGGCTGGCATCGCGGGTGCGCCACCCGAATGTCGTTTCTCCGCTGGACGTGATCTCGTCCCCGCCCGAGCTGTTCATCGTCATGGACTATGTCCACGGCGCGTCTTTGTCGCGTCTGCTGAAACGCGCGACACCAAAATCCGTACCGCCTCGTGTGGCAGCAGCGATTGTCGGCCAGGTCTTGCTCGGTTTGCACGCCGCGCACGAAGCGACGGGCGAGGGCGGTGAATCGCTCGAGCTCGTGCATCGCGACGTGTCTCCGCAGAACATCATGGTCAGCAAGGATGGTGTGGCACGCATCGTCGATTTCGGTGTCGCCAAGGCCAAGGCGCGCTCGCACCAGACCGACCCGGGCAAGCTCAAGGGCAAGCTCGGCTACATGTCACCCGAGCAACTGAATTTCGACACGATCGATCGACGTTCGGATGTGTTTGCCGTCGGCGTGGTGTTGTGGGAGTTGCTGGCCGGGCAGCGATTGTTCAGTAGCGACAGCCCTGGTGGCGCCGTGCACAAGCTATTGCACGCCGAGATCGAGGCGCCGAGCCGGTTCACGCCAGGCGTGCCGCTCGCGCTGGATCGCGTCGTGTTGCAGGCGCTTTCCCGTCCTGTCGCCGAACGGTTCGAGAGTGCTCGCGCCATGGCCGAGGCACTCGAGCAAGCGGTCGCACCGTGCAGCATGCTCGAGCTGGCTACCTGGGTCGAGTCGCTGGTCGGCGACGAGCTCGGCGCGCGCGCGGATTTGGTATCCGACGTAGAAAGTCTGAGCTTCGACGAGTTCACGCGCGCGCTGCCCCAATCCTCGGCGCTCGGTTTGCCCGAGCCGAGGAACGCGCCTCTGCAGGCGAACGAGCGACTCGACGAACAGGCCACGCCAGCACAGCTCTACCGCGCTTTCAGCGAGCATCGGCGCGGCCGATTCGGCAAGGGCTGGCTCGTGCCGGTGACCGTGACGATTGCAGTGATCGTGCTCTTGTCGTGGGGCCGGGCGCGGCGCGCACCGCCGATCGCGATGGCGCCTGTGGTCGCGGCACACGCGGCGCTGCCTGCCGAGCCAGTGACGGCGGACGCGACCGTGCCAGGACCCGCGCTTTCGACTAGCGCTCGACCGGACGCGGCCTCTGCTGCGCAGAGTGCTCCCCTGGAGAGCCCCAAGCAGCACAAGCCCGCTGCAAAAGCCGCGGCATCGGTGCGAGTGAAGCCAGCGAACGACTGCGACGTGCCGTACGAGATCGACCAGAACGGGGTCAAGCGCTTCAAAGAGGCTTGCTTCTGATGCGTGGAACAAAGTTCGATTTCGCGCTGGTGCTGGCAGTCAGCGCGCTCAGGGCAACTCCCGTCGCTGCCTCGGGCCCAGCGCACGTCTGCATCGAGGCGCACGCGCTGGGCCAGATCGAACGCGACGAGGGTCGCTTGCTCTCGGCTCGAGAGCAATTCAGCTCGTGCACTTCGGAGCAGTGTCCGCCGATGATTCGGCGCGAGTGCGTGGACCTCGGCGAATCGGTCGTGGCAATGACACCGAGCGTGGTGCTCGTTGCCCAAGACAGCGAGGGTCGGGTCATCCCTGGGGCGCGCGCCACGATCGATGGCACGCGCGTCCTCGCCGTGCTCGACGGACGGCCTCTGGAACTGGATCCGGGGATACATGAGTTCGAGCTCGGGCTGCTCGAAGGCCGCAGCCAAACCGTGCGGGTGACGCTGAGCTCGGGCGAAAAATATCGGCGCATCGTGGCCAGCTTTGCGGCTCCGGCGCCGCCCGAGCCGCGGCCCGCCCCGCGGCCCGCCCCGCCACAATCGCCCGAGCCGGACAGTCACGGGCGTCATCCTTTGGCGTACGTGTTCGGCGGCGTCGGTGTCGTGGCGCTCGGCGCTTGGGGGATCTATGCGCTCGACGGTCGCAGCAGACAGGATGAGCTCGAGCGCTGCGCGCCGCACTGCCAGCAGAGCCAGGTCGACGCCATGCGTAAGTCTTATTTGATCGCCGACGTGCTGCTCGCCGTGTCGCTGGTCTCGCTCGGCACGGGCACGTACTTCTTCTTCAAACAAACCGCCGAGCCGACGCCGCTCGGCAGCGCGAGCACCCTGTGGCTCCACGCGAGCGGTCGCTTTTGAGTCGACCAGCAAAGTCTTCGGCCATGGACCAAGAACGCACGCAGACTCGAGCCCTGCCAACCATCGTCTCCTATGAAAAGACGCGTGTCTCGGTGATCGATGGGCCCAATCGCGGCCTGTCTTGCGAGAGCGCGGGACGGCCGATTCGCGTGGGCACGGCATCCGACAACGACCTGGTCTTGAGCGATCCCACCGTTTCGCGTCGCCACTGCGCGATCCTGCCCACGCCCGAGGGATTTCGCGTCTTGGACGAAGGGTCGACGAACGGCGTACTGGTCGGGCGCGTTCGAATTTTCCAAGCGGATCTGCTCGGCAACAGTAAGCTGCGCATCGGTGAGACCACGGTCAGCGTCGCCCTCTTGCCCGAGCGCGTCGAACGGGAACAAGCGACTCTCGATCATTTCGGGGACTTGCTGGGCGTCTCGCCCGCAATGCGTGAGTTGTTCGCGGATCTGGCGCGCATCGCCGACTCCGACGTCACCGTGCTGATCGAGGGTGAGACCGGCACGGGCAAAGAGCTGGTTGCCGAATCGCTGCACCGCGAAAGTAGGCGGGCGGACAAGCCGCTCGTGGTGTTCGACTGCAGCGCGGTTACACCGACGCTCGTCGAAAGCGAGCTGTTTGGTCACGAACCCGGGGCATTTCCCGGCGCCGTTGTCGCGCGCGAGGGCGTCTTCGAGCAAGCGAACGGTGGCACCATCTTCCTCGATGAGCTCAGCGCGTTGGCGAAGGACGTGCAACCCAAGCTGCTGCGCGTGCTCGAGAAACGCGAGGTCAGACGGCTCGGCTCGCAGCGGCCGATTGCGCTGGATGTTCGGGTGCTGGCCGCGACCAATCGCAAGCTGAGCGCGGAGGTTCTAGCCGGTAATTTCCGACAAGATCTGTACTTTCGGCTCGCCGGCGCGTTGGTCGTGGTGCCGCCGCTGCGCGATCGCAAACAAGATCTGCCGTTGCTCGTCGAGCACTTCCTGAGCCGCTCGCGGCCTCCGCGCACGCTGAGCGAGATCGCCGCGCCGGTCTGGGAGATGTTCATGGCGCACCGCTGGCCGGGGAACGTGCGCGAGCTGCGCAACGCGGTCGATCGCTGGGTCGTGACGCCGGAGCGAGCGCTCGGCGCGCTCGAAACGCGAGCGAGCTCGGACGGCGCGCCCGCGCCGGAGGTCGCGCTCGTCCCACTTCGGATCGCGCGCCGCGATGCGAGCGACGATTTCGAGCGTCGCTACCTGCGCGCGCTGCTCGCCCGCACCCAGGGCAACGTCACGCGCGCCGCGGCGATCGCCGAAGTCTCTCGGCAAATGATTCAAAAATTGCTGCGCAAGCAGGGGCTGTCATGAGCCGAGTGCGGCTTACGGCGCGCGGCAACAAAGCACACCCGCCTGCACGAGGTCCGACTGGATGTCGCCGCAAGCGTTGAAGAAGTCGTCGACCACGCCAAACCAGGCGGTCATCCCCGGGTAGATGCAGCTGCCATATTGTTGTACGCAGCGCTCGCCGCAGCACGCGGCGCCGTCGCCATCGGCGGAGCAAGGCTCGCAGAATTGATCACCCACCGCGGCCACGAACGCGCCCGGTTGAATCGCGCATTCGGCCTCTGTTGCTTGCGAGCTGATCTCGCTGGGGCCGTACGGTGGGCTTGCACAAACGTGCCAGCCCGTGCCACACGCGTCGGCAGGCACCGTGCAGAGATTGGTTTCGTAACCGCAGGCGCTCCCGGTCTTGGCTGCACGCAGCGAGCTCCTCGGCCACTTCGCGGTGCAGCCGGCGATCGTCGGCCAGCGGCTGATTGGTAAAAAGGCTTCCCGCGTGCCGTCGCTGCAGCCAGTCACCGAAATGCACTGTCCGCGCTCACAGGTTTCGTCCCAGCCGCAGGCTGAGGCTTTGCCGCAATCCCCGAGTCCTGCGCTGCCCGCGTTCTGGGCGCCGGCTTCGCCGCTG
>DASSMT010000365.1:0-26392 GCA_035688655.1 Polyangiaceae bacterium | reverse complement strand
GCCCCGCAGTTGGGCGTGACCGTGGCGGCGCCGGAGTGGTACACGCCGTCGCTGGTGAGAAAGCGCGGTGCCAAGGTGTCCGTGTTCGTGCTGGTCGTGCCAATGGCAACGACGTTGACGACGCCGTAGTTGGCTGCAGTGGCGCCCCAGCACCAGAGGTTCCCATTGCTGCGCAGGCCGCAGAAACCGCCATTTCCAGCTTCGATGGTGGTGACGTCGGGCAGCGGCGTCACTCCGTCTTGAATGGTCACGAGCGAGTCCGCGCTCGCTACGGTCGTGAGCGCGAGAAAGTCTCAATCCTACGGGAAAACTCGCTGCGATTCGTAGTTGCTGAGAGCTTTCAGCCTGCACTCGAAGTGGCATACACTGTCGGCTCTACAGGTATTCCTTGAGGGGAGCGAGGGTGGCCATGCGTCCATCGTTCATTTGCCGCCAGTACGTCCAGCGAAAGTTCAGTCACGTGCTCGGCGCGGGCTTCGTTCTCTTCGGCTGTTCTGGCCAGCATGAGCAAACAGCGTGTCAGGCCGACGCGAGCTGTCGCGCGCAGGCAGGGACGTCTTCGTCGTCCGCTGGGTTCGGCAACTCGGCGGGCAATGGCTCGCCGCGCGGCGGCGCGACAGGCGATGCAAGCGCGGGCAGTGCCGGTACCGGCTTGGCGAACCAAGCGGGCGGCTCTGCTGGTGATTGGGGCAACTCCGCGGGTGCGGGCGCAATCGCCGGCGGAGCCGGCACCAATGGTGGAGCCGCGGGCGCACTCGCCGGCACGGGCGGCGCGCAGCCCAAAGTCTGCCCCGATGGCACCTTCGATCACGACCATGATCCCAGCACGGCTTGCAAGGGTTGGTCGCGCTGCACCGCGGGCCAGTTCATCGCCCAAGACGGCACTGACACGACCGATCGCGTGTGCGCCGTGTGCGGCGCGGGCAGCTTTTCCAATTCATCCAATGCGCGCATGTGCAGCCCGTGGACGGACTGCGCAGCCAACAGCTACGTGCTTCAAGCCGGTTCTGCGACGAACAATCAGCGCTGCGCACCGTGCCCAACGACGCTCCCCGACAACCAATCCTTCTGCTTCCCCGCGGGCGCTTGTCTATCTCCCGGCTCTTGCCAACCCGGCACCGTGCAAGTCACTCCCGCCAGCGGTACAACGCCTGCAAAGTGCAACGCCTGCGTCCCGGGTGATTATTGCATCGGCGGACAAACCCCAGAGATGCGCTGCAACAACGGTACTTGGGATCACGATGGCGATCCCGCTACCTGCTGTTCCGATTGGACCGTGTGTGCGGCCGGGCAATATGTCTCGCGAGCAGGCAGCGCGACGATCGATCGAGGCTGCACCAGCTGCGCTGCTGGCACGTTCAGCGCTTCGACGAACAGCCCCACCTGCTCGCCGTGGAAGGAGTGCGCGCCGGCTTCCAGCGTGTGGCCCCAAGGGGGCGTCGCCACTGCTGGCACCGCCGCCGCGGACACCGTTTGCGCGGATGCGTACTACCGCTTCGACGCGGCGACCGCCGGCGGCGCCTATGCCGTGACCGTCGACAGTGCTGGCAATGTGTACGTCGCCGGCGGCACGAAGGGCGCGTTCGGCGGCCCCAACGGGGGAACTTCGGACGTATTCGTGCGTAAGTTCGACGCCAAAGGGGGCACGCTGTGGACCAAACAATTCGGGACCTCGGCGGACGACCAAGCGACTGGCGTTGCCGTTGACGCGACCGGTAATGTCTACGTCACGGGTCCCACCTATGGCGCACTCGAGGGCGCCAGCGCGGGCTCGAGCGATGGCTTTCTGCGCAAGCTCGACGCGAGTGGAACCACGCTCTGGACGCGGCAGTTCGGGACGGTGGGGCCGGAGACGCCCAAGAGCTTGGTCCTCGATAGCAGCGGCAATGCTTACATCGCGGGTTCCACGTACCCCACGGGCGGGCAAGGTTCGGGGGACCCCTTCGTGCGCAAGTTCGACGCGAGCGGCGCGACCGTGTGGGCGAAGCAGTTTGGCGGCGCAGACGAGGATGAAGCCATGGCCGTCGCCGTGGATGGCAGCGGCAATGTCTATGTCGGCGGATACACTTCCGACCTGATTCCGGCTTCGAGCCAAGGCCAACGCGACGCCTTCGTGCGCAAGCTCGACTCGACCGGCGCCACGGTCTGGACTCGCCAATTCGGCACGTCTGAAAACGACTTCGTCTACGCCATGCGCGTCGACGGCGACGGAAATCTGTATGCCGGAGGCAGTACGGGCGCGCTACTCGGCAGCGCGTCCGCTGGAGGGGACGACGGGTTCCTGCGTAAATTCGACAAGAACGGCACGGCGCTGTGGACGCAGCAGTTCGGGACTCCAACGAGCGACTCCAGCTACGCCCTGGGAGTCGACGGCAGCAACAATGTTTACGCCGTAGGCTCCACGATGGGTGTGCTCTCGGGCTCGAACGCGGGCGGCAACGACATCTTCGTGCGCAAGCTGGATCCGAGCGGTAGCGTGCTCTGGACCAAGCAGATCGGGACCGCCAACGATGACACAGCGCTCGGCGCAGTCGCAGATGCACTTGGCAACGTGTTTGTCGTTGGCTACGCGTACGAGAGCGCGAGCTTCAGCGCGACTGCCTTCGCTCTTTACGTTTCCGGACAGTCTCCGTGAGCGAGCATGAGGCCAGCGCTGTCGAAGCGCTCCTCACTTCGCGCGAAACGCGATGTCACTCAGGCGATACCCGTGCCCTGTCACGGTCTCGATGAGTCCGGAGCGCGCGCCGAGCTTCTTGCGCAGGGACTTGACCACGGCGTCGACGACGTTGCTGCCGCCGTAGTTTTGGTGCCACACGTGGCGTAACAGGTCGTCGCGCGGGACCACGTGATCTTTTCGATCGTGCAGGTAGCGAATGACGCCGAATTCGAGCTTGGTGAGCGGTACGCGGCGGCCATCGACCAGGAGCGCGCGCGCTTTTTCGTCGAGGGGACCGCTGTCGAATTGGGCGTCGATCAGCCCCGCGAGCCAGCCCAAAACGCCGCGCGGGCCGAAGTCGAGCACGAGGCTGCCGAGTGGTGTGTCGCCGCACGGGATTTGCACGGATTCGGGCGCTTTGAAGCCGAGGGGCGCGAGCGTGGGGAGCAGCTCGTTCGGGTTGCGTTTGGCGCTGTAGATGCGACGGGCGTCGGGATGCTCGAGGTACGTGCGTTTGGCGTCGAGCCAGAGAGCCAAGCGCAACGGGGACGGCCCTTCGCCGGTGCCTTCGACGAGCGCCCGCCGCGAGAAGAGCACCGGGGTCTCGGCCGGGATCGCCGCGTCGCGGACGTCCGCGTTCCAAACGGCGAGCAGTGGGTCGCGTGCCCTTAGCTCGGCGGGGATGTCTCGAGCCAGCGCGAGCGCGACGAAGGCAAGCACTCGTCCCGAGCCGTCGCGCACGACGCGGAATGCGTCGGGCAAGAGCTGCCACCAGAGGGCCATGTTTTCGAGGTCGTCCGCGTCGTGCGTGCGAACCAGCTCCAGGACCGCTGCGGCGTCAGTGGGCCGAGCCGCTTCGAGGCAGTAGATTTTGCTCTGGCTCGGGAAGAACGCTTCGCGAATTCCCGGTCGGTCGACGAGGTAGAGCATGTCCGCCATGTAGCGCCACAACTGCTGTTTCGCGGCGCCTGCCAGCTCTTCGCGCAAGCAACTCCAAGCGCGCCCGCGCAGCTCCTGATAGCGGCGCGGGTCGAGCGCTCGCAGTGAGCCGGCGAGCGCCGAGCGCACGGTCTCGTGGATCACCAGGCCGTCGGAGGCCTCTTCGACGAAGGGCAGGCTTTGCAGGGCGGCGAAGCGCGGTTCGTCGAACACTTCTGGGACCATCGTGGCGAGGATCGATTTCGTCGCGCGCCGCGTCACGCTGGCGGCCTCGAGCAGGGTGCGTAAGCCCTCGTCGTCCACGGTGCGCAAGAACAGGGGCGCGAGCTGTTCGATCAGCTGCTGGGTCTCGAGGCTCGAGAAGGTAGCGTTCGGTCGTTGTGCGAGCGCCCGGGCCGAGAGCTCGAGTGCGAGCGGATGACCGGCAGTGAGCCGCGCGAGCTCCGCGCGCGCGGGCGGGGCGACGCCGCGGCGTTCGAGGAACGCGAGCGCGGACGTCTCGTCGAGCGGGCCGAGCCTCAGCGTTTGCACGAGCGCGGCCCAGCCCGGGCTGCCCGTCCAGACGTCGACCGCGGCGTCGCGAGCGAACAAGAAGACGTGCACGCTGGAAGGCAGCTCTGGCAGCAGCTCTTGTCGGAGCCAGCCGTCGAGCAGACGAAACTTCTCGTATTGATCCAAGGCCAGCACTGCCTGCGAACCGAGCGCAGACAGTGCCTCCGCGGCCGAACGCACCGAAGGCAGCGTGCGGCCCAAGAGTTCGCCCAGCGCGCCGAGGAAACCCGCTGGTGTCGGCGGGGCGGATTCGCAGTCGAGGACTCGATGCGGAGTGCCGCGCTCGTCGAGTCGCTCGGCGAACGCACTCAGCAATCTGGTTTTGCCGATGCCGCCGAGCCCCAAGACGAAGGTGACCAGGGCGTGCTCGTCGTCGAGGCTCGAAAGCAATCGCTCGAGCTCGCGTTCGCGCCCAACGAAGCTCGAGCGTCGCTCGCTGCGCAATCGGTCACCGATCGTGATGCGGATGGAGGACGTTTTCATCTCTTCTTCACGCGCGGCTCATGCACGGTCGTGAGTCGCTCGCTATTTCAGCTTGGCAGTCAGAGCGCTGCAACTCGAAAAACCAGGAGACCATCATGATGCCCGATACTGACAAGCTGAACGAATTCCTGAGCAAGTTCGTGAACGACCTGGGCGGGGCCCTGCACGCTGGCATGGTCGTGATTGGTGACAAGCTGGGGCTCTATCGCGCCCTCGCCGCGAAACCCCTGACCTCGCAAGAGCTTGCACAAAAGACCGAAACTGACGAGCGCTACGTGCGCGAGTGGCTGAACTCGCAAGCCGCCGGTGGTTACGTCGAGTATGATCGAACCTCACACAAGTACGGTTTGACCCCTGAACAGGCGTTTGCGCTGGCGGTCGAAGACAGCCCGGCCTTCATTCCCGGTGCTTTCGTGCTAGCCACTGGCGCTCTGGCGGCGGTCGAGCGAGTCACGGAGGCGTTCAGAACCGGAGCTGGCATGGGCTGGCACGAACATCACACTTCGGTGTTCGAAGGCTGTGAAAAGTTCTTTCGTCCGGGTTACGCGGCGAACCTCGTGAGTGCCTGGATCCCCGCGTTCACGGGGCTCGAGGCGAAGCTCAGCGCAGGCGCCCGAATCGCGGACGTGGGCTGCGGTCACGGCGCGTCCACGATCCTGCTGGCGCAGGCCTACCGCAACTCGCGCGTGATCGGCTTCGACTACCACGAGGGCTCGATTCAAGCGGCGCGCGCTGCCGCAGAGCGGGCTGCTGTCGCCGACCGAGTTCGCTTCGAAGTGGCGCAAGCCAAAGACTTTCCCGGCGAAGGTTACGACTTGGTGACCGCGTTCGACTGCTTGCACGACTTGGGGGATCCGGTGGGGGCCGCTCGGCACGTGCTCGCTTCACTGAACCGAGACGGACATTTCATGATCGTCGAGCCGTTTGCCAACGACGAGGTCGCCGACAACTTGAACCCGGTGGGCCGAGTTTACTACGCGGGCTCGACGCTGCTCTGCACGCCGTGCTCGCGCTCGCAAGAGGTGGGGCTGTGCCTTGGGGCCCAAGCCGGCGAAGCGCGCATCCACTCGGTTGTCCGCTCCGCCGGCTTCAGCAGCTTTCGAAGAGCTGCGGCCACCCCGTTCAATCTGGTTTACGAAGCACGCCCCTGAAGAGCGTGCGTGACCTCGCTCGGCGCCGAGAGCACGTCGAACAGCCGCACGCTGACGTGCCGAAACGCAGGGTTCGTGCGCAATCCGGCGATGATCGGACCCTCGAGGTAAGCGGTGGCGGCGGCGCGATCCGAGAACAGGTACGCGCCGCCCGCGCGTCGCGCCGCTTCATCGATGATCCAGAGCTTCGAGACGAGCCCGGCGACGTTCGCGAAAACCGGCGCCCGCTGCTCGGCGATCTTTCGATATTCATCCACGGTGCAGACCAACTCGAACTCGATTTGAACATGGGTATATTGAGACATTCGGCTTCACTCCTTCGGTGAGAAGCCATATCTGCTGCGCGCCCCGAGCTCCTGCATGAGCTCGGGATGAAAACGGGATGAAAACGTGTCGCTCGTCAGCTCGTCGAACAACAATAGAGTAGCTCGTGATCGGCGCCGGCCGTCGCGCTACTGCAGACCAGCGACGGCTGCGTCTGGTCCGGCGTGTCGCTCCCAGTGCAAGCAAAACCGTGCGAGCCATCGACACAACCCGCGACGCTCGGGTCCGATGCGCAACTCCCTGACCCAACGCCGCAGCAATAGCCGATCTCGCCGTCGAATTCGAGCGTTCCCGCGCCGCAGTTGGGCGACGGCTTCGACTTGCCTTGGCAGGAATAGCCCACGAAATTGCCAGGGCAGAGCACGTCGCTGTCGATGCGGCACTGACTCGCGTCGGAGCTGCCCGTCGCCTTGGCGCGGACGGTGCAATCTGTCGCGAACGTCGCGAACGTCGCGAACGTCGCGAACGACGTGACTGTCGCAACCGTCGTGAACGTCGTGAACATCGATGCGATCCGGAGCAGTCCGCTCGCGCGAGCTGGAGTCGAACTGATCGAACTCATCCAGCACGTTAGCAGATCGCTCGCATCGCGGACCCTGATGCAGCGTGCGCCGCATTTCCGTCTCGGTTGGCTGCGGCTCGGCGCGTCAGTTCATCTCAGCGGCGCCAATCGCTACTCATTCAGCGCTGGCCGTGGACTCCGATAGAACGCGAAAAGACGCGCGGATATTCGTGGGGCTCGGCTGGTTCGGATGGTGCATGTGCGGCGGCCATGACCGCCGGCTATCATCCCAACGAAGAAGCGCCTTCGAACGCAGCCCAATCCAGCGTGACCGCGAAGTGGGTCTCTTTCGCCCCATACTTGCTGAGTGCGCTGCGCATCATCGCGGCGTTCATGTTCATGCTCGCCGGCACCTCGAAGCTGTTCGCGTTTCCGGCGGCGATGCCCGGAGCTGCGCACCCGTCGCTGCTCTCTCAGTGCCTGGGTCAATGAAGCGCTTCATCGTCAAGCCGAGCACGATCGGCGCATGCAGGCGTTGGACGACTTTCTGCTTGCCTACGAAGACGAGCACGGCGTCATCACGGACGACGAGATCCGAGCTAGAAGCCGCCGCTTGCACGCACGCGCCATCGTAGTTCGAGGAAAAGCGTCCGTGAAAGGCTCCGTGAAGCAACGTCGAGCGCAGGGGCCCCGCTGAGTGCTGGTGTTCGACGCCGGGGCCCTAGTCGCACTGGAGCGACTCGATCGCAATGTGATCGCGCTGATCAAACGCGAGCGACTCGCTCAGCGTGCTCCGTTGACCCATGGCGGGATTATTGGCCAGATCTGGCGCGGGGGCGCCGGGCGACAGGCGGACCTGGCGAGGCTCCTCGTCGGGATTCACGTCGTGGCACTCGACGACCAACTCGGTCGCAGAGTTGGCATGCTGCTGAAGCAGACCAAAACTTCGGACGTCGTCGATGCAGCGCTCGCACTGCTCGCCAAAGACGGTGACCAGATTTTGACTTCAGACGCGCGCGATCTTCTGCCGCTCGTCAAAGCGACTGGCGCGCACGTGGATCTGCTCGAAGTGTAACGACACTCGCTCACAATAGCTCGACCGTCCCAGCGACGATCGCGTGCAGTGCCCCCGCGTCGTCTTCCAGCAACAACCGCCCCTGATCGTCGAGTCCGCGCCCCACCCCTTCTTGCGCGTCCACGCGCACGCGCTTACCGCGCAGCGCATCGGCCGCGTTCAGTTCATCCAAGATCCCGGCCACGCCAGTCGCTTGATATGTCTCCAATCGCAACTCGAGCGCGTTCAGAATCTCTTGCAGCAACGGCTCGCGTGCGACGTCGCATGCGCCGAGCAGTGCGAGCGAAGTCGCGCGCGCCGCGATCTCCGGCGGAAACTCGCGCGTCGCGACATTGAGCCCGATGCCGACGACCACTGCTTGCAAGCGATCGCCTTGCAGCTGAGACTCCACCAGAATCCCGGCGAGCTTCTTGTCGTTCACGTACAGATCGTTCGGCCACTTGAGCCGCGGAGCATCGTTCAAGTGCGGAGCCACTGCATCGCGCAGCGCGAGGCCAACGGCCAGAGTGAGCGCGCTACAGTGCCAGACTTCGAGCTTGGGCCGCAACAGCACCGAGAACAACAGGCTCTCGCCGGGCGCTGCCAGCCAGGTGTTCCCGCGGCGTCCGCGGCCGGCGTTCTGCTCGTCAGCTACGAACACGGAGCCGTGCGGCGCGCCGGCGCGGGCGGCGAGCAGCGCGTTATCGTTGGTCGAGCCCGTCACCGGTTCGTACATCAATGGCCGACCGAGCGCGGGCTTCGTGGTTCGAGCGTGCGTTCGAAAGCGCTCCGCGTCGAACGGCTTCATAGACTCTCGATGTCGAGCCCAATGTCGGCTGCGGGCGCCGAGTGAGTCAGCGCACCGATGCTGATCACGTCTACGCCTGCCGCAGCGAGCAGCGGGATCCGCTCGAGCGTGATGCCGCCCGAGACCTCGACCAGGGCGCGGCCATGCGCACGTTCGACCGCGACCGCGATCTGGTCGCTCGCGAAGTTGTCGAGCATGACCACGTCGGCGTCGGCGTCGAGCGCTTCATCGAGCATGTCCAGTGATTCGACCTCGATCTCGATGCGGCTGGTGTGTGGGGCGTGCTGGCGCGCGCGCTGGATCGCCACGGTGACACCACCCGCAGCCACGATGTGGTTGTCTTTGATCAACACCGCGGAGCCCAAGGTATCCCGATGATTGTGGCCGCCGCCGCAGCGCACCGCGTAGCGCTCCAAGAAGCGTAACCCGGGCGTGGTCTTGCGCGTGTCGACGATGCGCGTCAGCGCGTTTTCCGGTAGGGCGTCGACGAAGCGGCGAGTCAGCGTGGCGATGCCGCTCATGCGCTGCGCGAAGTTGAGCGCGGTGCGTTCGGCCATCAGCAGCGA
Organism: Polyangiaceae bacterium; assembly: GCA_035688655.1. Taxonomy (GTDB): domain Bacteria; phylum Myxococcota_A; class Polyangia; order Polyangiales; family Polyangiaceae; genus PMG-095. Next base: position 17,357 of record DASSMT010000365.1, on the reverse strand, counting down.
GCGAGTGGCGCCCTCTAGGATCCAGAGCACGTCGCCCGGTTTCGCGTGCTCACCATCGGCGACGCGGCGCTCGACGCGTACGCCCGGGTCGACGCGGTAGAAAACCCGCGCGAACGCGTCTCCGCCGCACACGACGAGCGCCGAGTGCGCCACGGCGCGCGCCAGCGCGCGATGGTCGGCGCCGACCGTGGCCTCGGTCGTGAGGTCGCCGCCCGCCAAATCCTCGGTCAACGCGCGATCGATCAGCTGATCCAAAATGTAAGAAGGAGTCACCGCGGAAAACCGTAACTCTGGCCGAGATACGAAGCAAAGAGGTTGCACAAAGCGTGAAATATCAGTCCGGCCCCCACGCCACCCGTGCGTGCGCGCAGGTAACCGAAGACCAAGGACGGGAAAAACACGGCCAAACGCGCGGCACTGAGCTCGGTCGACAGATGCCCGAGCGCGAACAATGCGCTCGTCAGCAGCACACTCGGCCCGAGTTGTGCGCCGAGCACGCGAAAGCGCGGCGGGAACGCCTCGTCGAGCGCCGACTGTAGGTAACCGCGATAGAACGCTTCCTCGGGCAGCGCGATGACCAGCAGTTGTCCCGAAAAATCACTGCCGAGGGAGCTCGCGTTCGGGGCGTGAAACGCGACTTTGACCTGCCACCACCACAGGAAGCCGAGCCAAAACGGCGGCAGGCAGATCAGCGCGGCGCCGCCCGCCCAGAGCAGCGCCGAGCCCAGCTCCCGTGCGATGCGCGTGAGCGATAGCGGCTCGGGATCGAACAAGCCGGCGAACGACAGGCCATAGCGCGCGATCTTTTCGCGATCGTCCGAGCGCAGCACCAGCGCGTAAGTGACTGCTAGGAAGCCAAAACCGACCGCTGTCGCCGAGTAGCTGTCGGGCAAGCGCGAGAGCAACGCCACGAATAGCGTCGTTGCGACCGTGATTGCCACCGGCTTCTGCCATGAAGGTGAGAGAGTCATGCCGGAGGCGCCGGAGAGAGAGGGAGACGACGATCGGTCACGCCGGGTGAGCCGCGCAAAGAGCTTTTACGATTGAGCGGGCCCCCTGTACCGAAAATCGAAGTCCAGAGAGAAGTTTCCAGTGAAATCCGAACCGCGAGCCGCGGAAGGTGTGACGAACGATGAAGGGAACTCTCCCCCCTTTTTTCCGCTTGGGCTAAGTTCGCGGCGAACTGCAATCGCGCCTGACCCGCGCTTGCGGCGGACCGCTCACCATCTCCGCGTTTCGCGGGAGGATCCATGCTCGATTCGAAATTGCCCGCAACGAATTCTCCGGCTCCGAACCAACCGCCTCCGCCGATGGTGAATCTCGCCAAATGGCCGCCCGATGATGACAGTCCTGCAATGCCTCGCGGTGGCGGCGGCGTTCCAGCGGGCTTCGATTCCGGCGATGGCAATTTCAAGAAGGGCCGCTTCGCCCCGATGGCGATCTTGGTTGGCGTGTTGGCTGTGGGCGGCTTCGCCGCCTTCATGCTGATCGGTGGCAAGCAAGAAGCCGACAAGCTCAGCATCGAGCAGGGTGAAGAGAAGAAGAAGCAAATCTTCGTCAAGCCGAAGCCCGAGCAGATCCCCGATTGGCGCAAGTGGGCTGCGAGCGACGCCAGCGAAGAGCTGCGCGCCGAAGCGCTGAAGCAACTGGCGTGGGCCAAAGATCCGGAAGGCGTGAATCTCGCCATCGCTTCGCTCAAGGTGCCGTCTGAGCCGATTCAGGGCATGGCCGCGTTGGCACTCGCCGAGTATGGCCGTCCGCTGGGTGAGCCGGCGAAGGACGCGCTGATCGCCGCGCTGAAGACGGCTGGCCCCGGTGCCAAGCCGCAAATTGCTTGGGCGTTGGTCGTGCTCGGCGAAGCGCGCGCGTTCGACGACATCATGGCGCTGTATCGCGCGGGTCTCTTGTCCAAAGTGCAACGCCTGGGCGGGGGAACGGCGTTCGATCCGGAGCGCTTGGTGCAGCTCGTCAGCTTGGACAAGCTCGCCAGTATGGCGGGCGATGCGAGCCCGGCGGTGCGCCAATTGGTGGCCACGATCCTGTCGCGCAACGCCGAGCCCAAGTGGACCGACACCCTGATCAAGTTGGTGCAGGACTCGGACCCGGAGGTCTCCCGCCAAGCCGCGCCCGGTTTGGGCAAGATCGGCGAGCCTCGCGCGCGAGAGCCGCTGGTCGCGGCGCTCAAGAACGCGGACAAGGACAGCCGCAACAAGTTCTTGGAAGCGCTGCGCGACGGCGTGGGCACGGATGGCTTGGTGCTCGCGCTGAACGCGGTCTCCGCGCCCGATCCGTCGCTCGCGTACTACCAGAAGAAGCAAATCTTCGACATGATCGACAAGCTCAACGATCCGAAGGGCGGCAACGCCCTGTACGCGTATCTGGAGAGCAAGCCGCACATGCATTTCCAGACGCGCGCGGCCGTCGCGCTCTCGCAGATCGGCGATATCCGCGGCGTGCCCACCTTGGCCAAACGCCTGCGCATGGATCCGCTGAAGCTCTACACCGATCAAAATGATTGGGAAATGATGCTCAAGCGCGACGACAACGAGCGCGTCGTCGCCGCGCGCATGATCGCGGACCTTGCCATCCTGCATCCCGAGAAACGCAGCGTGATCGCCGAGCAGGCCGAAGACGGCGTAATCTTCTGGATCCACGAGATGCCTTCGCCGCACGCCAACGGCCTGCGTGCCCTGGCGGCCATGGAGTCGACGAAGGACATTGCGAATTTGCGCAAGTGGTCGAACCCGAAAGAGCCGCTGCCCAAAGAAGGCCAGCAGCCGCCGATGCCGGAAGAGTGGGTCGTGGCGCAGAGCGCGCTGCGCTACGTCGGCTGGCTGAAGGACGGGCCGTCGTACAATGTCTTGATCAAGTCGCTCACGCGCCGTCCGAAAGATTTGGACGTGACCATGGACGGCTTGCTGCAAGGCGGCGTCGCCATCTTGGGCATGAGCTTGCGCGCGATCGGCGTGGGCGCTGCCGACGGCTTGTCGGAGTGGCGTGATCGCAAAGCGTTCAAACCGTTGCTCGACTACATCGAAGATCCGCAGAACAACGAGCAATCGCGCTTCTCGGCCTGCGCCGCCTTGGCCTGGGTCGCGGAGAAAGAAGACTTCCTCACGATTGCCAAGAAGATCTCCGACTACAAGGGCAACGAAAAGCCGGACGAGGTGCGGCGCGCGTGTCTGCTCGAAGCGCTGATTCAACGCCCGGTGCCCGGCACCGCCGGCGCGCTGGTTTCGCTGATGAACCCGCAGTCGGCGGTCGAAACACGCCACCAAGTGGCGCGAGCGATCGCCAAGGGCGGCTTCGATCAGAGCGTCGAGACTCAGCTCTTCGGCATGATGAGCGACGACGCGATGATGAACGACGCAGCCCTGGCCCTGATCCTGGGCGGCACGCCCGAGGCGGCGTCGCGCGCGGTCGCACTGTACGCGGGCAAGCGCAAAGAGGCGCTCGATGAGCTCGGCGACCTCTGGTACAAGAGCTTCGGCTACTGGTCGCAAGAGGATCTGGAGGGTGGCCTGCTCTTCAAGTACGTCGACAACGCGGAGGCGATCAGCAAGCTCAGCGTACGGCAAACGCAGCAAGAGTGGGCGCGCGTGCTGCTGATGAAGCAGTTCGACAACCTGATCTTCGACAACGGGCCGCACTCCTTCACGCGCGTGGTGCTGCGCTCGCGGCTGTATCAGATGGCCAAGGGCGACGACGCGGCCAAACGCGCGGGCGCGATTCGCACGCTCAAGTTCATGTCCGAGCAAGGCGTGCTCCTGGCGCTGCGCGACGAAAGCGGTCCGGCGGGTGAGCTCGCCCGCGCCGCCTACTTCGAGTTGATGAACCCGAAGGTCGTCACCGGCGTGAACATCCCCGACGAAAAGAAGTGACACGCTTCGCGACACCCGAAGGGGTGAACGCCCGCTTGCGTTCGGTCCGCGCACCGCTGTCCGCGCTGAGCCTGCTCTGGCTCAGCGCGTGTCAGCCGGCGGCCGCGCCGCACGACGCGGCCGCCGAAGGTCCGGCCTTACTCGGAACCATCCCCTCGTCTTTGGCGCAAAAGCCCTGCACGCCGACGGGCCCCGAGCTGTGCTTCAACGCCACCGACGACAATTGCAACGGCATCATCGACGAGGGCTGCGGGTTGCATACCGGCCTGGTGCAGTTCGCGATTGCCTGGGACGAACCGCGCGCGGACGTCGACCTGCGCCTGTTCGACCCGAGCGGTGAGCTGATCGAGGTCGGGCGCACCGCGCGCAGCGGCTTGGTCAAGGAGCGTGATTGCCCGGGTCGCAATGGCGAGTGTCACGGGCAAAATTTGGAGAACGTGTATCTGAGCGACGGCGAGCCGCTGCGAGGCGAATACCGCGTCCGGATCCGGCTCGAAGCGCTGGGAGGCGAGAATCCGCCCATCGTGGTGGCGTTCGGGGCACGTGTCGGGCCAAAAACCTACTCACAGACGCTGTCCCTCGACGCGCCCGAGGCCGAGCGAGAGCTGATTTTTCGCTTGTGAAGCGAGGCATTTCTGGGTGCGCTCTGGCTTGCCCTGGGGCCGATGCTATTGTACGGAAGTCACGCGCGCTGCGGCACACCCTGCCAACCGAGTAAAAAGCCATGGGATCTCTAAGCCCCGTTCACTGGGTCATCGTTCTAGTCATCGTCCTGCTCCTGTTCGGACCGGGTCGGCTTGCCGGCGTGGGTAAGGGCCTCGGTGAAGGCATTCGCTCTTTCAAAAAGGGCCTGAATGAAGACGCAACCGATCCGCCCACGGCAGCCAAGCCGCCGGAAGAAAACAAGCAGCTGTCCGACACCAAGCAGTCGCCCGAAAATCGCAGCAGCTAGCCCGCGCTTGCCGCCGTGCGGGTAGCGCGCAGCGCAGCGCTGACGAAAACGAAAAAGGCCGGCCTCTGTGCCCGGCCTTTTTCGCGTTTGTGCGCGAGAGCGCGGATTCGAATCCCGCCCTCGCCTCTAATATCTCGCAAGTGCCCTCGCTAATTCAAAGCGCTGCGCGTTGCCTGCCCAAAATCATCGAGCAACCCGATCGCGTCGCGCTCGGCGCCAGGTGCATGTACCCGAGCCCGCTGCCCGACCGCGTGAGCGGGCTTCCGTCCGCGTAGCAGAACACCAGCTCCCGGACGCTGGTGCCGGAGCTGCCTCGAGCGCGCAGACGTCGGTCGAACTAGATCATGCAGCAGCCCGGATCTGTTTGCCGGCCTGGTCTCCACCAGCCGAAAAAAATTGCGTCAACGCTTCGCAGTACGCGGGCGTGAGCTTCGAAGTCACAGGCGAGCACAATGGATGCAGCTTGAGCTTCACAGTGAACGACTCGGAACACGTGTCGCCCGTCTACGACACGCGCGGAACTTGCGCAGAAGCAACCTGCTACGGACCGTGGTTCGCGGTGACGGGCGCGGCTGGTGTCGGTACCGTTCGAACCTTACCCTTCAATAGGCGAAGTCGCTCGGAAGCGAAGTGAAATTCTCGAAGTCTCGAGGGCTCGTGCCGGGCGTGGCTCACAGGGCTCCTGGCACGCCGCGATCTGCGGATCAGAAACACCTGTCTCTGAGCCGTCACCGTGTTCGGCCGGCGCTAATCGGCCGGTTTTCGCGCGGCATTTCGTCGGAGCCGGCTGATGCTGGTGTCCGTGATGGTTTCAGCTATAAGCCTGGCCCATGCTGAAGTCGCTGATCGATTGGTACCTGAGCGCCCTCCAAACCGGAGGCTACCCGTTGATCGCGCTGCTGATGGCGATTGAAAGCTCGATCGTGCCGTTGCCGAGCGAGCTCATCATCCCGCCTGCGGCGCACATGGCTTACACTACCGGCCAATTCAGCATGGTCGGCATCGTGCTCGCGGGCACGGTGGGCTCTTGGGTCGGCGCCGCCATCATGTACTGGGCCTCGCGGCTCGCGGGGCGACCACTGGTGCTGCGCTTCGGCCCGTACATCATGATCAAGAAGGACAAGATCGAAGGCGCCGAGCGCTGGGCGAAGAAGTTCGGTTCGCCCGGGGTGTTCGTGTCGCGACTCTTGCCCGTAGTGCGCCACTTGATCGGCATTCCCGCCGGTATCGTGCGCATGGATTTTCTGAAGTTCTCGATCTTCACCGTGCTCGGCGCGGCGGTTTGGTCCGCGGTGCTCTGTTATCTCGGCGTGAAGATGGGCCAAGACGAGCAGCTGATGAAGGGTGAGTTGCACCGCATCACGATCTGGCTCGGCGGTGCGGTGGTGGTCTTGGGCAGCCTCTACTACTTCTTCGTGCATCGCCACATGAAGGCCGAAAACGAGAGCGTCTGAGCCACAGGCACGCTGAGCCAGCATCGAAACGGAGCCACCATGCGCGGCGTGTTGCTGAGCTTGGGCCTGGTTTCGGCTCTCTTCTTCGCTTGTAGTTCGAGCGACAGCGAGCCAACCTCGGGTGGCGGCGCGGCCGGGGTCGCGGGCAAACCCTCGGCTGGCTCCGGTGGGAACAGCGCGAGCGGTGCGGGCGGCGAGAGCGGCGAGAGCGGCACTGACGCCGTAGGCAGCGCAGGTGATGCCGGCAGCGCGGGTGGCGCTGACGTACCAGTGCCGAGCGGCTGCGAAGAGTCCGGCAGCGGTGAGATCGTGCTGAAAGTGAGCGGTCTGCCGGTGACGGTCGCGGCCAGTATCACCGTTTCCGGTTCGCACGACGCGCTCGAGAGCGAATCGACCACCTTGAGCAAGCTGCCGAGCGGACCCTATGCTGTCAGCGCCAAGCGCGTGTACGACGATAGTCCGCTGGTGCGCACCGCGTACTATGCGCAGATCTCGAGCCCTACGTTTTGTCTGGCCGACGGCAGCTCGCAAACGGTCAGCGTAGAGTACATCCCGGTCGCGTCGAGCAACCAATTGTGGGCCCTCAATCGCAGCGCGGGCGAGGCTCCGCTGCTCGGCTTTGCAGCCAGCGTGCTGACTCACTCCGGCTCCCCCGCAGCAACGTCTTCGGCCGAGTTACCCGTGGGCAGCTCGCTGGCTTTCGATCAGGAAGGCAACCTGTGGGCTGCGGGAGCGACCGCTTCCAACCCGACCCTGGTGCGCTACGCGTCGGCCTGGCTCGCAGGCGTGGGAGTCCCGCTGACGGACTACGCCTACAATCTTGCCCTCGGCTGTGCGCCGGTCGTCAAAGCCATGGCGCTGGATCAGAGTGGCAATGTTTGGCTCAGTGCGTGCGATAAGCGCGTGCTGCGCATCGACCGACCCGACGCCTCGCCCGGCTCCGATGAAGAGCCGCTCGACATCGCGCCCAACCTGGCGCTGTCGGGTATTAGCGAGCCAAGCGAAGACTTGGCCTTCGATAGCGCGGGCAACCTGTGGCTCACCGCGGGCGGTCGCGTGCTGCGCTTCGATCGCGCGCGACTCGACAAGGGCGATGCGGGCGCGCCCGATCTTCTGCTCACGGTGACCGCCGACGACTCGACGCAGAAGGCGCTCGCGCCAAACTTCCTGGCTTTCGACCTGGCAGGCAATCTATGGGCGAGCGACGTCGCCGGTCAGGCCGTGTTTGCACTCGGCAAGGCGCAGCTCGACCAACGTGGGGCGAGCATCGCCGTGGCAAAGGTCCTGCTCTCGCTCGGCACGCCCCTTTCGAGCGGCCGCCCGGCGTTCGACGACGAAGGCTCGCTGTGGCTACCGCTCGCTGGCGGTAAGATCGCCAAACTCGCCGCCGAGCAATTGGCGCTTGGTTCGAGCTCTGAGGAGCCCACGGTTCCCGCGCTCGTGATCTCGAGCCCGGACGTGAGTGACGCTGGCGGTCTGGCTTTCTTCCCAGCCGCCAGCGGCTTGCCGCTACCCAGCGCACAACCCTGAGCGCCGCTCACTGAAAGACGGCGGCGTAATCCGGGCAGCGCGCGAAAGGGGCCTTGCACACGCTGGGCGTGGCGGGCGTTTCCAAGCTCTCCAGATCGGTCTCACAGCTGATGCCCGACAAGAACTCGATGCCGCCGGCCATCACGGCGCGCGTGCAGGCCACGTACTCGTCGACCGTCACGTCGTCACAATCGGGGATGTCTTCCGCGGTGCAGCTGCCATCGTCGGTCGAGGGCAGGGGCGTGTGTGCAGTGCACTCGGCCTGCAGCTCTTCGCACGTACCCTGCTGCGAGGCCGCGCCGGTTTGGCCCGTGATCGCGCACGAGCCCTGGACCATCTTCTTCAGCTCGGCATCGCTGAAAGCATCTTTGATACGATTGCACACGGCGAGCGCTTGAGCATCGCTGGTGATTTGCGACAGCTTGGTGCCCCCGCCGGTGTCGGCCGGGCCGCCCGTGCTTTGGCCAGCTGAGCCGGGAGCTCCGGCGATCGCTGGGCTGCCTCCGGCGTCCACCGGGCCTGCTCCGGCGCTGTGTGAGCTGGCTCCGGCGCTGTGTGCGCTCGTGCCCGCGGAATTGCCCGCGTTTTCGGCTCCGGCGCGGCCGCCACTTGCGGCATTGTCGGGAGCATCGGCGGAACCACCGCAAGCGACCACGGATTGAGCACAAAACAGGGCAGACACGAGCAAGAACCGGGACACGGACGACATAGCTAATCTCTCTTGGGGTTTGGGTTTGGGGCAGCGCGAGGCGCACCCCTGCCTCGCGCCGCGAGTCACTGGTGCTCTCCCCGAGCAACCAGTACATGCGCCCTCCCGAGCCCGAGCGTTCTTAAAAGATGCTTAAGCAGCGGGTCAGATTTTCTTAGGCGCAGTGGGCAACTGCCCCTTGGCAAACGCGGATCACGTCACCAGGGGGCAGCGCAAAGCGCGAGTGCGTATCAGGAACCGGAGGCCAGCTTTTGCACTGGGTCGCGCTCGCGCGGATCCGGGCCGCCTTCGGCTTTCGGCAAAGAGCGCAGGTACAGGAAGATTGCCCGCGCGTCCTCCTCGGAGAGCTCTTTGAGCGCGCGCCACGGCATGGGCGAACCTTCGCGGCCCACTCCGGACCTGAGGCGCGCGGCGAACGCGCTTTCGTCCCAGCCTTCCATCCAACCCCAACGCGGATCGGGTGTGAGGTTCGGGCTGAGATACGTCTTCTTCGAGCCGTCGAGCGCGGGGTGCTCGCCGCCACCCCCGAAGAGCGGTCCCACGCGCTCGCCCGTGCGCATGTCCATGCGCGTATGGCACGACACGCAGTTGGCCACGTGGTGGGCCAAGTAACGGCCGTTTTCCGCGACTGCACCGCGCGGCGCGTGTTTTTCGGGCGCGTTTTTCGGTCCGACGGGCGTGAGCAGCCAAGCGCGCACCACATTGCCGAGCAGATTCACCTCGTGCGCGGGGACCTCGTGGTGCACGGGCTGGGTGGCCCGCAAGTACGAGATCACGGCCGTTAAGTCGTCGTCCGCGAGCTCAGCGAAGGGCATGAAGGGCAGCACCGCCGTGCCATCCGGGCGCACGCCGTAGCGGAGGATCCGCGCCAAGTCGCGATCGCTGTAGCGACCGATGCCGGTTTCCGCGTCGGACGTGATGTTGGGCACGCGGAACACCCCTGGGGGTAACTTGAACTCGTAGCCGCCCGAAAGCGGGGCCGTGTTCTCTGGCGGCAGGCCGGCGGCCGGGCGCGCGCCGTGGCAGTCGGCGCAATGGGCAGGCCCTTCCACCAGGTAGCGCCCGCGCTCGACGACCGCCGGGTCCACGCTTGCTCGAATATCGAGGTCCGGCGCCGAAAAATGCCGCGCCTGACGCGCCCAGGTCAGGCCTGCAAAGCCCAGCGCGAACAGCCCCAACCCGAGACCCAAGCGACTCAAAACGCGACCTACCTTCAGCTTCATCACGCGCTCTCCCTTTCGCCCGAGCGGGCGTTACGTGGGTAGAAGTGGAGTGAAGCCGCGGTTCGTTACAGCGGGTCCGACGATTTTTTTGTATGCTGGGCCGGCATGTCCAGCGCGAGTGAAGGAGACGCCGGCAGTCTGGCTGCGCGAGCGCTCGCGGGTGACCGCGCGGCCGAGGCGACGCTGTGCTCGAGGCTGTCGCCCGCAATTCGCGCCTTCGCCCGCCGCCGCTTGCGCAATCAGGACGCTGTCCGGGAATTTCAGCAAGAAGTGCTGCTGATGTTCGTCGAGGCGCTGCGCGCCGGCCGGCTCGAAGAGCCCGCGCGGGTGGCCGGCTTCGCGCTGGGCATTTGTCGCAACCTGGCGCTCGATCGCGCGCGCGAGCGTGAGCGCCGTGGCCGGCTCTGGGAAGTGTACGGCGAAAGCGTGTCCGCCTGTGACGTCGTGCAGCCCGCGGAGGTCACGGTCGAGATCATGCGCCTCGAGGATTGCTTGACCGAGCTGTCTGCGCGCGCACGCGACGCGGTCTGGCTTTCGTACGGTGAGCTCTTGAATCACTCGGAGGTATCGACGCGGCTGGGCATCAGTGAAGGAAATGCGCGCGTGCTCAGGCATCGCGCCTTGCACGCGCTCAGGCAGTGCGTTGCGACGCCCAAGCGCTGGGAGTCCGTGCCATGACTGGCGCCGACGACACGCTCGCGCTGCTCGACGATTACTTGTCGCAGTCGCTGTCCGACGCACACGCCGCTGACTTCGAGGAGCAGTTGTTCGCCGAAGCGGCCGAGGGTCGCGCAGCCGAGCTCGGCTACCTCGATGCGCTGTTCGCGCAGGCGCAGTGGTTCGTGCAGCGCGGCGGGTTCGCGTCCGGAACCACGGCGGCGCAAATTGCAGAGCTGCGCAAGCTGCCCCAGGTCCATTACCTCGACATAGAAGCCGATACCCAAGTGAGCGCCTGGCCCGAGGACACGAAATACGTGGTCTATCGCCTGAATGTCGACCTGCGCGGCTGGGAAAATATCGACGTTGCGGTGGTCACGCCCCAGGGCGAACACCGCAAGTGGTTCCGTGACGTGGCGTACGATCCCCAAGACGGCGCGCTCTACGGCGCCTGCGACGCACCGATCGCTGCCGCCACTTTCCGGCGCGAACCGCTGATCGCCCGCATTCAGGCGTCTCGCTCCGCGACGGGCCAGCGCGAGATCGTCGCCGAGCTGAGCGTCACACCCAAGTGACGAGCCAAAAACGCGTCGCACCCTGAGACCGCGAGACCGCGAAGCGGCGAGACCGTCAGCCGAGCATGCGCGGTCGTTGGGTGACCGCACGCTCGGTTCGGGCTAGCCTTGCGGGCTAGTGCCAGACGTCCTCGCCAAAGTGACGGCCCGTGCGTTGGATGTGCCGCGCGGCCCGGACGTGACTCATCGCATTCGCGTACCGCGCGCCTGGCTCGAGTCGGGCGAGCTGGTGGAGCTCGAGCTGCCGCGTAACTTGACGTGCGCCGCCTGCGCTGGTGGTGGCTGCGACGCGTGCGAGCGCGCCGGGGCGATCAGCTTGCGTGGGCGGCAAGAGCCGCCCGAGATCTTGACCGTGACCTTGCCCAAGCTTCAGCCGAACGAAGGCGGCGAGCCGCGTGCGGTCATGATTCGCATCCCCGAGCAGGGAGGCTTGGCCCCGGACCAGGGCGAAATCCTGCCGCGCGGCCTGCTCTTGTTGCGCGTCGAGCCGGGCGCGGTCGCCGACCCGGGAGTGGCTCGGGTGGCGCCCGCTGCGCGATCGCTTTCGCAGCGCGTGAGACTCTCGCTACGCATCCCTGCAGCAGCGCGCGGTTGGGCCCGCGTGCTCGCTGTGGCGGCCCTGATCGTCTTGCTGGTCGGGCTCGCAATCCTCGCATTTCGCCGGCATCGTGGGCTAGGTTAAGGCCATGAATCCGCTGGCCATGGGCCTGATCATCGTGACCTTGAGCGCGGTGTTTGCGGTCAGTGCCTGGCGTCGCTTCAACTTGGCGAGAGTGGGCACGGCCACCTGGGAGAGCCGACTCACCGAGATCCCGAAGCGCCTCGGCCTGGTTTGGACATTCGCGGTCTATCAGAAGAAGATGCGCAATTACCTGGCCGCAGGCCTGGCGCATCAGCTCATCTTCCTGGGCTTCGTCGTGCTGCTCTTGCGCACGCTCGTGCTCTGGGGCCGCGGGTTCTGGCCCAGTTTCAACCTGTTCGTGCTCGGTTACGAGCCGGTCCTCGGCCTGCCGCTCGGGGTAATCTACGGCTTCCTCAAGGACGTCTTCGCGAGCTTGGTGCTGCTCGGCGTAGCCGTGTTCGTGTACTACCGAGTCATCCGCCCGCAGAAGCGCATGACGCTCGGGGTCGAAGGGCTGATCATCTTGGGCATCATTGCCACGATGATGCTGGCCGACCTGACGTACGACGGCGCGAGCACCGTGCTCGCGCACCGCTATGCCAGCGAATGCCGCGCCATCAGCGAGTTCCCCTGCTCGGCGATGGCTACCATCATCGCGCCGCTCGAGCCCACGGCCGGCGAGGCCGAGCTCGGCTTCCACTTTGCCGCGCCCGCCGGCTCGCTGGTCGCGCTCGCTCTCTCGGGGCTCGGTTCGAGCGCGCTCGTCGTGCTCGCGCACCTCGGCTTCTGGACGCACACGAGTCTGGTGCTGATTTTCGCGAACATACTGCCGTATACCAAGCACTTCCACATCATCACCGCGATCCCGAACGTGTTCCTCGGGGACATCACGCCGCGCGGTCGTTTGCGCCCGCTCGCGCCCACGACCGAAGCGCTGATGGCCGCGGTCGAGAAAGCGACGGAGGGTGAAGATCTGCTGAGCGCGCGCATCGGCTACGCGCGCATCGAGCACTTCACGTGGAAGGACGTGCTCGATTTCTACACCTGCACGGAGTGCGGCCGTTGTTCCGACAATTGCCCGGCGTTCACCACGGGTAAGGTGCTGAGCCCCAAGCAATTCACGCTCGATTTGCGCAATCACCTGTACGGGCGCCAAGAAGAGTTCTTGGCCGTAGGTCCGTCCGCCGTGCACCAAGCCACCGCGCCCGACCCAGGCGAGCCAAAAGCAGAGCCCGCGGAGGCACCCAAGGAAGCCGCTGAAGCGGAGACGAAGGCCGAGCCCGCGAAGAAGGTATACAAGCCGCTCGATCTCGTGCCCAACGTGATCCACGAGGACGTGCTGTGGGGCTGCACCACTTGCCGCGCGTGCGAAGAGCAATGCCCGGTGAACATCACCTACGTCGACAAGATCGTGCAGATGCGACGCAACCTGGTGGTGATCAAGGGTGAGTTCCCGAGCCAACTGGGCAAGCCCTTCGAGGGCATGGAGAGCAACGGCAATCCCTGGAACTTGGCGCGCGTCGATCGCGCCAGCTGGTCCGAGGGACTCGGCGTGAAGAGCTGCGCAGAGAAGCCCGACGCAGAGGTATTGTTCTGGGTCGGCTGCGCCGCCAGCTACGACGACCGCGCCAAGAAGATCGCCCGCAGCACCGCGCAGCTCTTACTGGCCGCGGGCGTGGACTTCGCCATCCTCGCCGAAGAAGAGACGTGCACGGGCGATCCCGCGCGCCGCGCCGGCAACGAGTACCTGTTCACGATGCTGGCCGAGACCAACGCGGCCACCCTGAACGGCTACAAGGAGCAAGGCGGGATCAAGAAGATCATCACCACCTGCCCGCATTGCTTCAACACACTGAAGAACGAATACCCCGACTTCGGCGCCAAATTCGAGGTCGTGCATCACTCCGACTACCTGCTCGAGCTCGTCGCGTTGAAGAAGCTCACGCCGAGCAAGCCGGTGCGCGCAAAAGTCGTCTATCACGACTCTTGCTACCTCGGGCGTTACAACGATATCTATGAGTCACCACGCGCCATCCTGCAGCGGATCCCCGGTGTGGAGCTGGTCGAGGCCGAGGGCGTGAACAGGAAGAAGGGCCTGTGCTGCGGCGCGGGCGGCGCTCAAATGTTCATGGAGGAGCAGAACAGCAACCGCGTGAACGTGAAGCGCACGCTGCAGCTTCTGGACACGGGCGCAACTACGATCGCCAGCGCGTGCCCGTTCTGCATGACCATGCTCAGCGACGGCATCAAGTCCCAGTCCAAAGAGGAAACGGTTCGAAATATGGACGTCGTGGAAATGCTTGCGCTTTCGTGCGGCGTCGCCGACGGGCCGGGCTCGCCAGACGCGACAGACGGGCCGAGCGAGACGAACGCGCCGAATGGCGCAGCCGCCGCCGAATGACGGAGCGCCAAGGGGTGCTATAGTGGTATACGAATGGCCATCAAGCCTACAGAGCCCCAGATCAGGCCCGAACCAGAGCACGCACCCAGCTCACCTGGAGAGGTGCGCCGCTTACAGGGCTTCGATTGCGACTTCTGTGAACGACACTTCGAAGGCCAGCCGGCAGGCTCGGGCCTGTTCCTCTGGTCACGCGGCGACGAGTACCGCTTCGAGGAACCGCCGCTGTGTGAAGAGTGCGCCCTGCGCATCAGCGTCGGCGCCGTCCTGAAGTGGCAGAGCGAAGAAGAAGAAGGCTGAGCCCCCCGCCGCAGCCGCAACCATCTCGTTTGGGATTTGGTTGATGGTCACGCGCCACGTCGCATCCCGGCGCAGCCTTCGGCGTCGGGGACGAGGGAGAGCTTTGCTGCACGACTCTGCACGCCGTCCTCGGCGGAGACGCCTCGCGGACCCAGGAGAGCTTTGCTGCACGACCCTGCACGCCGTCCTCGGCGGAGACGCCTCGCGGACGCGGGAGAGCTTTGCTGCACGACCCTGCACGCCGTCCTCGGCGGAGACGCCTCGCGCAGTAGAGAATCCTATTCGTGCACGAACAGGTTTCATGGCCCGAGAGACCGCCCCCCGGAGCGCTGATTGGACGGCCACGTACACGTCTCTTGGTTCGAAACACTGCGCTCGAGCGCGCCGATTGACGGTCCCAGTCGCGCACTTCGCACGACTACGCGCTTCTGCGGGGTGCGTTGCTGCCGTTTCACGCGCTGCCGCATTCAACCGAGCGATGTCCTCGAGAATGCTGCACCGCCGCTTCCACGTACGCCGCACCAAAACACTGCCGGGCATGGTGCTGATTGTGAGCTCGACAGCGCAGCCGAAGATTCGGGACCGAGTCTCCCCCGCCAAGTGCTCGAGGCACAACATGATCGAGCTCGAGCCAGCGCCGCGCACCACACCGCCGCCCATCCGCCGCCACAAAGCTGCACTGCCCGCCATCCCGAACAAATACCTCGGGAGCCACCGCCGCAGGGCAATGCCAAGTCCGTTGAGCTCCCGTGCCCGCTCGCCGGTGTCGTTCGACGCGGTGGTGCTCGGCCGACACGCGCTCAGCCGGAACGCGCCCGGCCGACACGCGCTCGGCCGACACGGACTCGGGCGACACAGACTCGAGCGACACAGACTCGAGCGACACGGACTCGGGCGACACGGACTCGGCCGACAAGCGCTCGGGCGACACAGACTCGGGCGACACAGACTCGGGCGACACAGACTCGGGCGACGCGGACTCGGCCGACAACGGCTCGGCCGCAATGGGCCGACTTGGCGAGAGCTTTGCAAGGGAAGCCGCACTCGAAGCTCCCGCGCTCCGCCGAGGCTTTCTGCCCACCGCAAAGCGCTCTTTCTGGAGCTCACGCTTGTACGCTTCGAGTCCTCGCTTGAGCAAGGTCAGCAAATCGCCGCTCGGCAGGCGATGCCCCGCGAGCCCCCTCACGCGCTCGAGCAGCCGACAAAACTCACCGTCCGCCGTGAAATGCACGCCGTAGCGATCAGCCGCGAGGGGCTCGATGCGGCGCGGCTTTGTCGGCTCGAGGGCTCGTGTCGCTACCGCGGCCGAATCAGCCGCGCTGGATGTATCCGCTCGCGCGCTCGGCCGGGCCTGGCCGGTATCCATCGCGACCTGCGCAGTCGCGACCTGCGCGCACTCGGGCGCGTCAACCGCTTCCGGCAAACGGCCTGCGCATTCCGGCGCACGCTCGACGTCGAGAGTGGCACTCGTCTGCGCCGGCAAGCGACGCACCAAGTCGCGCACATCTGGCCGTGGGAAACGCGCCGCGAGCAACTCCTCTACCTGTCGCGCACTTTGCTTCCGACAGCATTCGAACAACTCGGCCGCGTTCTCTTTCGTCAGATGCTTCTTCAACAAACTCAGCGCCGAGGCATGCAGCTCGCCGCTCGCCACCCACGCGAATACTCGTGGATGAGCGCGACACACGCGCGCCGCCGCAATGTGTCGTCCCGCCGTCGACTCACACAATCGCAGCGCCTGCACGCTGTACTCGAACAGCGACGCAAACCCCAGCTCGAGGTACAATCGCCGCTCATCGAACTCTGCCAAGTAGGCCAGAAACTGGGCCGTGACTTGGTTCCGCTGCTTCACGACGTTGGCCAGCCCGCTCAACAACTGCTCGTCCGCCAACTCCCGCAATTGATATTCGTTCTGCCCCATGCCGCTTTTCTAACACGCACTTTTTCGAGCTCGTAAAGCGTCGCACGAGCCGTTTTCAGCAGCGAAATGCGCTTCGACTCGTCGCGCATGGACATCTCTCGTTGACGAGCCCAGTAAGCACCTTGCCACGCGAATCTTCACGCTCCTCGCGCTCCGGCAAATCCAACTCACAAAAAATCCGTCAAGCATAATCTCGCCCACACAATCTCGCCCACACAATCTCGCCCGTTGACAGGCCCGCCATCAGAAATATCGCGGACGACTTCGTGGAGTTCGCAACGACGTACACGCCATGACCGGCGCGCGATCCACGAACGCGGACTCCACGAAGTCGTACGCACACGGAGCCGCCCAGCCGGCTTCAGGTCAGCCAAACGCTCCCCGGCGACGGCCCTAGAACTACCGACGCGATACCGCGGTTCTCGTGTTTCGCCCCGTGCGTTGCGCTTTCAGCCCTCCCCGGTGACAGCCCTAGAACTCCTGACGCGATGCTCGGTTCTGGCGTTTCGGCTCGCGTTGCGCTTTGAGCCCTCCCCGGCGACGGCCCCAGAGCTCCCGAGGCGATACGCGGTTCTGGCGTTTCGCCCCGTGCGTTGCGCTTTGAGCCCTCTCCGGCGACAGTCGTAGAACTCCCGACGCGATACGCGGTGCGGCGTTTCGCGTGTTGTGCTTTCGGCACTCAACGTCGAGACCACCCGGCGCGCTCGGAAATCTACCTCCGACGTCGAGAGTGCAGGCCACGCTTCACGCCCACCGACGCCACCGCTTTTGGCGCACCGCGCTGGCCGAAGGCCAGCGCTTGGGCAGCCCGGCGCCCGCAGCGCGGAGCGCAGGACGGCGGTCGTGCAGAGCCGTCTCACGCACGGGGCACCCGCCCTTGCTCTCGCTCTCGCTCTCGCTCTCGAGTTATTGTCACCGCTCGAGAGTGTAGAATGAACGGACTCGGTGCGGTTCAAGGTCGGGGCGGGCCCGCTACTGCAGCGTGGTTTCGGGGGCTTCGGAGGTGCGCAGTGGGGGGAGGCGTTCGAGTAGTTCGTGGGCTGCGCCGCGCAGGACTGTCGAGGTCTCCGCGTGGTGCAGGACATCCGCGAGTTCTTGGCGCGTGCATACGGCGAGCAGCGGCATCACGATCGCC
>DASSMT010000182.1:0-5057 GCA_035688655.1 Polyangiaceae bacterium | reverse complement strand
ACCAGAGCCACACCGGCGACCTGCAGCCTCTGACGATTGCCGTGCTGGTCAGCGTGCTGCTCGCCAGCATCGCCATGGTCGTGTTCTTCGAGCGCGCCCAGCGCGAGATCCCGATTCAGTACTCGCGCCGCCAAGTCGGGCGCCGCGTGTACGGCGGCCAGACCGCGCACCTGCCGCTGAAGGTGAACATGGCGAGCATGATCCCGCCGATCTTCGCCTCCAGCTTGTTGATGTTCCCGGCCACGCTGGCAAGCTTCAACATCCCGGGCATGAGCACGTTCAGCTCGCTGCTCAATCGCGGTGATTGGTTGTTTCACACGCTGTTCGCCGGGCTCTCGATCTTCTTCTCCTTCTTCTACACGGCCGTCACCTTTCAACCGATCGACGTGGCCGACAACCTGAAGAAGCAGCAGGCGAACATCCCTGGCATTCGCCCGGGTCGTCAAACTGCGGAGTACATCGATCGCGTTTTGACGCGGCTCACCGTTGGTGGCGCCGTGTACGTCGCTACCATCTGCGTGGTGCCCGCGGTGATCGCCAACTCGTTCAACATCCCGTTTCAGTTCGGTGGCACGAGCTTGATCATCGTCGTGGGCGTCGCGCTCGAAACCGTGAATCAGATCGAAGCGCACTTGATCACCCGCAGCTACGAGGGGCTCACGGGTCCGCGCGTGACTCGCCTCAGTGGCCGGAGGCCGGCGTGAGGGTGATTTTGCTCGGCGCTCCCGCGAGCGGCAAAGGCACTCAGGGCGCTATCCTGAGCGAAAAGTTCGGCGTGCCGAAGATCGCGACCGGGGACATGCTGCGCGCGGCCGTGGCTGCAGGGACTGCCCTCGGCAAGCAGGCCGATAGCATCATGAAGGCGGGGCAGCTGGTTCCAGATTCCGTCGTGATTGGCCTGGTGAAAGAGCGTGTCTCCCAGCCGGATGCCAAAAAGGGCTTTATTCTCGACGGTTTCCCGCGCACGGTGCCGCAGGCGGAAGCGCTCGAGGCCCTGCTCTCGGGGCTCGGGACCCCATTAGACAAAGTGGTCCAAATCGATGTTTCTAGAGACCTTTTGGAGGAGCGTGCCACCCTGCGACGCACCGACAAACGGACTGGACACATCTACCACTTAAAGTATAGTCCCCCGCCCTCGGACGCCGAGCTCGAACACCGGGCCGACGACCAACCAGAAACTGTCAAAAAGCGTCTCGATCAATACGACGCAATGACCGCGGCGCTCTTGCCGCATTACGAAAAACTCGGGCTGCTTCGCCGGGTCGATGGGGTCGGATCTCCCAGTGAGATCACAGGCCGCATCCTCGCAGCGCTCGGACACTGAACTGCAACGCAAGTAAGGAGGCGACGAACGAAGGACGATTCGACTGGAACAGGTGTCATCGACGAGGTCTTACCGAACGCATTGTTTCGGGTGACGCTCGAAGATGGTCGCACCGTTCGCGCGGGCATTGCCCCCAGTCTTCGTCACGCGATCGTACGACTCATCAGCGGCTCTCGGGTCGTCGTCCAGCTCTCGAAGCTCGACCCCGGCCGAGGCCAAATCATCAAGAAGCTAAGCTAGAAGTAACTAGATTCGACTGAAGGCAGGACATCATGAAGGTGCGACCGAGTGTGAAGAAGATCTGCGACAAGTGCAAAGTCGTGAAGCGCCGCGGAGTCCTGCGCGTAATCTGCGATAACCCGCGCCACAAGCAGCGCCAAGGCTAACCAGAAAGATCTGAGAAGGAAGAGTCATGGCGCGCATTGCCGGTATCGATCTCCCCCGCCGTAAGGCCATCGTCTACGCCCTCCCGTACATCTACGGGATTGGTGACGCGACCGCTCGCAAGCTGTGCAAGCTGGCGAAGGTGCCGGAAGACCGCAAGGTCGACGAGCTGAGCGAAGCGGACGTGAAGAACATTCGCGACGCGATCGACGCCACGATCAAGGTCGAAGGCGACGCTCGCCGCGAGGTGCAGCAGAACATCAAGCGCTTGATGGACCTCGGGTCGTACCGCGGCCTCCGTCACCGCAAAGGGTTGCCCGTGAATGGGCAACGTACCCGAACCAACGCACGCACCCGCAAGGGTCCGCGCAAGAGCTTGGCGCGTCGCGCCTGAGCGGCTCGGCACCTTGTAAGGCAAACCCATGGCAGCTCCCAAAGCCCGCGTTCAGAAAAAAGTAGTCAAGAAGAACGTCTTCGCTGGCATCGTTCACATCCAGTCGACGTTCAACAACACGATCGTCACCATCACGGACGTGAATGGTGCCGCAATCTCTTGGGCCAGCGCTGGTTCGCGCGGCTTCAAGGGTTCGCGCAAGAGCACGCCCTTCGCGGCGCAGCTCGCGGCCGAAGAGGCCGGTCGTCGCGCGATGGAGCACGGCGTGCGCTCGGTTGCCGTGTTCGTGAAGGGTCCTGGAGCCGGCCGCGAGAGCGCCCTCCGCGCCTTGCAGCAAGTGGGCTTCAAGGTGACTTTGATTCGTGACGTTACGCCGATCCCGCACAACGGCTGTCGGCCCCCCAAGCGTCGTCGCGTGTGACGGAGAGATTATGGCGCGTTATTTAGGTGCTGTTTGCAAGTTGTGCCGTCGCGAAGGCGGAAAACTCTATTTGAAGGGCGAGCGTTGCTTCACCGAGAAGTGCGCGGTGTCCCGTCGCCCGTACCCGCCAGGTCAGCACGGCCAGGCCCGCATCAAGCTGAGCGAGTACGGCCTCCGCCTGCGCGAGAAGCAGAAGATGCGCCGCATCTACGGCCTGCTCGAGGCGCAGTTCGCCGGGTACTACGTGCAAGCGACGCACCTCAAGGGCCGCACCGGTGAAGAGATGCTCGGTTTGATCGAGCGTCGCTTGGACAACGTGGTCGTGCGGATCGGGTTTGCTTCGAGCCGCGCCCAGGGGCGTCAGCTGGTGCGTCACAATCACGTCCTCGTGAATGGCAAGCGCGTCAACATCCCGAGCTTCCGCGTCAAGCCGAACGACAAGATCGAGATCGGCGAGTCGAGCCGCAAGATCGGCTACATCTCCGCCGCGCTGGCCGCTGCGGAGAATCGCCAGCGTCCGAGTTGGATCGAAGTCGACAAGGGCGCCTTCTCCGGCACCTTCAAGTCGATGCCGGTCCGTGACGAGCTCAACGAGCCGTCGGTTCGTGAGCAGTACGTCGTCGAATATTACTCTCGTTGAAGCGCTGCGGCCTGAGTTCGCTCGGGCCGCCACAGCAATCTGATTCTAGCGAAGGTCCTCCCTTCGCGAACGCGGGCAGGCCGCGGAGTTGACAGTGGGCGCTGGAGCCTCTGCAGCTCGTGACGGTCGCGCGAAACCCCCCAAAGAAGGAGCAGCTCGAATGGTTACACAAATGATGAGCCGGAATTGGCGTGACTTGATCCGCCCGAAGGCGATCACGCTCGACCCCGAGTCCAACTCGGAGTCCTACGGCAAGTTCACCTGCGAGCCGCTCGAACGGGGTTTCGGCATCACGATCGGCAACTCGCTGCGTCGCGTGCTGCTCGCTTCGCTGCAGGGCGCGGCGATCACCGCCGTGCGCCTCGAGACCGCGCTGCACGAGTTCACCACCATCCCGGACGTCGTCGAAGACGTCACGGACATCATCCTCAATTTGAAAGAGGTGGTGTTCAAGGTGGATTCGCCGAAGACCTTCACCGTTCGTCTCGAGAAAGAGGGCCCTGGCCCGATCCTCGCGGGCGACATCAAGACGGTGGATGGGCTCACGGTCCTCAACCCGACGCACCAAATCGCGACCCTCGACAAGAAGGGTCCGTTCTCCGTCGAGCTCACCGTGGCTTGTGGCCGCGGCTACGTCTCGGCCGAGCGCAACAAGAGCCCGACCATGCCGATCGGCACCATCCCGATCGATGCGCTGTTCAGCCCGATCCGCAAGGTGAACTACACCGTGCAGAACGCGCGCGTCGGCCAGGTCACCGACTACGACAAGCTGGTGCTCGAGGTCTGGACGAACGGCGCAGTGCGTCCGGTCGACGCAGTGGCGTTCGCCGCCAAGATTCTGAAAGAGCAGCTGTCGATCTGGATCAATTTCGAGGAATCGGAAGAAGCGTTGGTGCCGTTCAGCGGTAGCGACGAAGAGCCGCTGAACGAGAATCTGTTCCGTTCGGTCGACGAGCTCGAGCTCTCGGTTCGCTCCGCGAACTGCCTGCAGAACGCCAACATCACCCTGATTGGCGAGCTGGTGCAGAAGACCGAGCAAGACATGCTCAAGACCAAGAACTTCGGTCGCAAGTCGTTGAAGGAGATCAAAGAGATCCTGTCCACGATGGGCCTCGGCCTCGGCATGAAGTTCGACAACTGGCCCGCCATGGTCGATCGCTGGAAGAGCCAGCAATCGGCGTCGTAAGTTCAGCTCAGCAGATTCCCATGAGGCACGGCAAAGCAGGGCGTTCCTCATCGGGGGCGCAGCCCCCTCCCCGCTGAAGTGAATTCAGCGGGGCCTTCCTCGCCGGGGGTTTCACCCCCGCACCCGCTGGAGTGAATCCAGCGGGGCCCCACCCCCGAGTTTTGGGGCCCCGACCCCAAAACATCCGCTAGAGTAAGTTCAGCAGATTTAGGTAAGTTCCCATGAGGCACGGCAAAGCAGGGCGGCAATTCGGCCGCAACACGAGTCATCGTCGCGCGATGTTCCGCGCGTTGACTGCAAACTTGGTGGCGCACGAGCGCATCGAAACCACCGACGCCAAGGCCAAGGAGCTGCGGCGCGTCGCTGAGCGTCTGATCACCAAGGCCGTGCGCCTGGGTGCCGTCGCTTACACCCCGAATGCCGAGCTGAGCATCGCTGACCGCGCGCGCCGCCAGGCCGCGCAGCAGCAGGTGGGGAGCTACCTGCGTCGCTTCCAGGTGACGCAAGACGGCAGCGAGAGCACCAAGGTCGACTTGATCGAGAAGGTGTTCGTCGATCTGGCGAAGCGCTTCGCCAAGCGCCCCGGTGGCTACACGCGCATCATCAAGCTCGGTCGTCGCCGCGGCGACAACGCGCCAATGAGCGTGATCGAGTTCGTGGACCAGGGTACGCCGCGCGCCGCTGGCGAATCGAAGTCGGAGCCCGAAA
>DASSMT010000169.1:0-6018 GCA_035688655.1 Polyangiaceae bacterium | reverse complement strand
CGGGCTCTGCCGAAACGGGCTCTGCCGAAACGGGCTCTGCCGAAACGGGCTCTGCCGAAACGGGCTCTGCCGAAACGGGCTCTGCCGAAGTGAGCACTCCCTGCGCAAGAGCTGCAACCGAGGGCGCGCTCTCTGCCTTTGCGCGTGAATTGCCGCGCGGCTTCCGACCCACGGCGAAGCGCTCCTTCTCGAGCTCACGCTCGTACGCTTCGAGGCCACGCTTGAGCAAAGTCAGCAAATCACCGCTCGGCAGGCGATGCCCCGCGAGCCCCCGCACGCGCTCGAGCAGCTGACAAAACTCACCGTCGGCGGTGAAGTGCACGCCGTAGCGGTCGGCCGACAAGGGTTCGATGCGGCGCGGCTTCGTTGGCTCGAGAGTCCTCGTTGGAGGCGGTGGTGCTTCAGTCGATTCGGACGTATCCGTTCGCTCGTTCGTCAGGTCCGGGCAGGTCGGCTTTGCCGCCAGCGCGCCCTGCGCGCCCGCAGCTATTTGGCGCTCGATGCCGAGCACTACCACGCGCTCCAGCAAATGGCCGCGATCGAGCTCGAGCGTACGCCCCGACGTCGAGAGTGGCTCCCGTCGGCGCCGGCAAGCGACGCACCAAGTCGCGCACGTCCGGCCTTGGAAAACGTGCTGCAAGTAGCTCCTCCACCTGCCGCGCACTTTGCCTGCGACAGCACTCGAACAACTCGGCCGCGTTCTCGGACGTGAGATGCTTCTTCAACAAACTCAGCGCCGAAGCGTGCAGCTCACCGCTTGCCACCCACGCGAACACCCGTGGATGTGCGCGACACACGCGCGCCGCCGCGATGTGTCGCCCCGCCGTCGACTCACACAATCGCAGCGCCTGTACGCAGTACTCGAACAGCGATGCGAAACCCAGATCGAGATACAACCGCCGCTCATCGAACTCAGCCAAATAGGCCAAGAACTCAGCCGTGACCTGGTTGCGCCGCTGCACGACACTGGTGAGCCCGGTCAACAACTGCTCATCTGCTAGCGCCCGCAATTCATATTCGCCCTGCCCCATTCTTCTTTCCTAACACGCACTTTTTCGAGCTCGCTAACCGCGGTCCAAGGCACTTTCGGCCACAAAATGCGCTTCAACTCGCCGCGCATCGAGATCGCTCCGTGCAGTGCCCGGCAAGCGTCGCCCCAAGCAAATCTCACGCTTCTCGCGCTCCGCGCCATCTCACCCCCCAAATCCCGTCAAGCACAATCTCCCCCAATCAGCCTCGACACAAACAATATCGCGGGCGAATTCGTGGAGTCCGCTTCGTCGCGCTCCGCATCTCCACCGCGCATCCTGCGAGCGCGGGCTCCACGAAGTCGTACGCACACGGCGCCGCGCACTCGCTCACGGTCTGCCAAACCTTCTCTCGGCGCCGGCCCCAGAGCCAGCCACGGTTTGCGCGGCAGTCGCGCTTCCGCGTCGCGTCGCGTCGCTTCGCATCGCGCGCTCTCTCCCGTCGTGAGCTCCAACTCTCGACGTCGACATCGCATCCGCCCCCGCGCGGCCTCACGCCCCGCGCTCCCGCCGACGTCGGCGCGCCGCGCTGGCCGGAGGCCAGCGCTTGGGCAAGCCCCGGCGCCCGCAGCGCGGAGCGCGAGGACGCCGGTCCGCGCCGCGTCGTCTCGCGTTCGGGGCCACCCAACTCCCTTCAGCTTCGAGCGTCAATGCTGCCCGCTTCCCCCCGCGCATTCTCGCCTCGCTTCGCGTGGGCATCGTCACCGATGTAACCAAAGCATCATCCGCGTTCTCGTTCTCGATGCGAAGGCTGCATCATCGTTTTACGTGAAGGTCACTCGCGAGCGACTCCACATTACTAAGATGAAATCTGGTCCCGGAGCCCTGGAGGGTTACTCATGCGTTCGAATCTTTGGATTTTGGCAGCAGGATCAGCCGCATTTTTGGCAGCTTGTAGCGCAACGTCGACCAGCAACGAACCGAGCGAAGTGCAAGCCAAGAGCACGATCGCAACGGTATCGGCGCCGGACAGCGACGCGACTTCCTCACTGGAGAAGCCAGCGCGCGGTCCCCAGCGCACGCGCCTCGCGACTGGCCAATACGTGACGCCCACGGCGCTGCGCGGCTCCGCGCAACAATTCTTGAACCCAGGCCTCACCGCTTACCCCAACTTCATCGCCGGCGAAGCCGTGCGTTCGCAACTGAGCCCAGACGGCAAGACCTTGGCCGTGCTGTGCGCTGGGCAGAACTCTCTGATCAAGACCGACGGCTCGACGGACACCACGGCCTCGACGCAGTTCATCTTTCTGTACGACGTCAGCGGCCCGAACGAGCGCGCGCCGAAGCTGACGCAAGTACTCACCCCCAGCAATGCCCACGTCGGCTTGGTCTTTTCTCCCGACGGAAAGCAGCTTTACGCCGCGGGTGGGCGCGACGACCTGGTGCGGGTGTACAGCAATGCGAGCGGAACCTGGGCTGCGTCCGCGAGCATTGCGCTCAATCACGCAAATGTCGGCCTAGGCGTCGGCGTCGCGCCGAACGCAGGCGGCTTGGGGCTGAGCAAGGACGGCAAAACCCTGGTCGTGGTCAACAATTACAACGACTCGATCAGCGTCGTCGATACGGCCAACGGCACGGTGCGCTACGAGCACGACCTGCGCCCCTACTTCGCAGACAACGAGGGCAGCGCGGCCGGTGTCGGCGGCACCTTCCCGTTCGCGGTGGTGGTCAAAGACAACGGCACCGCCTATGTCAGCTCGGACCGCGATCGCGAGGTGGTGGTGATTGAGATCGGCGCGACCAAGGGCCGCTTGATCAAGCGCATCAAGCTCGATGGCAACGCGCTCGGCCTCACGCTCGACGCCTCCGAGCGACGGCTGTACGTGGCCCAGGACAACGCCGATCAAGTCGCCGTGATCGACACGCGCAAGAACACCGTCATCGCGAAAATCGACGTGCGCGCGCCAGAAGGCCTCTTGCCCGAAGACGACGAGCACGACGTGAAGCTTTGGCACGAGAACAAGAGCGCGCGCTACACGGGCGCGGGCACGTTCGCCGTCACGCTGTCGCCGGACGGCGAGACCCTATACGCCGTGAACTCGGGCTCGAACTCGATTGCGGTCGTGCGTATCAACCAGGAAAACCGCGGAAACAAGCACGATCGCGCTGCGGACGAGTACCAGGTCGTGGGCCTGATCCCCACCGCTTACGAACCTCACGACGTGACGCTCAGCGCGGACGGGACGTGGTTTTACATCGTCAACGGCAAGAGCGTCACCGGGCCGAATCCGGGTCATCTCTCGGGTAGCACCGGCTCGCTCACCGAGATCACCTACCCGGGCGGCAACGCGGCGGCGAGCACCGCGGCCAAGGCCTCGAACCAGTACCAGTTCCAACTCGAACGCGCTTCGCTGGTCGCAGCGCCCGTGCCCGGACGCAACGAGCTCGACGCGCTGACCGCGCAGGTGGCCGAGAACAATTTCTACAAGGCGAACCCGGAAGCCGAAAGCGCGTTGCGCGCGTTGCGTAGCCGCATCAAACACGTGATCTACGTCATCAAAGAGAACCGAACCTTCGATCAAGTGCTCGGCGATCTGGACAACGGCGCCAACGTCGACAGCAGCATCACCCAGTTTCCGCGCAAGATCACGCCCAGCCTGCACAAGCTTGCGACACAGTTCGTCACGCTCGACAACTTCAAGGATCCTGGCGATGGCAGCATGGACGGCTGGTCCTGGAGCCTTCAGGGGCGTGTCACCGATACGGAGACCATCACGCAACAGATCAACTATGCGTTCGTCAATCGCGGGCTTTCGTACGAGTCGGAAGGCACCAACCGCGGTGTGCCGGTCAACTTCAGCAGCGTTGCCGAGCGTGATTTCGTGGCGGGCAAGACGGGCACCACCAACTACAGCGCGGCGACCGCGGCCTTGTTGGGCGGCACCGCGAACTTGTTGACCGGCACCGGCAACCACGCCTCGTCCGACGCGCCCGACGACGAGCAAGGTGGGTACATCTTCCGCGCGGTACTGCAAGCGGGTGGCACGGTGCGCAACTACGGCATGCTGACCAACAACATCGGTAGCATCGGCACCAAGGCCGCGCCCATCATCGATCCGTACACGGCGAACGAAGTACAAGTGCGTTCGCTCACCCCGGATCTCGCGCCCTTCACCGACGTGTACTTCCGCGGCTACGACAACAATTACCCGGATCTGTGGCGCTATCTGGAGTGGAAGCGGGAGTTCGACCAATTCGCCGCCGCCGGCGTGCTGCCGAATTTGTCGTTGATCCGCTTTGGCCACGACCATATGGGCAACTTCGGCACGGCGTTCGCCGGCATCAACACGCCTGAAACGCAACAAGCCGACAACGATCTCGCGGTCGGCCTGCTGGTTCAAGCGGTCGCACACAGCCACTTCGCCGAAGACACGTTGATCATCGTCACCGAAGACGACTGCCAAGACGGCCCGGATCACGTGGATTCGCACCGCGCTACGACCTACGTCGCCGGCGCCTATGTCAAACACGGAAGCGTCGTGAGCAAACACTACAGTCAGGTCAACGTCATCCGCACCATCGAAGACTTGCTCGGGACGGAGCACCTCAACCTGAACACCGCGTTCCAAGCCCCCATGACGGAGATCTTCGACCTGCACTCGCGCGGGAAATGGGCGTTCGCGGCCGAAGCGTCGACCATATTGCAGACCACCGACGCAGCGGGGCTGATCGCTTCGCTGGGCGTGAGCTACACCGACAGTGAGCTCGTCAAACCGCAGCACGACGCACAATACTGGGCCAAAGCGACCGACGGGTTCGACTTCTCCGAGGCCGACCAAGTGCCCACGGCCCAGTTCAACCGAGTGTTGTGGAAGGGCTTGAAGGGTGACAAGCCGTACCCCGAGCACAAGGGCGCAAAGGCCGACGACTAACGGTCTGACGAGTCTAGGCCACGCTCGGCGGCTGAAATCCTGGGATTTCAGCCGCTTCGCGGACTTTCCCTCATGCATCGTTTAGCTCGCCCGCACAACGGAGGAGGCGTTCCATGTTGAAGCTCGACGCATCAGTAGCGCTATCGCTGATTTTCTGTTCAACGACAGCCCTAGCGCGCGAACCGGAAGTCTCGTCAGCGGCCAGTGAGCGCTTCGACGAACAGCCGCGGACACTGCGTCTGCAACCGCTCGAAAGCGACCTGAAGCCCAAAGAAGCCCCGCCTCCGAGCATCGGAAAGGCCCAAGAGGCGGCCAGTGACGGCGTGCTTTCGCCGTTCACGACCCCCGCCGCAATCTCCTCTTTCCGGGCGAGCGCGCAAACCTACGCGGGCTATGACAGCGCCGCTTCGAGCGCGCGAGCGCGCGCCGCCGTCGATGGACGGCTGACGAACTTCCTCGCGCTGCGTGTCGAATTCGACCATGGCCCGGCGACGGGCAGCCAAGATCGATTGAGTGTCGGAGCACGCTTTGCGATCTTGAAGCAGCGCCAGCACGGCATCGACCTCGGCGCGGGCCTGTTTTACCAGCCCAAGGATTTTCGCGCCGAGGGAAACGTGGTGGGTGCGTTGCTGGTCGCTCGTCACTTCGGGCGCCTCGGCTTGTTCGTCAATGCGCTGTTCGGCAGCGATCCCGAAGGCGACGATCAGTCGCTCGAGCTGCGGCTTGGCAGCATGTATACCGCGCAAAATTGGCTGAGCGTCGGGTTCGACGCGCGCTCGCGCTTCAACTTCTCGAAAGACGAAAAACGCTCGCAAGCGCAGAGCGTGGACTTTGAAATGCAAGCCGCGCCAAGCGCAATCTTTTGCCTGGGCCCGCTGTCGCTGATGGCGCTCGTCGGTCCCAGCGTGGTCAAAACGACACCCGCTGCGGGTGTGGCCGAACCCGGCGGCACACGCGCCGGTCTGCTCGCCATGGCGGGCGCGGGCGGCGCGTTCTGAACTTTGAAGTGATGGGCATAGTCAGCGCGCATCTATTCGTGCACGTGCGTCTCAAATCGCAGAAGTTGTCGTTCGCGCACGAACCAATGCCGTTCGGTTAGGCGCCGACGGTGGAAATAA
>DASSMT010000125.1:0-6575 GCA_035688655.1 Polyangiaceae bacterium | reverse complement strand
TTCCGTGATGCTGCCCGAGGGCGTCAAGATGGTGATGCCGGGCGACAACGTGACGGTCGAGGTGGAGCTCATCACCACCGTCGCGCTCGAAGAGCAAATGCGCTTCGCCATCCGTGAAGGCGGCAAGACCGTCGGCGCCGGCGTCGTGACCAAGATCATCGAGTGATGATGGAGGCGGCCATGACCAAACGCGCTCCGCGCGAGCAACATCATGGCCGCCGCATTCCCGTCGCCCTGTGCTGTTCGGTTTGCTCGACTCGCAACTACAAGACGACCAAATCCCCGGACAGCGCGGTGCTCAGTTTCAAAAAGTTCTGTAATGTCTGTAACTTACATACGGTGCACATAGAAGGTAAGTAGACTTTCGGGCGGTTTACCCGAAGGGGACGCAAAACAGCGCCCAATCCTAGGGGTGTAGCTCAGTTGGTAGAGCAGTGGATTCCAAATCCACCGGTCGGGAGTTCGAGTCTCTCCGCCCCTGCCCGATCGGACATTGAAGAGGTTTCACATGGCAATCGTGGACGAAAAAGACCAGAAGGAGCGCGCGGACGTCGAGTCCACGACCGCTCTCGATCTGTCCGCGGGTCCCTCCCACTTGGAGGTGCCGGGTGAAGTTGCGCTCGGTGCTGCCCACGACGACCACGGGACGGCCGCCGCCCTGGGTGCGACCAAATACGTTCACGCGGCATTCTTTGCCGTGGGGATTTTGGCCGCGTTCTTGAGCAGCAAGGTTCTGGGCGGCGCGTGGACGCACTTGTCCGAATGGCCCGCAGCCGTGCGCTCGGTTCCGCAGTTGGTCGCCTTCTCGGAAGAGCAGCGGGACACCTACTGCCTGGTGGGCGGCGCGCTGATCGGCGCGATCGGCGTGCTACAGGCCTATCGCAAAGAGAGCGTTCGGACTTGGGCTGATGAAGTGGCCACCGAGCTTGCCCGAGTGACCTGGCCGAATCGCGAAGCGGTGATGAACGGCACGCTGGTGGTGATCGTCGCGAGCGCGATCGCCGCCGTCTACGTCGCGGTTCTCGATCGTTTTTGGAGTTTTCTCACGACGTGGGTGTACGGCGCATGACTACCGAACAGGAAGCTCCCGTGACTGAATCGTCCGATCTGCCCGCGGCCTCCGCGGGCAAGAAGTGGTACGTCGTGACCACTTATTCGGGTTACGAGAACAAGGTCAAATCCGCGCTGCAGGAACGCATCCGCCAGCACCGGATGGAAGACAAGTTCGGCGAAATCATGATCCCCGCCGAGACCGTCACGGACACCGCCAAAGACGGCAAGCAGCGCCTCAAGACGAAGACCAGCTTCCCCGGCTACGTGTTCGTCGAGATGGAGATGAGCGAAACCATCTGGCACCTCGTCAAAGACACGCCCAAGGTCACCGGCTTCATCGGTAACCAGCGGCCGCAAGAGGTGAAGCCACCGCACATCGAAGATCTGCGCAAAGGCATCGTCGAGGGCGCGGTCAAACCCAAGCCCCGCCATCAATTCCAAGAGGGCGACGAAGTACGCGTCGTCGTCGGAGCTTTCGCCAACTTCTCCGGGACCGTGCAAGAGGTCAAGCCGGACAAGCAGAAGCTCAAAGTCATGGTTAGCATTTTCGGCCGACCGACTCCGGTCGAGCTCGATTTCTCACATGTGGAGAAACGTTGAAGAGCTACCCATCCAGGTAGTTTCGGATCGTTTCGTAAGGACACACCGTCATGAGCGCCAAGAAAAAGATCACACACGTCATCAAGCTGCAGTTGCCGGCCGGTAAGGCCAGCCCGTCGCCGCCGGTCGGTCCGGCGCTGGGTCCGAGCGGCATCAACATCATGGCCTTCTGCAAGGATTTCAACGCGCGTAGCGCGCCGCTGGGTGACACCATCACCCGCGTCGTGCTGACCGTGTACGCAGATCGCTCGTACTCGTTCATCCTGAAGAGCCCCCCGGCGAGCGTCCTGATCAAGAAGGTGGTCGGCCTGCCCTCCGGCAAGAAGCCGGGCTCCGGGTCCAAGGAACCGAACAAGATCAAGGTCGGCACGATGACCAAGGAGCAGCTCCGCGGCGTGGCCAAAGAGAAGCTCGGCGACATGAACACGACGGATCTCGAGGCTGCCATGCGCAGCATCGCCGGCACGGCCAAGAGCCTCGGCGTCGACATCGTTTGATTGCTCGTCGCGTTCGCCTTTCCCCCACGAACAGATACTGGACAGCGGTTCTTTCGCGACGGCGAGAGCCCTCGCGAAACCGACTGATCCCAGGAGTCGAAAGACGCTAAATAATGCCAAAAATTGCAAAAAATCGAGCTGCGGCGCTAGCCAAAGCCGACCTCACCAAGCGCTACACCGTCGATGAGGCGGTCTCGCTGGTGAAGTCGGTGGCCTACGCCAAGTTCGACGAGAGTGTGGATGTCGCGGTGCGCTTGGGTGTGAACCCGAAGCATGCCGATCAAATGGTGCGCGGCGCAATCGTGCTGCCCAACGGAACCGGTAAAACGGTCCGCGTGCTGGTATTCGCGCGCGGTGAAAAAGAGAAGGAAGCCCTGGCAGCGGGCGCGGACATCGCCGGTGGTGATGACCTCGTGGCTCGCGTGCAAGAAGGCTTCTTGGACTTCGACCGCGTGATTGCCACGCCGGACCTGATGGGTGCGGTAGGTAAGCTCGGTCGCGTTCTCGGTCCGCGTGGCCTGATGCCGAACCCCAAGGTCGGCACGGTCACGTTCGACGTGACGAACGCCGTCAAGGAAGCCAAGGCCGGTAAGGTCGAATACCGCGTCGACAAAGCAGGCGTCGTGCACTGCCGAATCGGCCGGAAATCCTTCGACTCGAGCAAGCTCAGCGAGAACGCCATGGCGCTCATCAGCGAGCTCATCGCGAAGAAGCCGTCGACCGCCAAGGGCGTCTACCTGCGCAGCATCACGCTGTCGACCACCATGGGGCTCGGTTTCCGAATCGACACCACCAGCGTGGTCGCCAAGTCGGAGGATGAATCCTAATGGAACGCGCACAAAAGGCAGAAGCCATCGAATCGCTCAAGGCCCAGTTCAACAAGATGAGCTCGGCCGTGTTCCTCGACTTCACCGGCATGACGGTCGAAGAGGTGAGCAAGCTCCGCAACGTGTTTCGCACCAAAGGTGTGGAATACAAGGTCGTGAAGAACAAGCTGGTGCAAAAGGCCCTCGCCGACCACAAGTGGGCGACCGGTCTGAACACCGCTCTGCGCGGCATGACCGGCGTGGCTTGGAGCTTCGAAGAGCCGAGCGCGGCAGCGCGCGCGGTCAAGGAGTTCATCAAGGACAACGAGAAGCTCAAGATCAAAGCGGGTCTTCTCGAAGGGCAGGTCCTTCCGCCGGCTGCGGTGGAGAACCAGCTCGCGTCCTTGCCCAACAAGGACGAAGCGCGCTCGATGTTGCTCGCGACCCTCAACGCACCTGCGCAGACGCTCGTTCGTTTGCTCAACGCACCCGCGACCCAGATGGCTGCCGTCCTCGCTGCCAAGCAGCGCCAGGCTGGCGGCTGATTCGTCAAACCCTGATACGAACCTCTAGTTTCACAGATTTTTTGCCAAAGCCCGTAGGAACCCCCTCGTGTTTGGCGTTTTTCGGGCTAGCCCGATGGAGTTGAAAAATGGCTGACATTACTACCGAACAAGTTGTTGATTACCTCTCGAACCTCCCCGTGATCCAAATCGCCGAGCTCGTGAAGACGCTCGAGGCGAAGTGGGGCGTGAGCGCGGCACCCGTGGCCGTCGCTGGCGTCGGCGGCGGTGGTGCTGCAGCTCCGGCTGCCGCGGCTGAGGAAAAGACCGAGTTCAACGTCATCCTGGCGGACGCTGGTGCCAACAAGATCAACGTGATCAAGGCCGTCCGCGAGATCACCGCCCTCGGCTTGAAGGAAGCCAAGGACCTGGTCGAAGGCGCCCCCAAGGCGATCAAGGAAGGCGTCGGCAAGGACGAAGCCGAAGACATCAAGAAGAAGCTCGAAGCGGCCGGCGCAAAGGTGGAGGTCAAGTAACCTCCGTTGTCGCAGCCAGCAACTTCAACTTCCGTGCTCGGGTCGCCTCTCGGCGGCCCGGGCGCTTCTACGTGTTATTGCAGCGAGCGTGATCGGTTAGGCGCCTCGCGGGACGGCACTGGTTTGTGCCGTATCCGCGTTGGTGCGTTTTGGAGGTACTGAAGCATGGCGTCCAAAGTCCAGTCGAACTTTCGACACCGGATGAACCTTGGCCGTGTGGAGTCGATTGTCGAGATCCCGAATCTCATCGACATCCAGAAGTCGAGCTACGACAAGTTTTTGCAGTCTGACACCCAGCCGCGTGAGCGGAAGGAGATCGGGCTCGAAGAAGTCTTCCGAAGCGTTTTCCCGATCAAAGATTTCGACGGGACGAGCGAGCTCGTCTACGTGTCGTACAACCTCGAGAAGCCGAAGTACGACGTGGATGAGTGCCGCCAGCGCGGCATGACCTTCGCGGCTCCGATCAAGGTCACGACGCAGCTGATGGTGTATGACACCCGCGAGGGTGGCGAGCGCATCGTTCGCGACATCAAAGAGCAAGAGGTCTATTTCGGCGAAATTCCGCTGATGACCGACACCGGTACCTTCATCATCAACGGTACCGAGCGCGTGGTCGTGTCCCAGCTGCACCGCAGCCCGGGTGTGTTCTTCGATCACGACAAGGGCAAGACGCACTCTAGCGGCAAGCTCTTGTACAGCGCGCGCGTCATCCCGTACTCCGGTTCGTGGCTCGACTTCGAGTTCGACCACAAAGACATCATGTACGTGCGCATCGACCGCCGTCGGAAGATGCACGCCACCGTGCTGCTTCGCGCGCTCGGTTACAGCACGCAAGAGCTGCTCAACTACTTCTACTCGACCGAGACCGTGTACCTGGAAAAGGGCGGCAAGATCTCGAAGAGCATCGAGTTCGACTTGCTCCCCGGTCAGCGCGCCACGCGCGACATCAAGGTCGGCAGTGAAGTCGTCGTCAAGAAGAACACCAAGTTCACGCGCGTCGCGATCAAGAAGCTGAAAGAAGCCGCCCTCGATCGGCTGCCCTCGGAGACCGCCGACCTGATCGGCAAAGTCAGCGCGGAAGACGTCGTCGACAAGGAAACCGGCGAAATCTTGCTCGAGTGCAACGAAGAGGTGACCGAAATCACCCTCGATCGCTTGCGCCAAGCGGACGTCTCCGAGTTCAAAGTGCTGTTCATCGACGGTTTGAACGTCGGTCCGTACCTGCGCGACACGCTGATCGCCGACAAGGTGAAGACCACCGAAGACGCGATCATGGAGATCTACCGGCGCCTGCGCCCGGGTGATCCGCCCACGCTCGAGACGGCGAAGCAGCTGTTTCACAACTTGTTCTTCAACGCCGAGCGCTACGACCTGAGCACGGTCGGCCGCCTCAAGCTGAACTACAAGTTCTACCGAGACCTGCCCGAGGAGCAAAAGCCGAACCTCGAGCAGACCGTACTCTCGCCGGGTGACATCCTCGAAACCGTTCGGCACCTGATCGAGCTCAAGAACGGCCGCGGCTCGGTGGACGACATCGATCACCTCGGTAACCGCCGCGTGCGCGCGGTCGGTGAGCTGATGGAAAACCAGTACCGCATCGGCCTGGTTCGCATGGCTCGCGCGATCAAAGAGCGCATGAGCGTGTCGCAAGAAATCGACACCCTGATGCCGCACGACTTGATCAACGCCAAGCCCGTGGGCGCGGTGGTCAAGGAATACTTCGGCAGCTCGCAGCTGTCGCAGTTCATGGATCAGACCAATCCGCTCAGCGAAGTGACGCACAAGCGTCGCTTGTCCGCCCTCGGCCCGGGTGGTTTGACCCGTGAGCGCGCCGGTTTCGAGGTGCGTGACGTGCACGCCACGCACTACGGCCGCATCTGCCCGATCGAGACGCCTGAAGGTCCGAACATCGGTTTGATCGCGTCGCTGTCCTGCTTCGCTCGCGTGAACGAGTACGGCTTCGTCGAGACGCCCTACCGCGCCGTCGCCAACGGTCAGGTGAGCTCCGACGTGCAGTGGTTCAGCGCGCTCGAAGAAGAAGGCAAGTACATCGCCCAGGCCAGCGCGGACTTGGACGACAAGAAGAAGTTCGCCGACAACCTGGTCAGCGCTCGTCTGAACGGCGACTTCCGCATGGCGGTCCCGGATCAGATCCAGCTGATGGACGTCGCGCCGAACCAGATGGTGAGCGTGGCCGCGGCGCTCGTGCCCTTCTTGGAGCACGACGACGCGAACCGCGCACTGATGGGCGCCAACATGCAGCGCCAGGCCGTGCCGCTCGTGCGCACGGAAGCGCCGCTCGTCGGCCCCTCGATGGAAGGTCGCGTCGCGATCGA
Source organism: Polyangiaceae bacterium (assembly GCA_035688655.1). Lineage (GTDB taxonomy): Bacteria > Myxococcota_A > Polyangia > Polyangiales > Polyangiaceae > PMG-095. The sequence continues at coordinate 244 of DASSMT010000125.1, read as the reverse complement.
CTCCGGCGTGTGCGTGATTGCGCGACGCGAAGGCATCGTGGAAGGCGTCGACGCCGAGCGCATCGTCATCCGCGCCACCGCGGGTGAAGACGATCAGGTGCCGGACATCTATCACCTGACCAAGTACCAGCGCTCCAACCAGAGCACCTGCTACAACCAGAAGCCCATCGTGCGGCCCGGTGAGCACGTGAAGGCCGGCGACGTACTCGCCGACGGCCCCGCGTGCGACATGGGCGAGATCGCC
>DASSMT010000121.1:0-18005 GCA_035688655.1 Polyangiaceae bacterium | reverse complement strand
ACGAAGACGACGAAGACGACGAAGACGACGAAGACGACGAAGACGACGAAGACGACGAAGACGACGAAGACGACGAAGACGAGCCGGCCGAGGACAAGTAGTCGGCCTCGGCGGCGGCGGCCTGCGCTCTAGGGAGGAGCTGCCGGGTCCGAATACGTTTCGGCGAGCTTGCTGACCTGATCGAAGAAAGCTGGGTGCTCGGCCAGCTTTCGGACCAGCTCCCAGAGCTTGGGATCGGCCAGGCGAGCCATGCCCGTCTTCGCTGGAGTCCCTTTGCCCTTGGGTACGCGTTGAATGGCCGTCGGGCCCTTCTTGCGCAAGGCTTCGAGCTCACCGACGTAGCGCTTGGTTGGAAAGAGCTCGCCGGCCTCCCAGGCTGCGAGCTCTTTGGGCTCGATGCCCAGCGTCAGCGCGAGCTCTTTGGCCGTGCAGGAGAGCTCTTTGCGGAGTTGCTTGAGATCTTCGGGGGACACGTGGGCAGAGCTTAGCATTTGCGCCGTGCGCGTTGCGGTTCGGCTTTCGAGCGCAACCGAGCGCAGGCCCTGACCGATGCGGGTGGGTGCAAAGGTCGCTCCTGATCTCGGTCCTTCTATTCCTCTTTGGCGCGTGCAGTCCTCCTGCCGTGCCCGAAGCCGGGCCCGACGACGCGTCCGTGAGCGTTCAGTTCGAGCCGAGCGCCGTCGCCGAGCCGGTTGCGAACGTCGTGCACGTGCACCTGCCCAGCTCCGCCTCGAGCCCCGGTGCCGTGTTGCTGTTCGAAGGCGCGCTTTCGAGCTACTACCTGGGCAAATTCAAGCATGGCGAGGTGCCGAGCGCCCTGGCTGATCGGCAATGGCCGCAGGTCAGCTGGCGGTCGGCTGCGGACTTGGTCATCGCGCCGCTTCGCCCTTTGCCCCTCGACCTCTATTCGCTGGTCTCGGTAGACGGATTGCTCGCCGAATTCACGGTGGGCACTGTTCGGCCGCTGCTCGAGCGCTTTTGGCCACCGGCCAACACTGCGGGTAGCCCGCAGTTGGCCATCTACTGTCGACCGCTAGCCAGCATGGCCGAGGTGCCGAGCTCGGGCTCACTGCGCTTCGAGCCTGGCTCCTTTTCCGTGGAGCTCGCGCCTGGGATCGACGAGAGCGGTCTCTTTGCCGAGCGCTGCAGCCACTTCGAGTCCGAGCACGTGCTCGCACCCGGGGAGATCTGGGTGCCGCCACCCGTGCTGGGAGAGTGGGCACTCTCGCCGGCCGTTTTTGCGCCGATCGAATCCGTCGCGGGCGAGCCCAGCGACGTGCTCGGTTGCGGAGCGGGCGAGCTCGCTCTCGGCCCGGGCTGCGCGAGCGTGGCGGACGATCGCTTGACGGTGCGAACCCCGCGCTCTGTCTTGCTCTGGATCGTGCACACCGCGCGCGGCGCGCTGGTTCAGATCAGCGCGGGCGGTCAGCCTCTGATCATCGACGGATTGCGTCCGGACGCGCTGGAGCGGTTGTGGGGGAACACGCACGAGCTCATGGGCGCAACGCGCGAGTTCGAGGTCGAGCTGCACACCGCGCCCGCTCGTGAACGGCCGATCCTGAACGAGGCACTCGCAGACGCGCTGGGTCCCGAACCTCAGTCGGAGTGGGTCGAGCTTCTCAACGACGGCACGCTGGCCGTCGATCTCGGCAGCTATTCTTTGCAAGACAGTGGGGGACGCACGCCGTTGCCGCACGTGACGCTCGCCCCACACGAGTACGCATTGCTCGTGCGCGACGACTTCGCACCGAATGGCAGCGACGTGCCGCCAGGCGCGGGAGCGCGTTTGGTGCGGCTGCCGGCGCTCGGAAAATCCGGCCTGTCGAACGCCGGCGAGCGCCTGTCGCTCGTCGACTCTGCTGGCGTGGAGCGCTCGGTCTTGCCCGCCCTGGCCGGCAAACCGGGTCAGAGCCTGGCTCGGCTCACCCCAGCCTCTGCGGACGACGACCCCAAGGCGTTTCGCTTCGGTACGCCCACGCCCGGCGTCGCCAATGAAGCGCCGGCTCCGGCGCCTTGAGCGTCTCCAGCGATCTTGATAGGAGCAAGCGATGGCTGGCAGGCTCCTCGGTCTGGTATTGGCGTTCACGCTGCCCGCGGCTTGTGCCAAGACCGAGCCCCCGAGCGTTGCAGACGCTGGGGCCCGACGCCCTCCCAGCACACCCGCGGCGACGCCCGTCAAGGTCGAGCCGCCGCTGGCCCCGGATCCGAGCTTTCAACTTCCGGCCGTGGAACGCATCGTCGCGATTGGTGACGTGCACGGCGACGTCAGCGCTCTGCGCGCCGCGCTGCGCTTGGCGTCTGCAATCGACGAAGCCGGCAAGTGGATCGGCAAGAACTTGGTCGTGGTGCAAACCGGGGACCAGCTGGATCGCGGCGACGACGAGCCGCAAATCATCGACCTCTTGGCGCGCTTGCGTGACGAAGCGAAGAGCGCGGGCGGTGCCGTCCACGCCTTGAACGGCAACCATGAAGTGATGAACGTCCAGGCGGATTTTCGCTACGTGACTCCGGACGGTTTTCATGACTTCTCTGGCGGCCATCCTGATGCCTTGCACCAGCAACTGACTGCAAATGTGCCGCTCGAACAGCGCGGCCGTGCAGCCGCGTTCTTGCCCGGTGGTGAGGTGGCGCGCCGTCTGTCTGTGCAACCGATCGTGATTCAGATCGGTGGCAACGTGTTCGTGCACGGCGGCGTGCTCGAGCAGCACGTGCGTTACGGTTTGGGACGCATGAATCGAGAGACCAGTGCCTGGATGGCGGGCGCTCCCAGCGAATCGGCACCCGCCGGCATTGCGAGTGAGCGCGCGCCCATTTGGGTGCGCGACTACTCGGAGGGCACGCCGTCGGCTGAACGCTGCGCGGAGCTCTCGCGCGTGCTCCATGCTCTGTCGGGCACGCGCATGATCGTGGGCCACACGGTGCAACGACAGGGCATCAACAGTGCCTGCGACGGCAAGGTGTGGCGGATCGACGTCGGCCTGTCACGGTTCTATGGCGCCAAGCCGAGCGTGCTGGAGATCCGGGGCGACAGCGTGCGCGTCGTTTCGCTCGTCGGGAGCGCAGCTCCCGCCCCGCTCGAGTGACGCGCTTCGCGATCCTCGACGGAGGGAATCGAGCGGGGCCCCACGCCATCACGAATCTCGTTTTGGGGCCCCGACCCCAAAACGAGGCGGGAGCACGGCGTCCTGCTAGCTGCCGGAGATCGTCATCGTTGCGGTGCGGAACGTGGGCGCCGCGATGGAGGTGATCAGACGCAGATCGTTGGCGATGCCATCGATGCCCTTGAGCATCGCGTCGAGCGTGGAAGAAATGGTGATTTCGCTGACCGGGAAGGCAAACTTGCCGTTTTCGATCCAGAAGCCGGCGGCGCCGCGCGAAAAGTCCGAAGTCATGGCGTTGAAGCCGAAACCCATCATTTCGGTCACGTACAGCCCGCTCGGCGTGCTTTCGATCAGCTGCTCGCGGCTGATTGGGCCCGGCTGCATGATGAGGTTGCTCGTGGACGCGGAAATGCTGCCGCCGCCCCGCGCGGCCGAGCCAGTCGAGGCACGCTGGAGCTTGCGCGCGCTGTACGAGTCGAGCAGGAACGTCTTGAGTACGCCTGCGTCGACCACCACGTTCTTGCGCGCGGGCAAACCCTCGCCGTCGAACGGCCGCGAACCGGGTGCGCGGGGGATCAGCGGATCGTCGATCAGGGTGACGCCCGGGCTCGCGACCTCGGTGCCTTCACGGGCCGTCAAGTAGCTCGACTTGCGCCAGACGGCGCCGCCCAAGATGCAACCCACGAAAGCGCCGATCAGCGAGCGGGACACGTCCGAGTCGAAGATCACCGTGGTCTCTTGCGTCGCCACCTTGCGCGGGTTGAGCTTGGCCAAGGTGCGTCGTGCCGCCTCCTGGCCGACGAACTTCGGATCTTCCAGCTCGGATTGATGGCGGGTCGCGGACCAGTAGTGCCCGCGCCGCTTCTTGCCACCTTCGTCCTCGACCACCGGAGCGACGGTGAGCGAAGCATACGAGCCGCGCAGCGCAGCCTGAAAGCCGCTGGAAAGCACGATCGCGCTGGTCGAATTGCTGCGCGAGAAGGTCGCGCCTTCACTGAGCTTGATGCGGGGATCGAAATCGAACGCGGCTTGCTCGGCGATCGACGCTTGCTCGATGGCGCGCGCCGCGTCGATCTTGAACAAGCTCTCGTCGAACAGATCCAAGTCGGGGAATGGGGGCTGTGCGAGCAGGCTCTTGTCAGCGGGGGCCGCGAATGGATCGGGCTCGCTGAGCTGCGCCAGCATCAGCGCGTCGGCCACGCAGCGCTCTATGCCACGCGCGCTGAGATCGCTGGTCGAGGTCAAGGCCACGCGATCGGCGACGATCACGCGCAGCGAAATGCTGTGATGACCCGCCTCTTCGACCAGCTCGGGCTTGCCCATGCGCACGCGGGTGCTGAGATCGGACCCGCCGCGTGCGCTGGCCTCGGCTACGTCCGCGCCGGCGCGGCGGGCGCGCTCCACGACTTCGGCGGCCAATTTGAGAAGTTCTCTAGAATCGTCCTGTTCCATTGCGCGCTTTCCTCGTACTGACTGATTCGCTCGGTCCCTTGCGGGCTCAGCTTTTGCGGCTCATGCGTTGCAGTGCCCGTAGCGTCCAAGCTGTGGCGGCAGCGAGCACGCCCAACATCCAAATGAGTGCGTAGCCCAGCGGTCCGCCCGCGACTCCCCGCGTGCCGAAGTCCCCATGGAACTGAGCGTAGTTGGCGTGAACGCTGAGCCGCGAGAAGGTCGCGAGCACGAAGGTGGTGCCAAGGAGCGCCGGCACCGCTGCTTTGCGCAGCACGCGCCCGAGCCGGTGCGCGCGCGCGTCCGCCGCGGCCGCCAAGAATCCCGCCGGCACCGAAGCGGCGGCGAGCAGCACCACTGCGATCGGCACCACCGCCGGGAGCCGCTCGCTGTCCACGAAGTAGGCGAAAGACCAATCGGGTTCGAAGGCCACGAAATAGCCGGCGACGGGCGCAAACACGAGCAACGCATAGGCCATGGTGACGAGCAGCGAGCGGCCGCCCAAGCCCGAGGTCGAGCGTCCCAAGTCGCCCACTGCGGCCCACGCGCAGGCCACGCCCAGGGCGAAGCCCAGCAAAGGAGTCAACGGCGCAGGCACCCCGCAACCTTCCCACGTTTTGTCGCGGGTGGAGCCGGAAATCTGCCCCAATGCCACGCCCGGTGCCGCCTCTGCCCCGAGCTGCAGTGCTTGCCAAAAATTGGCAAACAGCGGTCGACGCTCGGGGCACGCTGGATTAGAGCACTGTTCGATGGACGCAGTGCGATTGCGAGAGCTCCTGGAAGCCGTCAAAGGCGGCTCCGTGGAGATCGATTCCGCGCTCAGCACGTTGGCCACGCTGCCGTTTTCCGATCTCGGTTACGCACGCGTCGACCACCATCGAGCGCTACGCCAAGGCATCGCGGAGGTCGTGCTGGCGGAGGGTAAGACGCCCGAGCACGTGATCGGCATCGTGAAGCGCATCATCGTCGCCGGCGACAATGTGTTCGTCACGCGGCTCGTGGGCCGAGCGGCCGAGCTGGTTCAGGAAGCGCTGCCCGGCCTCAGCTACTCGGCGTTGGCCCGGACTGCCAAGCTCGTCCAACGACCAATCCCGGAGCGCCGTTGCAAGCCGGTCGCCATCGTCACTGCGGGTACCAGCGACATCCCGGTGGCTGAAGAGGCGTACGAGACACTCTGCATGTTCGGCGTGCCCGCTGAGCGTTTTTTCGACGTCGGCGTGGCCGGCATTCATCGTTTGATGAGCCATCTCGACACGCTCAGCGGCGCGCCCGCGGCGATCGTCGTCGCTGGCATGGAGGGCGCGCTACCGAGTGTCGTCGGCGGCTTGATCGGGGCTCCGATCGTCGCGGTGCCGACGTCCGTCGGCTATGGCAGCGCGCTCGGCGGCTTCACCGCGCTGTTCGCCATGCTGACGAGCTGCGCCTCGGGCATCACCGTGGTGAACATCGACAATGGTTTCGGCGCGGCCATGGCCGTGGGGCGAATGATCGCCACGCAGCAAAAGCAATTGGCCGCGCCATGAGCGGGCCGAAATTCTTCGTCGCAGGCCACGGGCACGGGCATAGCCACACGCATTCGCACTCGGGCAGCCATACGCACGGGCACGCGCATAGCCACAGCCACGAGCACGAGCATGGCGCAGCAAACGGCCTCGGTGATGCAGAGGGGCACCGGCAGGCGCTGGAGCGCGGAGCCGGGGCCGGTAAAGTGCTGTTTCTGGATGCGTTCAGCGGGGTGGCGGGCGATATGACGATTGCCGCGCTGGTCGATCTGGGGGTGCCGTTTCGAGTCGTGGAAGAGAGCGTCTCGGAGCTCGGGCTTTCGGGTTTTGCTCTGGAGCTGAAGCAGGCGCGCGGCGGTGTGATTGGCGGAACGAAGTTCGACGTCCGGCTCGAAGACGCGCAACCGGATCGCCGTTACCGCGCGATTGACGATTTGCTGGCTGCGTCTCGGCTTGCGCCCGGCGTGAAGTCGCTCGCGCGGCGCATCTTCTTGCGCTTGGCCGAAGCCGAAGCAAACGTGCACAGAAGCACGCTCGACTCGGTCGCATTTCACGAGGTCGGCGCGGTCGACGCCATTGTCGACATCGTGGGAGCCGCGGCGTGTTTCGAGTTTCTGGGCGCCGAGGTCGTGTCCTCGGCCTTGCCCATGGGGCGGGGGAGTGTGGTTTGCCAGCATGGAGTCTTGCCCCTGCCGGCGCCGGCGACCGTCGCTTGTCTCAGCGGCGTGCCCACGGTGGATGCCGGGATCGAAGCCGAGCTCGTGACGCCCACGGGCGCGGCGATCGTCGCCAGCGTGGCGCATCGCTTCCAGGCTTGGCCGGGCTTTGCTCCGGAGCGCATTGGTTGGGGCTTCGGTAGCCGAGTCTTGCCCGACCGCCTGAATGCACTGCGCGTGATCTTGGGCAGTGCAGCGCCACAGGTCGAACCGGTCCAAAGCGCGACCCACGTGGTGCTGGAAGCGAACATCGACGACATGACCGGCGAGCTCGCCGCGCACGCCTTGCAACGCTTGTTGGACAGCGGCGCGCTCGACGCTTGGGCGACCCCGATCGTCATGAAGAAGGGCCGTCCGGCGTTGACCCTTTCGCTGATCTGCGAACGCGCCGCCGAACAGCGCTTGGCGGAAGCACTGCTGCGCGAGACCCACTCGATCGGCGTTCGCCACACCCCGGTGTCGCGCACGGAGCGACCGCGTCGCTTCGTCGAGGTCAGCACGGAGTTCGGCGTAATTCCCCTGAAAATCAGCGAAGGACCCTACGGTCCTCCGCGCATCAAACCCGAATTCGAGGCCTGTGCGGCGGCGGCTCAGGCGGCCGGCGTGCCCGTGGGCAGCGTGATCGCAGCGGCGCTCGCCGCTTACCAGCGCTGACGCGCCGGGTTAGAGCGGCTCAATCCGGGCGCTGAAGCCTGAAGCCGGCAGCCTCCCAGCCCAGCACGCCGCCTTCGAGGAACGCCACGGGAACGCCTTGCTCTGCGAGCTTGGCCGCGAGCTCTTTGGTCTGATCGCCGGAGCGACAATAGATGACCGGGGCCGCCGCGAGCATGTGCAGCTCGGCCAGGCGGCTCTCGATTTCAGCGGCGGGCATGCTCACCGCGCCAGGCAGATGGGCGCGAGCGAACACCGCGGCCTCGCGCGTGTCGACCGGGATGACGCGCCCGGCCTTGAGCAGCTGCGCGACCTCGTCCGGTTTGAGCGCGCCCTCGGCGCGGGGCAAGAATGGCTCGAGCATCTCGCGCAGCTCGCGGCGTTGCATCGCCCCCACTTTGCCGCCCACAGGCCGACCCTGGTGGAACACCACGAACGTGGGCACCGATTGAACCCCGAGCTGGCGCGCGATCATCGGCGAGCGGTCGATGTCGACAGTGACGATCTTGGCTTTGCCTTTGAGCTCACCGGCCAGCGCCTGCAGCTCCGGTGCCATGGTCTTGCACGGGCCGCACCATTCGGCGCCGAACTCCACCAGCACGGGCTCTTCACTCAGTAACACCTCTTGCTCGAAGTTTCGTTCGCTGACCGTGGGGAGGGGCATTGGCGGGGTCTCGGGAAGATCGGTCCCCCTTATGGCGCCCGTCCTCCCCGGGGTCAAGGCGGAGTCTCTCGAGCACCACTCACGCTCGGTGGGCGAAAGAGCGCATGCAAGGCGACGGTGAGAAAAGCCACCGAGCCCGCCGCAAGCAAAGCGGGGACTGGGCTCGGATCGGGCGCGCCGAGCAGGACGCCCCACGTGGCGTTTGCGAGCGTGTTCGGCGGGCGCAGGCCAGCTTGGGAGACTGCGGCATCGAGCGCGGTCAGCCATGCCACGCTGAAGGACGCACTCACGAACAGCGGTCCCAAAGCTGCAGACATGCGGCGACGCAAGAAGGCGACCAGGGGGGTGCGGCCCAGGCCGTGCGGGACTGCCTCTGGGTCCTCGGCTTCGAGGCGCACGATCTCGCAGCGCAATAGCCACGCTTGCTCCAGGCCCCGCAGCACTCCCAAGCCGCACACGAAGCTCGAGGCGCGGCTCGTCCCCGCCCAAAAAACCGCAGCCACGAACACCGTCGGCAACGAGCCCACCAAGTCACAGGCAAAGCGCAGCGCCCAGTCGAACCCGCGCGGCCCGCTCGCCGCCAAGGCGCCGAGCGGCAGCGCGACCAGGAACGCTACTGCCATGATCGAGAGGCCAGCAAGCACTGCGAATACGAGCCCCCGGGCGTAGGCGTGCAATTGCGGTGAAAGGGGTGACAGCACGGTGGCCAGCGCGACGAGCAGTGCTGCCCCAGCCGCGGCCAGCACCAGGCGTCGCTTGGCGGACAAGGGCTCGTTCACGGTGTGCTCCCGAGCTGGCTCTGGATGGCACCGGGGCGAATCAAATCGGCGGCGTGCCTCAGCAGCAACGAGACAGACGTCAGCGACATGGACGCGGCCATCCAAGCGTTGACGTCGCCGGAAGCTAGGGACAGGGCGGCGGTTCGTCCCAGCCCGGGGAGTTGGAACATCAGCTCGACCAGGACGATCGCGCTGAGGACGAAGGGCGGGTAGGTCGCACCGAGCGGGGCGGAAACCGAAAATGCTGCGGCTAGCGGCGACACGCTCTGGCTCATCGTGGAGCGGGCGAGGTGGCGCGACACCCAAGCCGCGGTCGTGAACGTCACCAAACAGACCGCACTCGGTAGGCCTGCGCCCGGTCCGGCGAACAAGCGCACGAAGGTGGCGCACGGGATTGCAGCCAAAGCCGTGCCCAGCACGGCTGAGGCCGTGCGTGTGACGACTTTGTGGCTGCGTCGCTCGAAACGAGTCCAGACCACACCCAAAGGAAAGCCGCCCCCCAGACCGACGAACAGCAAGAACGAAGTCGTAGCAAAGCCCTGCGTGACCAGATCCAGGGCGCGCTCTCCGTCGTGCGTATGGCCCAAACCGCCGCGCAGCACCGCCGCCCACCACTTCGCGTATTGAGTCTCGAGGAAAGTGGCGGCGAGCCGTCGGGGGCCGTCCAAGACGGAGTACTCACTGCCGTGCAGATCCCAGAAGTCGTGCCAGGTGTCGACCACTCGGCGCGCATCCGCCACGCTGGCATCCGGCGGACACTGCACGGGTTGTTCGGTGATATGCGCGAGCACTGCGTTCAGGCGCTGGACTCGTGCCACGTCGCTCAGCGTTTCGACCTGGCCGAGCGCGTCGATCAGCGCTGGCAGCGCGAAGGTATCGACGTGGATGAGATCCTCGCGACGGAGCGCGATCGATCGCTCTGCCAGGCGCGCGGTGAGGTGCCGGACACTGGCCGCGCGAAAATCGATCGCGCGGTCTTGCCAGAAGCGCGTCCAAAACAGCACGGCCTGCGCGCCGTCGGCGAGCTCGTCGGCGCGTGCGACTTCCATCCTGACCGCGACCGGCGTGAGAGCGAGGGCCACCCGTTCGCGACTGCGCGGGTCGAGGGAGTCGAGCGCCGGCAGCACGTAGGGCAGGGCCGCTCCACCGAGCCGCGCGAGCAGAGTCCGTGCGGCGCCGGCAGGCTGACCACCGCGGGCGATCACTTGCAGAGCGCCAGCAGAAAGGTCGCGCACCCCCATTGGGCGCGGATTGAAGAACACCGGCAGCGCAGCAAACTCCGACAGGTGCGGATTGCCTGGGCGTCGCGCGTAGCTCACCGCAGCCCAAAACAGGCCGACCGACACCGCGATCAGCGTCAGGGCGATCCCGAAGAGTCGTCGGATCGCGGCCCGCACGCTCAGGCCTACCGCACGAGCAGGTAGCCGAGCATCGCGACGAAAAGCATCGCTCCCAGCACCATGATGCCGACCACCGACGGCGGCAGCCCGCTGGTCGGGATCGAGACGGGCTCATTTTCCATGCTGAATGAAGGCGGCGCACCCGAAACGCGCGCTCCGGGCGGCGTGGACGACAGGCCGGCGATCGGGTTCACTGCACCGACCATCGTGTGGCCCACGCGCAGCCGGCGCGATTCACGGGTCGCCTCGTCGCTGGCGGTGGGCGGCGAATCGTCTTCTTGCGGTCGCTGAGTCACGGCCGGGGCGCGCACGGTCGTATCGACCGGCGCCTCGGGCAAGGCATATTTTTGGTAGGAAATGAGCGCGTCGGGCGCGGGCGGCGCGAGCCCCGGTCCGTCGAACTCGGCTACGATCACCGTGATGTTGTCGTGACCGCCGGCGCGGTTGGCGCGCTCGGTGAGCTCTTTGCAAGCCTCGAGCGAGTCGCGCGTCGAGAGCAACACCTCACGCATCTCGTCGCCGCGAACCATGCCCGAAAGCCCGTCGGAACAGACCAGCAAGCGGTCGCCGCGGCACAGGTCGACGTACGTGAGATCGACCTGCACGGTTTCCGCCGTGCCGAGCGCCTGCAAGATGATGTTGTTGTGCTCGAAGGTCTCCGCTTCCTCTTCGGTGAGCTGACCGGCTTCGATCAGTTGATTGACCAGGGATTGATCGCGACTCACCTGGGTGAAGCGGTCGCCCCGCAGCACGTAGGCGCGGCTGTCCCCCACCTGCGCAACGAACAAGCGAGCGTCCATCAACGCAGCAATCGTGGCAGTGGTCCCCATACCGCGGCGCGTGCGATCGGCGCGCGCTTCGTTGAAGATGCGCACGCCGGCTTCTTCTACGGCTTGAACCAGCCTCCGGGCGAGGTCGTCGTGATTCGCCGGCGGATCGCCCTGCAGCAGCTTTTCGTAGATGATGTCTACGGCCAGCTGGCTCGCAACCTCGCCGGCTGCGGCACCGCCCATGCCATCACACACCCCGAGCAGCATGCCGCGCTCCCCGATCGGCGGCTCGCGGTCGCTTTCCATCAGGCTGCGCGTTCGGCGGGTCAGGTCGGCAACCAGGAAGTTGTCCTCGTTGTGCTCGCGGATCTGGCCGACGTCGGTACGGCCGAAAACGCGTACCTTGAGTCCAGACCCCGCTCCGTTTTCGGTCATCGCCCGTCCGCCCGCCCGACGTCGAGCCGAAACAGATGTTGTCCGATACGTACGTGGTCGCCCGGAGTGAGCTCGCGCTCGGATCGAATTGCCAAATATGTTCCGTTGGAGGAGCCCAAGTCCCGAAGGCTGAACGTCCCGTTGTTGGGGTCCCGGGTGATGGCTGCGTGGCGCCGGCTCATGAAGGGATCATTGGTGAAAACGATGTCTCCCTGCTCGCGGCCGACGACCGCTTCGTCGCGCGTCGGGTAATAGACGTCCCGCGTCACCCCTTCTACGGTGCGCTGGCAAAGACGCATGTGGCGTGCCGCCGAAGGGGAGCCGAAGATCTGCGTGCCGCGCTCCACTGCTGGGCTGAGCCCTTTCTCCGCGTCGCTCACAACCTCGAACCTTAACACTTCCAACCCGATCAACACCAAATCCCCGTGCTGCAGGCGCTCGGTCGCTCGAAGCCGAACATAAACGCCGTTGACCGATTCGAGGTCCCTAATGAAAAACCGGCCATTTCGCCGGGTTAGGCGGGCGTGGCGGGCACCGACATAGGGGTCGTTCGGCAGCACGATGCTGCCCTCTTCACGGCCAATATCGGTCTGATCGTCGACGATCGGGTAGTCGCGGCCGGGTTTTCCGTCTTGCCCAATCACGACCAAGCGCGCGTCGAGCTTGGGTTCTGGCTGCGCGTAGTGTGCGGCGCCGGTCGCGTGCGGAGCAGCCGCATGCGGGGCTGGCCCGTAGGCCGATCCGCGATGGTCTTCCGGTCCTCCGGTCAAACGCGCGCCACAGAACTGGCAAAACGACATCTGCGCGGGGTTTGGACCGCGGCAACGGGGGCAGGTGAGTGATGCAGCCGGAGCGGGCGGCGCGGGAGCTGCAGGCTGTTGGGGCGATGCCACGGTCCGCGCCGGAGCAGCCGCCTGCGGTGCGGTGGAGGGTTCCTGGGGGCGCTCCAGCGATCCGCCGCAATTCGAGCAGAAACGACCACTGGGCGGGTTACTGGTCCCACAGCGCGTGCACTTGCGTTCGGGCGGTTTCTGCGGCGAAAATTCGAATTGCGGCGCAGCGGGCCGCATCGAGGCTTCGTTCGAGCGGGGCGCGGGCGCCGGCGGTGGAGGCGGCTGGGCAAAGGTGGAGGGCGGCGCAAAGAATGGCGGGGCCGCCGAGGGCGTGGCAGGGGCGGGCGGTTTCGACGACTGTGCGGCGGGCGCGAGTCCTCGCGGTGGCGTCGGCGCGACGCCAGCCCCTTCGCCTGAAATCAGGCGATTCCCGCAGTCCTGACAAAACCTCAGCGACTCGGGGTTCTCTTTGCCGCAGCGGCTACACCTCACCAACTATTGCCCAATCTTTAGTTCCTCACTTTCATTACTTCAAACTGGGGGTGGAGTGAAAGTGAAGTGGCACCACCCGTCCCGCTCCGGCTACCAGCGAGCCAGCGGGCTGCGGAGTTCGAGGATAAATTCCAGGCCAACGGTGTGGGCGAAACCAAAGCCGAGATACTCATCGGCTCGGACCTGCCCGGTGGCGTCGGTCCAATGGTGGAAGAGCAAGCTGCGATAGCTGAGCGCAAGGCCTACCACCGTGGACTGGGTGATCTGAAATTCCAAGCCCAAGCCGACGGTAAACATCGGACCCCCGGAGCTCACCTTCCACTCGTTGCCGTAAAAGACCGCGCCCAAGCCCAACAGACCGTAGGGAGTGAGGCGGTTTCCCTCGTCGAGGTAGTACCGCGCCTCACCCCGCAACTGCTGCAAAATACCCAAGCGGAGCAGATTGCCAGAATCCGTCCGCGCGAATTCGTAAGCGCCGCCCAAAAACCAAGGGCCGCGCGAGCGATAGCCCATGCGAATGGCCAGCCCGCCACCGCTGCCGAGAATGCACGGTGTGCCCGTCTTGCTCAGCTCTGGGCCGCTCGGGCTCGGCTCGGTGGCGGGGGGCGAAGGACAGACGTCCCCACCCGACGCCAATTTTTCGACCACCACCGCGACGCCGTACTGAAAGTACTCCACGTTGTTGGGTGGCGGTCGTTGCGACTGCTGGGCCGACGCGCGATTCGCGAACGCGAAAAGAAACAGCAGCGTGTGCGCGGCGAATGCGAACGAAGCGGCTTTCCTGCGGTGCGCGTGGCTCTGGGGGCACGCTCTGGCTTTCGCGGGACGAGCCAGTTCGACCTTTGTCGTCGTCACGGGCTTGACTGTACCCGAATCCTTCGTCTAAAGCCGGGTCGAGTCCCCAGGAAGCTATCGGAATGGAAATTCACCTCGACAAACGTGCTGTCCGGCAGATTCGACTTTCTGCGCAAGAGGCCATCGAGGAGGATGACACTGAGTCACTCAGGGAAGACATCCTCGAGGCATTTACCGAAGATCAGGTCGAGGAAATCGAGCGTCGCCTCGACAACGGCGATTTTTTCGAATTTTTGACCGACGTGATCGACGAATGGGGCGGTGACGACGTGGACGAGCTGCTCGAGTTACTCGAGACGCAGCTCGGCGAAGTCGGCATCGATCTCAAGACGGAAGCGAAGAGCGAAACCGCCGACGACGACGAAGACGAAGAATCGGACGAGCCGGACGACGACTTCGACGACGAAGACGAAGACGACGAAGACGACGAAGACGACGAAGACGACGAAGACGAAGAGAAGGACGAGGATACGGAGTGAGCTCGGCCCGGCTGGCCAGAGCTCATTCGGCCGATCCGGATGCCTCTGGCTTTGCCGCGGAGCTCGGTTCGCGCAGTTCCCGTTCGATGTAGCCTGCGCACGCCCGTCGCGCGACGGGCGCGATTTTCGCGCAAATTTCGTGCGCGCACGGCACATAGCGCGAATCGGGTAGGTTTCGGACCAAGAGCTGGAGCGGCTCGCACGCGTCCTGCTCGGAAGCGCCGCGAGCGAGTCGCGCTTCTTGCCAGAGTGCGTCGTCTCGCAGCGTGCTCGTCGGGTAGTCGGTGAAGACACCGCGGAAGGCGCGGCGCGCTGCCGCCGGGTCGTGCCGCGCGTCGCGGTACAGCTCGGCGACGCGATAGGCCGCGTCCGCGAAATGCGGGCGCTCATAGCTGCCGGATAGGTGAGAGGTCTCGCGTGCGCGCAGCATTCGTTCCAAGAGCAGGATGGCCTGCTCCGATCTGCCCAGGCGTTGCTCGCATTCGGCGCCATGGAGCAGGGCGTCGTCCCAATACGCCCCATACGGATACGGGAAGCGATCGGCGACCACCCGGTAGGCGGCAGAGGCATCGGCGAGCGCGCCGAGCGCCTCCAGACGCCGTGCTCGCTCGTACAATAGCTGCTCGGCGAGCTCGGTCTGGTCGAGCTCTGCTTCCACTCGCTGAATGTAGTCGAGTACGGCGCGATCTCCTCCGTGCTCGGTGAGCGCAGAAAAATAGCGACGCAATGCGAGCGCGGCGATCGCCGAGCTCGGATATTTGACGATGGCGCGCTCCAGATCGGAAAGCCCACCTTCGACATCGCCGCTGCTCACGCGCAGCTCGGCCAAGGCGAAGGTCGCCCGTGGGGCGCGTTCGCTCTTGCCGGCCGCGAGCACGCCGTACCATTTTCGCGCATCGTCGGTGCGGCCGGCCCGTTCGTAGCTGGCGGCCGCGCGGTAGCGCGCCTCACTGCGGTCGCGCGCGCTCTGGGCGCTGTTTGCCGCGCTCAGCCAGCTTTCGGCCGATTCGACGAACTGGCCTTTCGCATAGGCGCTCTCGGCCGCGCTGCGCGCCTTCACGTACGCGGGCGGCAAGCTGGGCCCCCCACAAGCGCTGAGCACGACCGCGAGCGTGAAGCAGCGCAGTAGGCGCTTCACGGAGCGGCTCCGCGCGCTTGCGCGACGGCTACGATCGCATCGCACAAGCGCTCGGCGGCCTGCGCGACGTCTCCCGCCGAGAGATCGAGGTGCGTCACCGCGCGCAGCGAGTGCGGGCCGGTCGCGTTGACCAGCACGCCGCGGGCCCGCGCGGCGGCGACCACCTGCTCCGCGCTGAGCCCCGCGATCGTGAAGGACACGATGTTCGTCTCCGGTGTCACGAGCTCGACGCCAGAAAGCTGCGCGAGCGCGCCCGCCAGCACTCGGGCTGCCTCGTGGTCGAGGTGCAAGCGCAGCCGTTGCTGATCGAGCGCGAACAATGCGCCGGCAGCCAAGATCCCCGCTTGCCTCATGCCGCCGCCGAGCATCTTGCGGTAGCGCCGCGCGGCCTGCAAAAGCTCGCGTGAGCCCACCAGCGCGGAGCCCACGGGCGCCCCCAAGCCCTTCGAGAAGCACACGCTCACGGTGTCGAACGGTCGAGCGAGCTCGGCTTCGGAACGACCCGATGCGAGCGCCGCATGCCACAACCTGGCGCCGTCGAGGTGCGCCGAGAGCCCGTGTTCACGCGCGCGCTTCACGACTGCTTCCACCTTCGCCTGCGGAAAAATGCGCCCGCCGGCGCGATTGTGCGTGTTCTCCAAGCAGACCAGCGAGCTGCGGGGGTGATAATCGGCCCGGGGTTTGACCACCGCGCTCAACTCGTCTGCTTCGAACAAACCGCCCGCACCCGCCTGCGCAAATTGCACCCCCGCGAGCGCTGCTCCCGCGCCCGACTCATAGAACGCGACATGCGCGCCCTCGCCGATCACGACTTCATCTCCCGGCCTGGTATGGACGAGCAGCGCGATTTGATTGCTCATCGTACCCGAGGCGACGAACAGCGCGCTTTCTTTGCCGAGCAGCTCGGCCGTGCGCTCTTGGAGCGCGATCACGGTGGGATCTTCACCGTACACGTCGTCACCCACCGGCGCATTCGCCATCGCCTCGCGCATCGCGCGCCCCGGCCGCGTCACGGTGTCGGAACGCAAATCGAAGATCGGCTCGGTGCTCATCTGAGAAGCACTCAGCCTACTATAGGTTTTTGATGGTCACGAAGCCGCGCCCACCCCGGCCCAGCCTTCGGCGTCGCGGACGAGAGAGAGGGGATTGACCGCCAAGACACCAAGACGCCAGAAGAGGGAGAGTTGGGGGTTCATCCGTAACGGCAAGTCACTTCGCGCGGAACCACCAAGTCCCTTTGAGCCGGGCGTATGTGGAATTAGAGGGTGCAGACCGGGTAGATGGGTGACGTTTCCGACCACCGGTCGACGTCTGACGTCACCTGGATTACCTGTGCAACTGCAAGGTCACCGCGACGTGATGCGCCGCTCAGAGGGAACCCACCAAATCTTCTCTCTTCTCCCTTGTATCTGAGCGTCTTGGCGTCTTGGCGGTTCAAACTCTGGGAGCGCTCTGGGCGCTCATGCATCTTTCTCTGAGGTGGGGTCGTCCTCGTCGGTCTCGACCTGGGCGGCCGTATCGATGTCGTCGAAGCTGTCGAGGGTGATGGGGGCGCCTTGGCGCGCGCGTTCGGCGAGGGCTTCGACGAGGAGTTCGTAGGCGATGATTTGGGTGGCTTGGGCCAGGTTCACCGAGGGTTGATCGGCGGCCATGGGGATGCGCACGTGGAGAGTGGCCCAGGCGTGCTCGGCTTCGGACAAGCCCGACTTTTCGTTGCCGAACAAAAAGGCCACTTTGCCGCCGGCCGCCGCATGTTGGACGGCGCGTGCGGCCGCTTCGCGCGGCTGGATGATGCCGGAGAAGCCGCGCCGAGCGGTGGTTGCGAGCACCAAGCCGACGCCTGAAAGGGCGCTGCCGAGGTCGTCGACGCGCCGCGCGGCGTTTAGCACGTCCCAGGATTTCACGGCCATTTTGAAGGCCATTTCGTGTTCCGGCACGGCCAAGCGACCGGGCTTCATCAGCGTCAGCTGCGTGAAGCCCATGGTCTTGATCGCGCGCGCGATTGCGCCCACGTTCTCGGGATAGTGCGGGCGAACGAGCACGAACTGCGTGGCCTCGTGGATGGGCAGGCGCAGCTTCGGCTTGGGGATATCGAGGGGCTTATCGAAGCTCATGATTGAGGCCGTCAGCGGCCAGTAGCGAGTGCTGTGACCGAGCGCAACGGAAGCCGAGCGAGGGGCGTCGTTCGCTCGGCAAATAGGCGCCGCGCGCGGCGCCCCGCAGCCAAGCCATCGGGGACTCGTAGCTGCCACCGCGGACCACCCGCGCACTCGTGGCTTGGGCGGCGTCGGGGCCTTGCGGGTCGATCTGCTCGGCGTCGGGATATTGGGTCGCGTAGCGATCCTGAACCCATTCCGCGGCGTTGCCCGCCAAGTCCAGAAAACCGTCGGGGGTGCGCCCGGCGTTGAAGGAGCCGACCGGCGAAAGTTCGCTGAAGCCGTCGCTGTCGTCGGTCAAATCGATGCCCAGCCGACCGTGATTCGCGACCCGCGAGTTGGGGAGCTGGCCCCAGGGAAAGCGTCGTCCGGTCGGGCCACGTGCCGCGCGCTCGAATTCCGCTTCGGTCGGCAAGCGTGCGCCGCGAAACGCGCAGAACGCCTGGGCGTCGTCCCAGGTCACCAGCGTGACGGGCAGTTGGGGCTGCCGGAATCGGGTGGCGCCACGCTCGAACGGCGGCGGCTTGCAGCGACCGAAGCGGACGCAGGCGTCGTACTCGGCCACCGTGACCTCACGCCGATCCA
>DASSMT010000106.1:0-23324 GCA_035688655.1 Polyangiaceae bacterium | reverse complement strand
TCCGTGGGCGCGCGCCGTCGCAATCACTTCCAAATCGAAATCGAAGCTATCGGAGAGCTCCGAGAACGGTAGGCCGAGCGCGGCAGACCCATACACGAGGTAGCCACTGTGATAGTCGGTCAACGACAACCCGAGGGTCTGATTTTCGAGCAGGTTGAGCAGCGCGTTGCCCACGTACTTGTAGACCGGCATCCCGCCGCGGAGCGCGCTCCCGCCGGCGATGCGCGAACCTTGCAGCAGCGCGAGCCGCCGCCGCGACAGCTGCTCGATCATCTCCGGCAAGACTTCCGGCGCGTACTGGCCGTCTGCGTGAATGCACGCCACCACGTCCGGGTCGTTTTCGCGCACTGCGGCCAAGCCGTCTTTCATGGCCGCGCCGTAGCCCCCGTTTTTGCTCCGCGAAAGCAGGTCGAGACCAAACCCGCTGGCGCGAAAGTCTCGCACGAGCTGCGCCGTCGCGTCGCGGCTGCCATCATCGACGACGATGACCTGCTGCAAACCGCAGGAGACGAGTCGGGAGACGCGCTCGAGCACGGTCTCGATGTGCCGTGCGGCATTGTAGGCTGGAATGACCACGCTCAGTTTCATTCGGAACTCGCGCGGAGCATCGGCCGGGCCGCGCTGGCTGCGGCCACGCGTTCGCCGTAGCGCTCCGCGTAGTCACGCACGATCGGCGGCAGGGTTTCAGCGAGAGTCTTGAGCGGCTTCCAACCCAGCAGTTGCCGAGCCTTGTTCACGTCCGGGATGCGCTGCTGAGTGTCATCGTAACCAGGTCCGTACACCGCTTCGGCCGAGACTACCTCGTAGCGTGCGGGCTCCCGCCCGGGCTCGAGCGTAGCAAATGCGTCCGCCAGCAGCCGCGCCAGCTCCGCGATGCTGATGTCATTGTCTGGATTGCCGAGGTTGAAGATCTGGCCATTGCTCTGTTTCGGGCGTTCGAGCACGCGACACACCGCTTCGGTCATGTCGCTCACGTCCATGAACGCGCGCCGCTGCTGACCGCCGTTCACCAGCGGCAAGGGCTGCCCGCGCAACAGAGCGTTCATGAAACAAGCCAGAACGCGCGGCGTCCCTTCGCCGTCGATCCCTGGCAGGTAATCCATGCGCGCACCGATGGTGTTGAAGGGACGAATGATCGTGAACGGCAGAGAGCCGTGTCTCCCCTGAGCCCAGATCACCCGTTCCAAGAGCTGTTTGGCGCAGGAATAGGTCCAGCGTTCCCGTTCCACCGGACCGAGCAAGAAGCACGAGTCGTCTTCGCTCATGCGCTCGGTCGGCTCGCCCTCGCCATTCAATGCGCGGCGCCCGTAGACCTCGGCGGTCGAGAAGTGAATCAACCGTATTTTTCGCTGCGAGCAACTTGTCACGAGCGGCAGCAGGTGAGTGAAGCTCGCGTCGATCACCTCCAGCGGGATCGTCGAATACTGGGCGGGATTACACAGCGCGGTGAGCGAGATGACCACCTGACAGCGGCTCGTCACTGCTTCCACGAGCCCAGGATCTTCGACCCGCGCCTCGATGCGGCGAACGCGCGTGTCGTGACACTCGAGCTTTTGCAAGTCGAGGTCGACGGCATCGATTTGGCAGTCGAAGCGCTCGAGCAGCCCCGGCACCAAATGCGAGCCGATGAAACCGCCCGCGCCAAGAACCGCGATGCGGACCTGGCTCATCGCGTGCTCCCTGGGATGAAGATGTCTGGCCAGCGATCGTTGGCCGAGTTGTACGTGAGCCGGACGGCTTTTTCGCGTGGCGTGCCGACTTCCCACAAGTAGATCTCGTAGTCGGCGGTGTCGTGATCGTGCCCGCGCTGGGTAATGCCCCAAACCAGCCATTTGCCGTCGCGCGACAGCTGCGGGAAATATTCGTGGGATCGCCGCCCGGGCAAGTCCATGAACTCCAGCTTGTCTTCATCTGGGTCTTTGGGCGGCGTGCCGTTTTCGATCGGCATGCGGAGTACGCGGCTGCCGCCATTGCCGGTGGGATGAACCCAGTAGATCGCGCTGTGATCCGGCGTCCAATTCACTTGGCAACCGAGCCCGGTCTGCGTCCAAGTCTTCTTGGCGATGTTCCAAATGCCGGTCTCTCGCTTGGAGCCGCGCAGCGTGACGGCCAAGTACTTACCGTCGCTCGAGAGCTCTGGTTGTTGCAGGAGCGCGCCGCTCAGCTCCGAGACTCCCTCGCTGTCCATCAGCTGGGTTTCTTCTTTCGAGCCGAGCTTGGCTTTGAACACCTTGGTCCCGCGCACGTACAAGATCTCGTCCTCGGAAACCCAACTACCCCAGCTGGCGCTGTCCACGACCTTCTTCGGGTCCGAGCCGTCGGGCTTGACGGTATAGAGGTCCCATTTATCGCTGGCGTTCGCGTCGCGTTCGCTGACCCAGCCCTTCTTGCTTCGGCAAAACAGGATTTGCTCGCCACTCGGAGAGAAACGCGGAAACCAATCGACCTCGTCGCCTTTGGTGATCTGCTTCACGTCGGAACCGTCGGTCTTCATCGTGAAAAGGTCGTGGTTTCCAACGCGCGAGCTGGACCACACGATCGTGCCGTTGGCCTTCTCGCCGACTTCCTTCATCAACGCCGTAGCTTCCGCCGGGGGCGCCTCGTCCGCGCCCTTCGGCGGCGCCCCAGAGAGCGCGGCGCAGGCAGTCAGAGCCGCCGTGCACAGGAGGGCCAGGGGCTTGAATGGTGAAAGCTGACTCATCGGACTTGTCCTTTCGCGATCGACATCGCGCTGGTAGAAAATGTGCTTGCTCGGGTTTGAGCGTTGGAGAAGCAATGCTGAAAGCCGGCGCGTACCCCGAGTGGGGCGTAGCCGAGGTCTCGCATCGCTTCGCTCGGGTCCAAGTTTGCGTCGTTGACGATGCCGGCGATCGCGCTCGACGTGAGCGGCGGTTTCTTCATCAGCACGGAGAGCAGCGCCGCAGCCGCGCGGCAGGCGAATACCGGTAGCGGCAGCACGGGGCGTGGCCGGTCGTGGTACTGCAGCAAGAGCTCGGCCAGCTCTCGCATCGAAATCGCTTCTCCGCCGCTGAAATTGTAGATTTTTCCGTGCGCGATGCGGGCGCCGGCCAGGCGCGAAAGGCCGTCCACCACGTCTTCGGACCAGACTGGGCGCTTGAGCGCGCCACCCGTACCGATGAAGGGCACGATCGGATAACGCTTCAGGTAGTCCAAGAACATCATGATCTCTTGGGCTCCGCCTTGCTCGTACACCAGCGTGGGACGCACGATGGTGTACGGGATGCCGGCGCTCGCGACGATGCGCTCCGCCTCGAGCTTGGATTCCGCGTAGCGCGTGCGACGCGGATAGGTGACCGACGCCGACGACACATAGACGAAGTGCCCGACCCCGCTGCGCTGCGCCTCCGCGACGACATTGGCCGTGCCGTCGCGATTCACGCGCTGAAATACGCTGGGGTCGTGCGAGATGATCACGGCGGCCAGGTGGTAAACCAGATCCACGCCGTCACAAGCGCCGCGCAACGAGCTGGCATCGCTGATGTCACCTTCGCGCACTTCACAGCCCAAGCGGTCGACGCGTGAGCGGAGCGGGTCGCCTGGCATCACCAGCGCGCGCACGTTCCAACCAGCCTTGCGCAAGCGCGCGGTCAAGCGCGTGCCCATGACACCCGCAGCACCCGTGATGAAAACCGTTCGCATTATTGGGCCTCCGCAGGCGGCGGGGTCGGAAAGTCCAGGAGTTTCCAGTCGCCCACTGACAGCTCGCGTGACGCAAACTCCCAGATCACCACGCGCTTGCCTGCCAAGCGGTCTTGGCCTGCCGAAAGCTCGCGGGAAAGGGCCTGACGGGTGGCAAACGCACCGGAATCATTTTGGGCGATCACGTCGATTGGGCGGCGCAGCGAGAGCGCCAGATGCGGCGCCAAGCCCGAGGAATTTCCCCAACCCATGCCCTCGAGCGAGAAGATGTTCGTGAAGCTATCCCCGAGCAACAGTACGTCGGCGCTGGGGTCGGACTCCCAAGCTTCACCGCTCTCGTCTTGCACCTGATGCACCAGGACCGACTGAGGTTGAAAGAGCTGCTGCTCCTCCGGCAGCTTGAGCATGTCGACCAAGTCACCGACGCGTGACGCGGGCTGCTCGACCGCGTGAAGCACGGGCGCGTCGGCAAGCTTCGGCAATACGCCGAGCGAGTCGACCATCTTGGCCAAATCTTTCGCGATCTGCTCCATGAACTGCGGAGTAAAGTGCGTGTCTTGCACGAGATACAGCGGTTGCTCGCTGCGCTGCAGCGCGCTTTTGCGCGCGTCGAAGACAGCCACGCCCGCCTTGCGCAGCTGCTCGAGAAAACGGTCATAGTCGACGTTCTGCGCCGGCGCGCTGGTTCGCCCGGGACGCCCATGAAGGGGCGCGGGCTCGAGCGCGGCCTTGTCGGGCATGGGCAACAGCACGAGCCGCGCGCCGCGCTGCGAAAGCGCGCGCTGAAACGCCAAGATGGCCGGGATGGGGTCGGCGTGCACGGCTTCTTGGCCCGCGTCGAGGGCGTCCTTTTCACGGCTCAGCTGCGCGCTGCGCTCGAGAAAGCCGGGGCCGCCCACGTGGAGAACGCCGGGCGTGAAGTAGAGCCAACCGTCGTGCCCGACCACTGACAGTTTGTTACCCACGCGGCCAAGCCGCGTGAGCCAAAGCTGGGCACGAGGCTGCACCCAGGCCTTCGCGTAAGAAGCGTCTTCGATGCCCTTCTCTACTTGGCGCAGGTGTTCCGCGGTCGGCGCGCGTTGGAACAGCTCGCCGAGCGATGAATCCTCACCCTCGCGCTTCTCCAGGTACGCTTGCGAGAGCGGCAGCGCGTAGATGGCGGTCAGGAATAGCAAAGTGAGCAGCCACGCAGCCGGACGGCTGACGTCGGTCGCGATGATGCCGCGACGCAACTGTTCGTCATGGCCGGGGTCCGTGGGTCCACCGCGCTGAGTCATCGGTGAGGCGACTGACAATGAGCTACTCATCCGGCGTCCTCAGAATTGGAAGTACAAGAACGGGTTGATCGTTTGCGTCCACATCATCAGCGTGGCGAGCGCCATCGCGCCGGTCGCGAACGCAACCCGCGGCCAAGACAAGCGCGCGGTCAGCTGCCAGCTGTTCGGCATGAAGAAGACGATCACCCCGCACAATCCGAACAAGGTCAGGTAATACGGCGGATGGAGCGCGCCGGATACGACGTCCGAGGCTTCGGACACTGTGCTCAGGCCAAACAGCGAGCTCAGATAGGTGGTGGCTTGCCCGAGCGTCTTTGCCCGAAAGAAGACCCACGAAATGCACACGATCAGGAACGTGAAGGCAACGCTCACGCTCGCCGGCAAGCGTCGCAAGGGGTGCGAGTCACCGAGTTTGCGCTCGAGGCCCAGCATGCCTCCGTGAATGCCGCCCCAGATGACGAAGTTCCAGCTCGCTCCGTGCCAGAGACCGCCCAAGAGCATCACGGTCATCAAGTTCACGTACGTGCGCACGGGCCCTTTGCGGTTTCCGCCCAGCGGAATGTAGAGATAATCGCGCAGCCAAGTGGAGAGGCTGATGTGCCAACGCCGCCAAAATTCGGTGATGCTGCGCGACTTGTACGGTGAATCGAAGTTCTGAATCAACACGAAGCCGAGCATCAACGCCAGGCCCACCGCCATGTCGGAATAGCCCGCGAAGTCGAAGTAGATCTGAAAGGCGTAGCCGATCAACCCGAGCCAGGCGTCGTAAAAGTGCTTCGAACCAGCGGCGAAGGCGGTGTCGGCGAGGTGCCCCATCGGGTTTGCGAGCAAGATCTTCTTGCCCATCCCCAGCGAAAAGAAGGCGACGCCGCGCGCGAATTTGTCGACCGTGTGGCGTCGCACCCGCATTTGTTCTTCCAAAGCGGCGTAGCGAATGATGGGGCCGGCGACCAAATCCGGGAAGAACGCCTCGAAGCACATGTAGTCGGTGAAGCGCCGCATGGGCCGCGCTTCACCGCGATACACGTCGATGGCGTAGCTCATCGCTTTGAAGGTGTAGAAGGAGATGCCGACCGGCAGCACCACGTGCAAAACGGGCACGAGCTGCGAGGAACTTCCGAGCAGGCTAGCGAGCGCGTTGATGTTCTCGGCGACGAACCCGGTGTATTTGAAGACTGCCAGCAGACCCAAGTTGGTGACGATCGACGTCGCGAGCGTGAGCTTCATGCCGCGGGTCCGAGTCACCTCGGGACCAATCACGGGTGGTAGCCCATCGACGTCCGGCAAGCGCGACATCCGCAGCAGCAGGAGCCCGCACACGTAGTCTACGCTGGAGCCGAAGAACATGATTACGGCCCAGATCGGGTTCGCCCAGCCGTAAAAGACGTAGCTTGCGAGCGCGATCAGCGCCGTGCGAGCTCGGAACGGCAGCAGATAATAGGCCGCCAGCACCAGCGGCAAAAAGTAGAACAAAAATATCTGACTGGAAAAGACCATGTGCGCGCGTCAGGGTGCCCAGGGGAACCAGCCCTTGTCTTTCATCGTCTTCAGCGCGCGCTGTGCCCAGGTGCGCTGGCCGTCGAAGTTGAAATGGTGATCGTCTTGCATGGCCAAGGTCGCCGCGGACACGAGCGCGAAGTTGGAGACGACGCTGGGTGTCTTTTGGATCTGCGGATAGATCGCGTTGTACACGGCGCCGCCGACCACGAATTCACCCGAGGCCTCGACCTCGTAGTCGTTCATCAGCGCTGGCAAGTTCGGCTCGCCCACGTCTTTGCGAATCGCGCTGACCAGCGTGTTGATGCAATCCGGGAAGCCATTCACGTCCGCCGCGGTCCCATGGCGCTCGGTGATGCCCAGATAAATGAAGATCGCGCCGAACGTGACTCGCCCTTTGATCGCCTTCGAAGCGGCGATCAGGTCGTCATAGTAGAGACCGCCGGGCACGAATTGCGAGCAGTAGGCCGAGGGTTGCCCGTAGCCGAGCGAGATGAAGTAGTAATCCGGAGCCAAAGCGATGGCTTCCTTGACCAGAGCGGTGCCAGGCCCGGCGCCCGGGCCGCCAGCGGTGGGCTCCTTACAGAGCGTGGGAGACGAGCCCACCTTGTACATGTATCCGTGGGGATTGGTTTCCGTATAGTGATAGGCGCGCGAACTGAAGGGAGTGCTGGCCTCGCCGTACATGTTGGAGTGGCCAATGTGAATGAACGCGATGGCTTTCTCTTTGGGGACGTTGACACCCCCCAGGGTGATGGTCACCCCCGAACTCGGCGCGCCGGCTGCGCCGGGAGAGGCACCGGCTGCGCCGGGAGAGGCACCGCCCGCGCCGGCACTCGGAAGCGGCGTGCCGCTGCCGCCCTGGCCGGCAAATCCGAAGCTTCCCGCGGCACCGCCCACGCCCGGGTTGTTGAAAGTGCCACCAGTCGGCGAAGGGCCTCCGGCGGCCGCGGGGATCGTCGCCGCGCCAGCCAAGGGGCCGAAGTCGTTACTGTGGTCGACTGCCTGCTGCGGATGCGGGTGCTCGACCACGCCACAGGCCAATGCGGCACTCACAAGGACCATTGCCGCGGCCCCGCTTCGAAGGCGAGGGCGACTGATTTCGAGAAGTGATTTCATGGTGAACTCTCCTCCAACTGGGCCAAAAGCTCCGTCGCCTCGGGATCGAACGGTCGAGCGCGCAGCGCTCGCCGCAAGAAACCAACCCCTTCGCTGGCCTCACCGCGACGCACCGCGATGCGCGCCATGAGGTTCAAGCTGCGAACGTCGTCTCGATCCCCCTGCAAGGCTCGTTGAGCCAACTGCTGAGCAATCTCCAGCTCTCCGGCTGCAAAGCGCAGCCGAGCCTCGAGCGCGCGCGCGTCTTTCGTGTCGAGATCCTGCAGCACGCTGCGCGCGGGCTCGAACTGCCCGAGCGCACCGAGCAGAGTCGACAGGTTGAGGCGCGCTGCGGCTTGAACTTTCGGTAACCCAGAGTAGCGCTGCTGCAGCTCCGCCAGGATCTGCTGCGCGTCCTCTACCTCCGTCACGCGCTGTTCGGGGAGCTCACGGCTGAGATCACGGCGGCCGAACAGAACCTCGGAACCGTCCGTGTACAGCAGCTTCCACGCTGGGCTCTCGTAGAGATGCGCGATCAGCCGCTGGTAGCGCTCGGGAAACGCCACCGGTAAAACGACGTAGGCGAAGCCATGTCGCGCTTGAAAGGCATCGAAACGCTCCGGTTCGTCCGCCAGACGTAGGTACGTTTCGTACTCCTCGGCCGAGCGCAGCACGAGCCGGGTGTCGATATACGGGCGAAAGCGCGGATAGAGCCGCCAAATGAGGTAGCCGCCGTAATGATCCGCAGAGAACAGCTTGCCTCCCGCGGGCAGGTCAGCCAAGCGTTCAGCGCTGATCGCGGGTGTGCGAAACGGGCTCGGTTCCGACAATGGGGACTCGCGGAGACTCGCCAGCGCCGAAGTGCAGAAGAGCAGAGCGACCAGCGCCGCGTTGAACGCGGCCGCTATCTGCAGCCCCTGTCGTCGAAAGCGGCCGGCGACCGCCCGCCACAGCGCTGGCCCGAGGTAGATCGACAGGATCGGAGCGCCGAGCCAATAGAATAGCAGCACGTTGCGGTTGCTCAGCGCCGCCAAGCCAGCCAACCCGAGCAAGAGCAAGGCGTGGCTGAGCTTGAGCCGGCGACCCGCGATGAGCGCGGCGAGCCCGAACAGCGCGAGACTCCACTTGAAGTGCCACTGCTCACCCCCGGACACTCCCTCCAAGACGAACGGGGACAGGTTCTCGGCGACGTTGCGCGCGAACACGTCGTGCTCACCCGGCAGCAAGCGGCCGAGCAGCACGGCAGGCAGTGTCGCCCCGCGCACGCCGAAGGGCGTGATGAAGGATGCAAGGGCGCAGGCGCCGAGGGTCGCGAGCAACCAGCGCGCGCGTCGTGCGGGCGACAGCTCGTGCGAAGCCTCCGCTGCGAAGGGCCAGCCGCGTGTCGTGCCGCCGAATGCAAAGGCAGTTGCAGCCACCGCATAGGCCGCGACGACCGCGGGCCCCAGCGCCGAAAGCCCCTGAAAGTTCGCCCACAAGACCTGCGCGACCGGCAGCGGCCACAGCTGGCGGAGACGCCCATCACGCCCGAAGCGCTCCAACTGCAAGAAAAAGAACGCCAAGAGCAGCAGCGTTCCGATCACCGGTCTCAGCAAGAGCAATGCGCGCGCGGCCAGCAAGCCGCCGACGAGCGAAGTCAGCAGTAACCCTCTCGCCCACGAGCCCCGCCGCTCCGGGACGGCGAGGTAGAGCAGTGACGCGCCGAGTCCCAGCAACGCACATTTGACCCAGACCAAGCCCGCGAGGCCGCAC
Source organism: Polyangiaceae bacterium (assembly GCA_035688655.1). GTDB lineage: Bacteria > Myxococcota_A > Polyangia > Polyangiales > Polyangiaceae > PMG-095. The sequence goes on along the minus strand of DASSMT010000106.1, from coordinate 14,040 downwards.
GCTCGATGCACCGCGAACACAGCCAACTGAAACAGCCAGTGCACATCGACCCACGGGCGCCCGCCTGCGCTGACCGAAAATGGATCGCTGAACAGCAGCGCACCGCGCGTTACCATCTCGCGCCCGGCAGCGAGGTGCCACCAGATGTCTCCGTCCGCAGAGGGCGATAGCCCGGTACTGGCCGCACCGCAGGCGAGCGCGCAACCCAGTGCGCGCGAACGAAAGCGGGGCTGATTGGACCAGTGCATCATGCTGGGCTCGTCAAAACGGGGAAATCGTGACTCCAAGGCCAACCGTCCACGGCTGCAACACGGAGGCGTGATTGCTGTTGGCGCCGTCGACGTAGCCGCGCTCGTCCCAACCAAAGGGCAAGGAAACGCCACCCAAGATGGCGATCCAGTCCGTAGACCATTCGAGCTCGAAGGTCCCGGCGAGTGACCACAACAGGACCTGCTGTTCCAGCCCTCGGTCCCGATCGGCACCGAAGAAGTGCGACAATGTAAGCCCGAGTGAAGGCACCCAAGGACCCATGAAATAGCCGCTGTAGCCGTACACGGACGCGGCGGGCGCGCGATAGTTGCCGAGCGAGTTTTCTCCACCGCGATACGCGGCAGAAGCGCCGACCACGATCAGACCCCAGGTCTCGTCGAAGGTATGATCGACGGTCGCGCTACCGGTAAACTTACCGAGACCGAGTTGCTTCTCCTGCGTCAGGAGGTCGTTCTTGTAGGTTGCGTCGTACACGCCCGTCGGAAAGCCGACTAGCAGCGTCAACGTGGTATCGTTGATTTCGCCGAAGCGGCGCGTCAGAAACGCGGCCACGTCGCCGAAGCCGCTGTTGGAAATGTCTACCGGCAAGCCGCGATAGTCTCGGTAGTACTTGTAAAGCAGCGGGACCGCGAAGCCGACGTTCCACTTCTCGCCGAGGTCTCGCGAGACCTGAGTAAACAGCGTGAGGTTATAGCCGTCTTTCAGATGCAGGTACGTGCCGACTGACTGCAGCTGGAAGGCTCCGCCCGTGACGCTGCGACCGATCCACTTGATGCCGCCGCCCGCGCCCGTCGAGCTGCCCGCGCCGCAGCCGCCGATGGTTTCCCAGCTCGCCAGCAAGCCCTCCAAGCTGGAAACGCGCAGAGACAGCGGCGCGTCCAAGCTGGGTGCTCGCCCGTTTGTGTGCAGGCTTGCCTCTAGGCGCGCCACGCGTGCGGCGTTTCGGCTGGCAGAGCGCTGGGCCAAGAAGAAGGGCACGCTCGCGCCTGCTAGAAAGATGCACGCCACCAGCCACGCGCCTCGGGCGCGCCATTGTCTGAGATCCAAGTGATACGCTCCGAGCAGGGATCAGGCCGGGTCTGCCTGAAGACACCAGTAGCGAATGCTCTTGTGGTCGGTCGCCGCGTATTCATCTACCAGCGCGCCTTTCCAGATGGACTTCAAGTCAGCCGCTAGCTTGAGCTTGTGCACATCACCCTGATTGAAGCTGCGCAACTTGCCACCGACGTGCGCCTTCATCTTGTCCTTGATCTTGGAGCGCGGCACGAGCGGCTTGTAGTGAGCGACGAGAATGGACTGACCATCCAATGCGCCGCCCTGCACCTGATAACGCATCACGTAGGCGTAGTCGTACAGGTCGTCTGGCGGGATCTTCGACGGGATTTCCAGCAACTTTGCCGTCACTTCGATGGGCGCAGCGTCCGCACGGGCGATGCTCGGCAAAGAAGCAAGTCCGAGCAAAAATAGGCCTAAAAGCGCTTTGCGACCGAAGCGCAGATCGTTCGAGTGGGTCATTGCCAGCTTGAGTCCTTTGAGTGAGACGCTGTTCGTCGCGAAGTGAGTCACGAAGAAGCCAGGCAAACGCACGCTACGAGCGAAACGCGCACCCAGCTTCCACATAGTTTTGCAGGACGAACGGCATTCCTCAGCGGGCGGAGCCCGCTACTCGAATTGAGTAACCGGAACCGACGAAAGCAGGCAGGGCATCGACGACTTCGGAACACCAATTCACGGGGCCCGCACCGAGCCAGCTCAGTGCGCAACAACCAGTGATCCCGGAGTCACCTCGATGATTGCGCTTCAGCTCGCGTGTTGCGCGCGAGCCGAAGCCGCGAAAAGTCGTTGAGTTCACGGAGTCCTTCAATGGGCAATAGCGGGAGCTTCTCTTTTCCGTCGGCCTAAATACGGTCGGGAAAAGCTCCACGGCCATTTCCGCAGCGGCCCCGCCGAAAACTTCCAGGATGAGCGTTAGCCCGGTGGGGCAAATACGTAACGCGACCTCAGAGCGAAGGCGCCCACGAGCACAGTTTGCCGTTCGCGCCGACGACAATCCGGCCCTTGACCGCGATCGGCGAGGTCCAACGTTGGACACCAGCGCACGAGCCACTACCGCCATCGAACACACTCTGACCGGTGTCGCCGTCGACGCCCTTCAGCTGCCCGTTGGCCACGTACCAAACGATCGCTTCGGATTTGCCGTCGGTGGTCGTCGAGATCGGAGCCGCCGGTGGGTTCGGCCCGGGTGCGCACCACGCGATCTCCGCCGTGGGCGGCGAACCGCCGGTGATCTTCACGCCCATCACCGCTCGACCGGTCACGTTGTTCGGGCAATCCGGCGCACTCTCCACCGTGAACGCGACATACGTGCCGTTTGCGGTGGTGTATGCGGTCGGTGAGGTCTTGACGCCGGCCAGTGCCGGCATCGGCGGGTTGGCGACCTGAAGCGCGGCGAGATGTCCGTCGCTGCCACCGAGGTTATTGGGGTCCAGCAGGTAAATTTGCGCGTCTTTGCCGATTGCGACGAGTACCCGCTCCGGCATGGAAGCACCGGGAATGCGCATCAACAGCGAGTTCGAGCTGCCCAGATCCAAGTCAGCCGAGTCCATCGACTTCCAAACCGAGGGATAGAACTCGTTTTGATTCGACTTTTGGAACTGCGCCAGCCCCGAGATCCGCACGATCGATTCGCTGTTGGTCGCGTCGCGACTGGTTGCTTTGCCATTTCCGGTCACCGGAAAGATGCTCGTGCCATCCGAAGCAAAACCGCCCGACGCCCAGATCGCTTCGCCTTGCCCTGCGGTGGCCCATGCTCCAACCTTGGTCGGGTCCGCAGCGTCGACAGCGACGATCCAACCGTGGTAGTCGTCGCAATCACCCGAGAAACCACCATAGGCCACGTAGACGATGCCGTTGACGAGCGACAGCGCGCTGCGTTGGTTTTGAAATTTCGTGTTGAAGGCTAAGCTGCCCGCCTTCATCGCACTGACATTGACGGGCCAGCCAGCGCGTGACGCGCCATCCGCAATCGACAGCGCGTGGATTTCTTGACGCTCGACGGTATCGGTACCGATCGGCGCCGCGACGTAAATCGTGCCGGATTTTTCGTCGATTACGGGCGTGCCCAGAATCCCGACCGGATCGAAACTGACGCCGCACGCCTGCCCTTTGATACCGGGCGCCGGACCAAGAGTCTTCGTCCAGATGGCCGTACCGGTCGCCTCGTCCAGAGCAGTCACCACGTTGTCCGTGCTCACTGCGATGAAGGCGCCCTTTCCACCGGGGCCGTGTTCGATGTACAGCGGTGAGGCGTACATGTTGCCCGAGAAAGTGGCATTGAAGCTCGCTTCGAGCGTCATCTTTGCCGCAGCAGCCTTGGTCAGCGTTGGCTGAACCCAGTGACTCTCGCGTGTGGGCCCTCCGTTGCGCTCGAGCACGCTCGCGCTGGTCGTGACTGACGCACCAGCGCTGCCGCCGCTTGCGTTACCACCCGCGGGTGCTCCGCCCGTGCCGCTCGCCGCTGTGCTTCCAGCCGTTGAACTCCCGCCCGTCGCGCTGATCGTTCCACCTTGGCCGATCGTGGTCGTGCCGCCCGTGCCAGCTCCCATGGTTGTGATAGAAGAGCCGCCTGCTCCGTCGTTCGATGTTTGCCCATTCTTTCCGCAAGCCGAGAGCGCCAGGAAAAAGCCCAATATCCAGCGGTATTTCATGTTGTTTGTACAGCGTCGCCGATGCGTTTGCGGACCCGAGGTTTGCACAACTCGCCGCTCGACTGACCCATGGGATGTGACCAAAAAAAATATAACCCGCGGCTTATCTTTTTTCTGACAAGCAGCGCACGGTGCGAACAATGTGGAAATTCGAAAGCTTGTCGCGCTCAGGAACAGTAACCATGCGCGCGGATACGAGGCACAAACTGCTCGCGTCGCTCGCGGTCGTCGGTCTGCTCGCGTGCAGCTCTCCGGACCATGAGTCCCCGGCGCCGTCGAGTGGAGGAGGGACAATAATGTCCCCTGCGAGCGGCGGTGCGCCCGCCACTGGTGGTGCGCCATCATCGGCAGGGGTGACCTCGGCAGGGGCAACGTCGACCGCTGGTGTGGGTGGTGCGGCGGGGTCGGCAGGCGGCGCCACGGCCGGTTCGTCCGGCACGGCAGGTGGTGGTGGCTACGTGCCCAGTGGCCCCTGCAGCCCACCCGTAGACATCAAACAACCGCTCGAGAAGCTCAGTGAAACGGGCTGCATGTCTGCCAGCGATCTGCGCAAAATGGCTGATATCGTCATCCCGTACGACGTCAACAGCCCGCTCTGGTCCGACGGTGCGAGCAAGACGCGCGGCATGGTGATCCCTGCTGGACAAAAGATCCACGTGCTGAATTGCAGCGCGAACCCGGACGAGTGCCGCTACGGTAGCGAAGACGATGGTCGCTGGGTATTCCCCGTAGGCAGCGTGCTCGTGAAGAACTTCATGTTCGACGACAAGCTCGTCGAAACGCGTTTGTTCGTGCATCGCGACACGAAGACTTGGGTCGGCTACGGCTACCAATGGAACGAACAACAGACCGAGGCGACCGTCGTCCCCGATGAAGCTCGCACGGTGATGTTCGACACGGGGCAACGCCAGGTCTCTTGGACCTATCCCAGCCGATATGATTGCATGCTCTGCCACAACAAGCTCGGTGGCTCATCGCTCGGTCCCGAAACAAGGCAGCTCAATCGAGTGGTGAACGGCGAGAACTTGCTCGACAAGCTCGAACGCCTGAACCTGTTCGATGCGCCCTTGCCGAAGCCGTATTTGCAAGCCTTGCCCACGCCGTATGAGTCTTTCGAAGGCAAGCCACCCGCAGGCGCGTCCAATGAAGAGCTCGCGCGCTCGTACCTGCACGCCAACTGCGCCTTCTGTCATCGAGCGGACGGCAACCAGGGTACGCTCGATCTTCGCTACGGAGTGCCCTTGGCGAACACCAACGCCTGTAGCACTCCGCCGGTGAAGGGTGGCGCGGGCCTCGCGACGTACACCATCCTCACTCCCGGCAAACCGATGGAATCGGTGATTTGGGCGCGCATGCAAACGCTCGACGACAAGAACCGGATGCCGCAGATTGGCACGTACGTCGTCGACCAACCGGGAGTGAAGGTCGTCAGCGACTGGATCACCTCGCTCCAGTCCTGCCAGTAGACATTTTCGAGCCGTAGCGCTCTTCTGCTCACGCCGCGCTCAACCGAACACGCCGGCCGCGTGATCTCGAAGCACGGCTTCCGCGAGGAAGTCGATCACGGCGCGCACGCGAGCGACCCGCACCAGGTCCGGATGAATCACGATCGACAGGGTTCGCGTGCCGAGCACGTCGGGTGCGAGCAGTGACAGGCCCGAGCTGCGAGTCGCGAGGAAGTGAGGCAAGACGGTCAGCCCCAAACCCGCCACGGCGGCGTCCACGATGGCACGCAAGCTGTTGCCGCGGAACACGACGTTCGCCCCGTCTGCGTGTTCGTCCAGCCAACGCGCGCCTGGGACATGCTCGAGCGGCGCGTCGTAGGCGACGATGTCGTGACCGCTCAGATCGCCGATGGGCGATGGGTTTCCGCGGCGTGCAAGGTAGGCGGGGGACGCGAACATCCGCCACGGCATGGCGCAGAGCTTGCGCGTCACGAGCTCTCCCTGTGTGGCCGAGCCCAGCCTCAACGCGACGTCTGCTTCACCTCGGTGGAGGTCGAGCGGGCGTACGTCCGTGAGGACCTCGATGCCGAGCTTCGGGTAACGCTCGCGCAACTCCGGGAACCGATCCACGAGGTAGAGGGAGAATCCCTCCGCGCACGTTACACGAACCACGCCCTCCACGCGCTCGTCCTGAGCGGCCACCCGCGCAGCGATCGCCACCGTCGTGCGTTCGATTTGTTCTGCTAGCGGGACGAGATCGGTGGCGGCCGCCGTGGCATTGAGCCCCTCCATCCCGCGCGTGAAGAGCTTCGTGCCGAGCGCGGTCTCCAGCGCCACGATCCGCCGGCCCACGGTCGTGTACTCGCAGCCCAGCTCGCGCGCGGCGGCCGAAAGCGAGCCGCGCCGATACGCTGCCAGGAAGTAGCGAAGATCATCCCAGTCCATGAGCCGGCCCCGGAATCATCGCATACCGGGTATGCGCAGTCACCGGGTTCTGCCCGTCGCGGGCCGCCGTATGAATTGCGTATGAGCACCCTGCACATCGAGCATCCCATCAGCGACTTTGCCACGTGGAAGGCGGCCTTCGATCGAGCCGCCCCGCTCCGTGCGAATGGCCACGTCCGTGCGCACGACATTCATCAGCCCGTGGACGATCCTGCGTACGTCCTGGTCCGCCTCGAGTTCGACGACGAAGTCGCCGCCCGCGCATTCCTGGGCGTGCTCGAGCAGCTCTGGAAGAAGCCCGAAGCAACGCCTGCGCTCCGCGGCGTCCCACGAGCGCGGATCCTCGAACGTCGCGAGCGGACCTGACGGCCCAGCCGCGGCGTCGAGTCGTCCGCTCGGAGCCGCCGCAGGTAGCCTGCACGCGGTGTCCCTCGACGGGACGCACGGTGAGGGCGGGCGCGCGCCTCGCCGCGTTGCCTCAGCTTGGGAATTTGCGCCCTTCAGTGTTGCTCCGTTTGCCCGATGGCGTACGCTCCGTCCTCGACCAAGCGCGAGGGCGCGGGTGGGTCGAGCGTTTTGGCCAGGAGCAACTCGTGAAGAGACTGGGATTCGGTGTCGCGTGGGCGTGTGGCTGTGTTGTCGCGTTCGCGTGCTCGGGCACGCAGCGCGACTTCGAGCGCACTCATGCTGCTGGCAGCGCCGGCACGGCTGGCGGCGGGGCTCCTGGGGCCAGCGGCAGTGCGGGGCACAGTTCGGCCGCCGCTGGCCGTTCGCTGGCCGACGGCGGAACGAGCGCGGGCGGCGCCAGTATCGAAGCGGCAGGAGCGTTCAGCGCGAACGCAGGCCGGACCAGTGCTGACGCCGGTGCGGCCAATGGTGGTACGACATCGAGCAGCGGCGGTGAAAGCTCGAGCGAAGCCGGCAACACCTCGAGCAGCGGCGGCAGCTCGAGCGCGGGCAAGGGCGGCGCAGGCTCGGGCGGTGCGGCCTGTGTGGTCACGAATCCAACCGCCAGCACCAGTTGCGTCAGCGGCGCCCTTTGGTGGATCGACAATTGCGGCGTGCCCGCGACACTGAAACTGGATTGCTGCGGTCAAGGTTGCAGCGGCAACGCGTGTTTGACGCCAAAGCAGCACGCCAGCACGCAGTGCTACAACAATAACCAGTATTGGGTCGACAGCTGTGGCGCGCGCCAGGAGCAAAAACAGGATTGTTGCGGCATGGGCTGCGCCAACAACCAATGCAATCCGCCCAATGTCCAGGCCACGAAGACCTGCTCCAATGGTGACTCCTATTGGGTGGACAGCTGCGGTATGCAGCAGCAACTAGCGACCAGCTGCATGGGCAACGGGTGCCTAGCCGGCGCGTGTCTGCCGGCATGTCCGTCCGACATGGTGCCCGTGGGTTCGTCGCGCTATTGCATCGACCGTTACGAAGCCAGCGTTTGGAGCGGCTCGAATTGCAGCGGCACCCAGAGCTTCAAGAGCATGGGCGACTTTCCAGCGGGTTTTCCGGCCCTCGCCAGCAGCTCGGGCCTGTCCGGCACCGTTCAGGTTGCGGGCTCGAGCTACTCGCTCGTCGCTCCGAGCACGGTGCTCTACGCTTGCAGCAAGACGGGCGTCATCCCCGCGCAATACATCAGCTACTTCCAGGCCAAGCGAGCCTGCGAGAACTCGGGCAAGCGGCTGTGCACCATCGACGAGCAACAGACCGCGTGCGGCTCCGTCTATCCCTATGGCAGCACCTACGATCCGACCGCCTGCAACGGCCTCGACGCAGGCAATGGCGCCGTCGTGGCGACGGGTAGCATGACGCGCTGTCAGGGGTCGGTGCCCGGACTTTACGACATGTCCGGCAACGTCGCCGAGTGGACGCAATGCGACGCGCAGAATTGCTGGCGATCGAGCGGAACGAACGTCAGTGACTCGTTCACACTCAAGTGCAGCACGGTCTCGGGCACCTACGCGAGTTCTGCGCTAGTGGCCGAAGGCTTCCGTTGCTGCCAAGATCGTTGACGGCGAGCCATCGAGGCTCCCCGGCAACGCTCGCTCTCTGGGCTACGCGACGCGCTGCGCCAGGCCTCGCCCGCTTGCCCAAACCCTCTGCCCAAGGCGCTCCGCCGCTCGGAATCGCCCGAACGACTGAAAATCGATCAGCCTGGACGATTTTTCGACGAGTGATGTCGATCTCGGCGTGCGACGTTCGTCGCACAGGCAGAAGGAGCGACCCCACATGCGATTCATCAGTATTTACACACACGCACCCGTCAGCGGACCGCCCAGCCCCGAGATGATGCAAAAAATGGGCACGCTGGTTGAAGAGGGCATGAAGGCCGGGTGGCTGATTGCTACCGAAGGCGTCCACGGCCAGGGCGTGTGCTTGCGCGTGAGCTCGAAGCAGGGCGAACTCAGCGTCACCGACGGTCCGTTTACGGAGGCAAAGGAAGTGCTCGGCGGCTACGCGCTGATCGAAGCGCGCGACCGGGCACACGTGCTGGAGCTCACTCGCAAGTTCTTGGCCGTCGCCGGCGACGGCAGCTGCGAGATCCACGCGCTGTACACGCCGCCCGAGTGAGCTCGAAACCGAGCAGCTTGGTGCAGCACCTGGGGCAACATCGACCGCGTAGCCCCAAAGAAGGCAGCTCTCTACGCCCGACGCTGGCGAGCCGCCTTCGAGCTCGCGCCGCGACGAGTCGGGCCCTTTTTCGGTCGCGCTTGCGCGGCGGCAATCCCGCGTCCGATCCACTTGGCAATTCTCGCGCGAGTGGGCAAACCTTCGCCAGCAACGCGCACGAAGCCCTTCATCGTCCGAACGCCGAGCCTCATCGGTGACACGAATGGCTCGGCGAGCAGCTGTTCGCGCTCTTCTGCGAGAACGCGAATCAAGAGGCCGTCGCGGCCCACGGAGCAGCACAGCGAGCCGTCCACCAGGAAGGCCAACGTCCCCATCAATCGCTTCTCCGTCACGTCACGACGTGCGGCGGCGAGGATTGCGCGCACGCGTTCGGCGAGCTGTTCGTCGTAGGCCATGGTCGCAGACAGGGTATAGGTCGACCCTCGGCAGAGCCACAAATCTCAGGCAATGCCCGGAGAGAGCTTCTGCCGCAATTGCTGCGCGGCTTGGCACGAGCTCGCGGCACCCCCCACGACTCAATGCGGTAACTCCGCGAGCCCTGGCAGGGCTTTGTTATAACTGTTATAACAAAGCGATGAAGCTCGTCGTCCGCGCCATTGGAAATTCGCTGGGCGTGATCATTCCCAAGCCCGTGCTCGACGACTGGGGAGTTTTCAAGGGTGACTCGCTCGAGCTCGCCGGGCGCAGCATTCGTCCAGTGCAAGCCAAGGGCGCTGCCCACGAAGCGCTCGACGAGCTCAAGCGTCGATTGGCAGCGGCGGTCACCGCGCGCTGCTCCGCGCACGAGATACGCGCTCGCAGCCTCGCCAACCTCCATCGCTGGAAACGAAATGGAGCTTGGGTCTCCGCATATGACGAATGGCAAAGCATTCTTCAATCGGGCGATGACGGCGAGCTGTTTGCGGCCATGCTCGGGCGCGACGAGCGCGCCAATCGCTTGCGCCAGTCGCCCCCTTACGTCGGTCTGCTGCCGCGCGACGAGGTTCGAAAGCTGAATGAAGAAGCATCAGCTTGATCACGTGCTCCGCGCTGCGGGCCGAATCACCGGCGAGAAGCAGTTCGTCATCGTCGGGAGCCAAAGCTTGCACGGAAAGTACCCCGACCTACCCGATGACATCGTGCAGTCCGCAGAGGTGGACTTGATCGCCAAGAACCTGGCAAAGCGCACGGAATGGTTGAACGCAATCGGTCAAGATTCGCCTTTTCATGAGCAGTTCGGCTACTACGCGGACCCAGTAGAGGACGGCACCGCGATACTTCCGGCCGGCTGGCGCGGGCGTCTGATCAACCTGCCGCCCGGCGACACCGACGGCGTGAGGGGCCCGTGTTTGGATCCCCACGATTTGGTGCTCGCCAAATACGTTGCCCGGCGCGAGAAGGACATCGCCTTCAATCGCGCGCTCGTTCAGCGCGGGCTGGTCAACCGTGAACGGCTGCTCGAGCTGCTCAAAAAGACTCCCGTGACGAAGCTCGTGCGCGAGCGAATTCGTAGCGACATCGAGGCTGACTTCGCGATGAGCTGAGCCCGTGCTTCGGGAGGGGTTGATGGTCACCGACAGCATCGCAGCGGCACTCAGCCTTCGGCGTCACGGGCGTCGCATTCGCAATGCGACGCCGAAGGCTATGCCGGGGCGCGACGGCGCGCGTGACCATCAAAAATAATCAAGGCGCGAGCACGCAAGGCTCAATAGCCAGCGAACTCCCGGCTGGGCGAATCCGCCCTCTCCAAGCAATGCAATGTGTTCCGACACCCCGCATTCTCCTGACGAGCTGCGGTGCAGGCTATCAGGTTTCAGCTGCGAGCGGGCGGCGTCGATGGTTCGACGGCGTCGCGGCGAGCCAGACTGAAGCCGTCAGCATCAATCTCCAGCACGTCCCCCGATTGGACCTCGATGGCGTAGCTCCTTGGGCCGGTCTTGTATTGCTTTTTGATGAACACGGACGGACCCCAAGGCTCCGCGCATGGCAAATGAACCGAACGAACTCCGTTCCAACTCAAAACGGCGGGGACCGCCGGCTTCGAGCAATCAAGAAAGATGGCCACCTCAGCCGAAGCGACCCGCCGCTCCCACTCGAGGGAAACGCGGTAGAGGACTGCGTCGTGCAGCGGCAGGGCATCGAAATCCGTCATTGGTTGCCTGCGTGCGTGGAGGTTCTCACGTCGCCCTGTTTTTCCAGGCGGCGACATGCGCCTCCCACAGCGCGTGTTCCAGACCGACCATCCAACCCGCGTAAATATACTTCCTCCGAAAGCTCGGACATGTAGTCGGCCAATTCCCGTTGCTGCGGTGAGAGGTCGGGGAGCATCGTCCCGACCAACGTATCACCGGTTCAGCGTTGTTGCAGCCGCGTCTCTGACGGATGCGTGACCCGATCCATCGCCCTTCGCGAAGTAAGCGCCCCGTGCCTCGACGGGAGACTTCGCGCGCTGCGGGCCAGCGAGGAATCCGAACCAGGTCACGGCTCTTCGTTCGACGCTCGCGCCCCCTTCTGTTACAGGCTTCCGCGCTGCAATGCGCCCATCGCCGAGCACTCGTCCCGACCGCGCCGAAGGGCCCGAGCCCGAACGTCGCGCTGCCCGCTCCCGCCACGCGGTCGGCGTTTGGCTGCTGCTCGTGGCGCTCGCCGTGCTCGTGCAGGTCGTGCTCGGCGGTGTGACTCGCCTCACGGACTCGGGTCTCTCCATCACCGAGTGGAAGTTGCTGCTCGGCGTCTTGCCGCCGCTGTCACACGAAGCGTGGCTCGATGCGTTCCACAAGTACCAGCAGATCCCGCAGTTTCAGAAGCTGCGTCCGACGATGACCTTGGACGAGTTCCAGTTCATCTACTTCTGGGAGTGGTTGCACCGCCTCTGGGGCCGCCTGGTCGGCTTCTTCTTCTTGGTACCGCTCGTGGTGTTTTGGCAGAAAGGGCGGCTGGGCGGCCTCGCTCGACCGCTGACGTTCTTGTTCGTGCTCGGTGGCGCGCAGGGATTGCTCGGGTGGATCATGGTGAAGAGCGGGCTCACCGAGCTCGTGTACGTGAGCCACCTACGCTTGGCTGCGCACTTCGTGCTCGCCGTGAGCCTGTTGGCCGCGCTCGTTTGGTATGCGTTGCCCCTCGTAGACTGGGCGCACGACGAGCGCACGCCTCGTGGCGCGCCGTCCGCTCACTCGGCTTCGACGCAGCTGATCACCGCGACGAAGCTCCTGGTCGCGCTCACCTTCGTGCAGCTCGTGTACGGCGGATTCATGGCGGGGCTGAAGGCAGCGATGTACGCGCCCACCTGGCCCACCATCAACGGCAGCTGGTTTCCGTCCAACGTCACGAGCCTCTTGGATTTGGTGAGCTCGCCGCTCGGCGTGCATTTCGTGCACCGCACGCTCGCTTACTTGCTCACTGTCGCCGTGCTCGTTTGGTTTTGGCAAGCGCGCAGCGCGCTACCACGGTTGCGGCACGCACTACTCGGGCTCGTCTTGCTTCAAGTGCTGCTCGGCATCACCGCCACGGTGGGCTCGTACTTGCCGGGGCACTTGCTTCTGTATGGAGCCCTGCACCAACTGGTGGGTACGGTGTTCGCGGTCGTGCTCGTGGGGGCGCTGCGCTTGCTCGGAGCCGCTCCGCGCGGCGCGTAGCTCGAGGTGCAAGTGCTGGTCGTCGAAATTCGGCCCGCCGGTTGCGGTTTCTGATTACTATCGGCTTGCGATGGCTTTTTCGAGCTGGGGTAGGTCGGGGCTATTGGGGTCCCTCGCGCTGGCGTTGCTCGCAGCGTGTTCTGGCAAAGCCACGCGGCTCGACGCTCCGTCCGTTGGAGGTTCCGGCGGTGACGCGGCAGGTGCGGACGCCGGCACGGTTGCGGCGCAAGGGGGCGCGCTCCAAACGGCCGGAGCAACCAGCTCGCTGGGTATGGCCGGACAAGCGGGCTCGCTCGCAGCTGTCGGGCAAGCGGGCTCGCCCGGAACGCCAGTGGAGAAAGTATCGGGGGCAGGCAAGCTCGAAATCCCGCCCCCGCCGGATGACTCTTGCCAGCGTTTTCACATCACAGAAGGGGATTGCCCCAACAGCGAGTGCCTGTCTCCTTGGCCCTGCCCGGCCGCGATTCCGTTTGGCCACAAGGCAGGGGAAGACTGGTGGTGGTGCGCAACGAGCACGGCCGAGCGCTGCATCATCGGTTTCGATTGCGCGGCGGCTGAAGCTGCGACTGGCGGAAACGAGCTCGTCAATTGCCTCGGCGATCAACACCCCTGCTCGGTCGACGCGGACTGTACCGCGGGTTCGTCCGATCCAACGCGCGCGCGCCCTTATTGCGTGATCGATGCGCACTACCCGAGCGGTGATTGCAGCGGTGGTCGCGTGGGCGACACCTGTCGTGCTGACGACGATTGCTTGCCCGGCAATCGCTGCATCGCCGTCCGCGAAGACGGCAAACGCGCCTGCGCCGATGGCATCGATGCTCACGGCTCGCCGTGCAACGTCGATGCCGACTGCGACAATCAGCGCTGCTTCCACGCTTCCACCTCATTGGCAGTGGGGCTCTGTTCGGACGGCAAGCCAGGCGCTCCGTGCCTGACCGACAACGGCATTTGTTTGGGGGACGCGCGCTGCATCCCGGTCATATCCAGCGGCCTGGGGCCGAACGGCGCGGTCTGCTCGTCGGGCAACGCGGGAGACCCGTGTTACGAGGACAGCGACTGTAAGAGCCACCATTGTCCAACCGGAAGGGACAGCGTCTGTACCGAGGGCGCTCTCGGCGACCCTTGTTTCGAGGCCGCGGATTGCGCAGCCGGTTTCTGTGGACCGCCTCCGCAGTGGGAACAGGGCACCCATCGCTGCACGACGGGTGAGGCAGGACAACCATGCGCCAGCGACGCGGATTGCAAGAGCAAGCACTGCGTTCAAAACGATTTCAGCGCTCCTTTCCCGGCCGGGTGCGGGGCTTAGCAGTGACCCGAGCTTGGCTCCGAGTCGGCGCGTAACCAGTGCGGCGGCGAAGCGATGCTCCACGCGAGCCCTGTCGGCTGGCGCGGCGAGCAGCGGTCAAGCGTGCTCGCCGGCCAGTC
>DASSMT010000101.1:0-45646 GCA_035688655.1 Polyangiaceae bacterium | reverse complement strand
CGTGCAGCGCGTAGCCCTTGTGAAAGTATTGTACGAACGGCACGTCACGCAGGTTGAAGGAGTCGCTGCGGTCCTCGTCGCCGTCCATCGTGGAGCTGACCTCCTTCTGGTAGATCATGAACGTGCCACGCACGGTCGATTGCGTCGTCTCCGGATCGCCCATCCCGGCACGACCGGTGCTGACCAACGTGGCATACACGGGTCGCTTGCCGACGTAGGCGACCAGCGTTTGCTGGCGAATCGAGATGTCGATCCACTTGCGATCGCCGGTCGCAAAGCTCGGGTAGGAGTCACGTGGCGGCAGAATGCGTAGGTACTCGGCAGGCGCGAAGTTGCCGTCGCGCAACTCGAGCAGGCCGCCCACGCGCCGCTTGGCACTCTTTAGCTTGAGCCCTTCGCGATAGCGGAACGCGCCGTGCCCGACGGGATTTCCCGCAGCGTCCGGCACGTATTTCGGTACCGAGCGATCTTTCACGAACGCCACCGGTAGCGTTTCCCCCTCCAGCAACTCGACGCCGTGTAGCTCGCTCGGCTCGACCAATTTCACGCGATCGAGCGCGATCACATCGAGCTCGCTGGTCAGGCCGAAAGCGCGATCTTGCCAGAGGAAGGTCTTGGAAATCGCAAAGCCGCTGTCGGCGCTGGCCGGCCCCGCGTGCGTCACGTAGCGCAGCGTGGTCTTCACGCCGTAGGGCTTGTCGAGCTTCTGCCCCTGCGCCAAAAAATCCGGCGGCTCGCCGAGCTCGAACAATTTGCCGATTTTGCCGAACGCTCGCATGCGCTCACGAAAATTGGCGGCACGTTGGTTGACGTCGACGCCCTCGGACTCGTTCATCTGGGCTTTGCTCGGCAGCTTGAAGTAGAGGAGCGGCGGGGTCTCGTTGGACAGCGCGTACAAATACGGCGAGCCGTGACCACGAATGGGGCGATTCACCGAAGCCAGCGCGACCGGTTCGTCGAGCTTGAGCGAGGCGCCAAGGCCGATGCAGACGAAGCCGCGCGGATTCACGCGGTACCAACCGCCTTCGCAGCCGTCATTGACGATCGCGGGCCCGCGAGCGTCGACGATCGCGCCGACGCGCAGGTAGCCGTAGCGCGTGCGCTGCCGACCGACGTCGGTGTAGATCCAGGTGCGCCAAGCGACACTGGCGATGCGCGTGCCGTCGGGTGTGAAGGGCAGATTGTCGTCCGCGGAGCCGGGCGCTGGGCCGTTCGTCCCCGTTCCGGACGTTGGCTTGCCCGTGCTCGAATTTGCCGCACTGCCCGGGTTTGTCGTGCTCTGGGCGAGCACGCTGCCGTCTGCGCGCAGCTCGGTCACAGCCACGCGTTCCGACGGCTCGAGCGTTGCACCCGGGGGGTCCAGGTGTTTTCCGCAGCCGAGACCGAGCAATGCCAGAAATAGGACGGGCCTCCGCGTCATTGTCCGCTCGCTCACTGGGGTGCGTGCCGGCCTACCACGATTTCGTGGCGACACGCACACCGGAAGGAGGCATGCTGCGGCGCGTGCGAATTCCGAGCAGCTTGTGGAAGCTCACCAAGGAAGTGGCTCGCCACGTGCTCCGACGACCAGTGGTGGGCATTGCCGCGTTGGCCCGAACACCAGACGGACGCATCGTTCTGATCCGTCGCTCCGACTCGGGCAAGTGGGCGCTGCCCGGCGGCACGCTGGAATGGGGCGAGACCTTGCGCAGCGCGCTCGATCGCGAGCTGCGCGAGGAGACCGGGACTCGCCTGGTCTCGATGGGTGAGCTGCTCGGCGCCTATTCGCGACCCGATCGCGATCCGCGCTTTCATGCGGTCACGCTGATCGTCGAAGCCACGGTCGCACCGCCCTCGCACCCGCCGGACAACCCGCTCGAGATCTTGGAGGTGCGCGCCTTCGCGGAGGCCGAGCTCCCGAGCGTGCTGTCGCACGGCATGACCGAAATGCTGAACAACGCGCGGCAGGGGCAGCGCTACTGGGAGTAAAGTCGAGCGATCGTCATGTCGGATCCGCCGTCGCCGCCGCTCGAAACCGTCGAAGTCATCGACGAAGAGCGGATCGTGCCCCGCGGTACGGCGCAGGTGAATTGGTTCGTGCGCTTGAACGACGCTTGGGTGCACGTTTCTACTTTTCCGGGCGCGCGCTCGGAGCGGCTCGAAGCCGGGGCGGGGACCGTTTGGCAGTCGCGCACCGAAATCGAGCTGCCGCGCGGCGCCCGCTTGCTGCGAGTGGAGTCGCGCCCGAGCGGCTATGGGTCCGAAAGTCCACTTGAATACCTGACGCGCGGCGCACCCAGTAAGAGCCGCAAAGTGCGCCGCAATTACTTTTCCGTGGGGCGTTCGGGCGAGCTGGTCGCCGTGGTCGAGGGCGGCCCCCAAGCGAGGTAGTCAAAGGGACATTTCCGAGGGCCGGCCGGACCGAACCGACAAATCCGCCTCAAGTCGCCGCGCGGAGGACCCGAGGCTCGCCGTTGCAGGCGAAATGCGACGGCTTGTTACTGCAGTAAACGGGCGGGCCGCCCCTTTAGCGCGCCCCCGGCGAGCCGTTTACGGGGGGTATGGCAGTGTCGCTGACGCAAGTCGAGTCGGCGCAGCCCTCGGGAGCTCCCCCTAGTAGCGCCCCGCGGGAGGCGTTATCCTCGGCCATGCTGGCTAGCCCCGGGGAAGGGGAGCAAGAGCGAGGAGGCCGATCCGACGGCTCATTCAAGGCATCGGTCCTGGTGGTCGATGACGATCCGGACGTGCTGCGTGGCGTGGTGCGACTTCTGCGCAGCCAGGGTTACAGCGTCACCTCCACGATGAACGGCGCCGACGCCGCGCGCTTCGTTCACGGTCGTTCGTTCGACGTGATCGTCAGTGACATCAAGATGCCCGGAATGGACGGCATTCAGCTGCTGCGCGAAGTCCGCGAGCACGACCTGCACGTACCGGTGGTTCTGGTCACGGGCGAGCCGGCGGTGAGCACGGCAGTGCAGGCCCTCGAGTACGGCGCCTTTCACTACCTGACCAAGCCGGTCGACCCCGATGCTCTCGGACGGGCGGTGGCCAAGGCCGTCGGCATGCACCGGATGGCGCGTCTCAAGCAGCAGGCCGCGGAGCTACTCGGCCACGCTGGCGCCCTGGGCGCCGATCGCGCGGGGCTCGAAGCGAGCTTCGACCGCGCGATGCAGTCGTTGTGGATGGCCTACCACCCGATCGTCGATTTTCGGCGCAGGGTCATCTACGGCTACGAGGCCCTGCTTCGCAGCAACGAGCCGAGTTTGCCCCACCCCGGGGCCGTGCTCGATGCCGCGACCCGGCTCGGGCGCTTGGATGCCCTCGGTCGCTCGATTCGCGAGCTCGCGGCCGCGCCGATGCTCGATGGTGGCAGCGAGACGCTGTTCGTGAATCTGCACGTCACCGACTTGATCGATCCTTGGCTGAGCGCACCGGATTCGCCGCTCTGCAGAATCGCACACCGCGTGGTGCTCGAAGTCACCGAGCGCTCGTCGCTCGACGAGGTGAAAGACGTGCGCGCGCGGGTCGCGGCGCTGCGCGAGATGGGCTTTCGCATCGCCCTCGACGACCTGGGCGCGGGCTACGCGGGGCTCACCAGCTTTGCCTTGATCGAGCCCGAGATCGTGAAGCTCGACATGACCCTCGTGCGCGACGTGCACAGGAACTCCACCAAACAAAAGGTGATTCGGTCCATGACCGCGCTTTCGCAGGACATGGGCATGACCGTGGTTGCCGAGGGCGTGGAGAGCGCCGAAGAGCGCGACGCACTGATCGAGCTCGGCTGCGACCTGTTGCAGGGCTTCCTGTTCGCCCGTCCCGGCACTCCGTTTCCGGAGGTCGCATGGTGAAGCAGGCCGGATTTTATCCGAGTGACAAGCCCGACCCAGTGACGCCCCGTCCCACCGGGACGGCATCGGTCCCTGTCCCGCGCATGCGTCTAGCTTCGATTTCGGAAGACGACAGCAGCCCGTTTCGGGAGGAGCGCACCCTCGACATTTCGCTGCGCAGCAATGATTTCGGCAGTGTGCCAAGCCCCCAACCGTTGCTTCGCGATCGCGCCATGCTGCTGCGCATGGACGGCGTCGGAGCGGGTCAGGTGCTCAGCGTCTCGCAGGCGCCCTTCACCATGGGCCGGCACGCCACCAATCGCCTGCCGATCGACGACGACAGCATCAGCCGCTTCCATGCGCGCTTCGTGTGCGAAGAGGGCAAATACTTCATCGAAGATCTGGGCTCGCGCAACGGCACGTTTCTGCAAGGCAAGCGCGTCACGCGCGCCGAGGTCAAAGACGACGACTGGGTGCAGCTCGGTGCGCGCGTCGCGTTTCGCTTCACGCTCACCGATGCGCGGCAAGAAGGATTGCTCCGCAAGCTTTACGAATCGAGCACGCGCGACGCGCTGACCGGCGCCTACAACCGCCGGCATTTCGAGGATCGCCTGCGCGCCGAGCTGGCGTTTGCGGTGCGTCACGCCACCGATTGCGCCTTGATCTTGCTCGACATCGACCACTTCAAGCGCGTCAACGACACGTATGGCCATCCGGCCGGGGACGAAGTCCTGCGCCACCTCGCCGGGATTGCGACCCGCGCGCTGCGCACCGAGGACGTCTTCGCGCGCTTCGGCGGCGAGGAATTTGCCGTGATTTTGCGGGGAGCCTCCACGCGCGGCGCAGGAAGGCTGGCCGAGCGCTTGCGCGAGGCCTTGAGCCAGCAGCCCGCGCTGTACGAAGGCCAGCCGATTACCACCACTCTGAGCGCCGGCTGCGCCGCCCTGAGCTGCTGCGCGACCCCTTCACCGGACGAGGTGATCGCCATCGCCGACCGTCGTCTGTACGCGGCCAAGCAGGGCGGGCGTAACCGGGTAGTCGCGAGCGACTGACTCTGCTACGTCAGCTGCCTGAATCCTGGAGGCATAGCGTGGCGATCGATCTCGAAATACTGAAGTCCGAGCGCGACAAGCTCAAAGATGGCTTGCGTGAGGTCGAAGGTGAGCTGCGGAGGCTCGAAGCTCAGCTCAAGGTCTTGCGCCAGCGCGAGATTCAAACCAAGCGCGAGATCGAGGCCGTCTCGACGCTGATCGACATCAAAGACTCGCGCGAGCCCAAGGGCGAGTGAGCGCTGGAGCGCGCGGGCTCAGAGCTTGGTCTTGCCGAGCTCGAGCACGCGCGCAAACTCCGCGGGCGTCGCGGGGATCACCGAAATGCGCGCTTTGCGCACGAGCGCGAACTCGCTGAGCTGCTTGTCGGCTTTGACGCGAGACAGGCTGACCGGTTCGCTGAGAGCTTTCTTGGGGGTGAGCTCGACCACTGACCAATCGCCTTCGGTTGCGGTGGGATCTGGGTACGCTTCCTTGGCGACCGCGGCGATGCCCACCACCTCTTTGCCTTCATTCGAGTGGTAGAAGAGCACCAAATCCCCCTTCTTCATGGCGCGCAGGTTGTTGCGTGCCTCGAAGTTGCGCACGCCGTCCCAGACCGCCTTTTTATCGGCGACGAACTTCTGCCAAGAGTATTTGAAGGGTTCGCTCTTCACGAGCCAATGAGAGGTGGCCATCGTTCACTCCGCCGCCGCTGCATTCGGCCGGGTTGCTCCGGGTCCAAGTAGCCGCGACAGTTCGGTTTTATCGACGCTCTCGTGCTCGAGCAAGTACTGAACCAGGGCGTCCATCTCCTTGCGGCGTTCGCGGACCACGGTCTCTGCTCCGAGTTGCGCCTCACTCAAAATGCGGCGCGTCTCTTCTTCGATCTGATGCACGGTGGCGTCGCTGGTGCCGCCTTCGGTCGCCAGCATCTGACCGAGGAACGGATGTTCGCTACGGTGCTCGTGGTACACCGGGCCAATCGCGTCGCTCATGCCCCAATGCGCGACCATCTTGAAAGCGAGCTCGGTCGCCCGCTTCAAGTCGTTTTCGGCTCCGGAGGACACGTCGCCCAGGAGCACGCGCTCTGCGGCATGGCCGCCGAGCATCACCTGCAAGCGATCCAACGCCTGCGGCCGCGTGAGTAAGTGTTGTTCGCCACCCGGGGCCGACTGCGTGACTCCGAGCGCCATTCCGCGCGGGATGATCGTGACGCGCTCCGGCGGCTCCGCGTTGGGGGCGAAGTGAGCGACCACGGTATGTCCCGACTCGTGCACGGCCACGCGCTGTTTCT
Source organism: Polyangiaceae bacterium (assembly GCA_035688655.1). Lineage (GTDB taxonomy): Bacteria > Myxococcota_A > Polyangia > Polyangiales > Polyangiaceae > PMG-095. Next base: position 39,515 of record DASSMT010000101.1, on the reverse strand, counting down.
CGAAGCGATCGAGCTTGGTCTCCCGCGGGTCGCCGAGCACGATCTTGTCGAAGGCCGCGTGAAAGTCGGCATCTTCGATGGCTTCTGCGCCGCGTCGTGTTGCGGAGAGCGCGGCTTCGTTGACCAGATTGGCCAAATCCGCCCCGGAAAAACCGGGCGTGTTCGCGGCTTGCGCCTGCAGGTCGACGTCCGCCGCGAGCGGCTTGTCGCGCGTGTGGACACCCAAGATCGCGCGGCGCGCAGCCAGCTCCGGCCGATCGATCAACACCCGGCGATCGAAGCGACCAGGGCGAAGCAGCGCTGCATCCAGCACGTCCGGGCGGTTGGTTGCGGCCAGCACGATCGTCAGATCGTTGCGGCTGAAGCCGTCCATTTCGGACAGAAGCTGATTCAGCGTCTGCTCGCGTTCGTCGTGACCGCCACCCATCCCGGTCCCGCGCGAGCGACCCACCGCGTCGATCTCGTCGATGAAGATGATCGCGGGCGCTACTTTGCGCGCTTCCTCGAACAGCTCACGCACGCGCGAGGCGCCGACGCCCACGAACAGCTCGATGAACTCCGAGCCGTTGATGGAGAAAAACGGCACTCCTGCTTCGCCGGCCACCGCGCGCGCAAGCAAGGTCTTGCCCGTGCCGGGCGGCCCCACGAGCAGTACTCCGCGCGGCACCTTGCCACCCAGCCGTCGATAGCGAGCCGGCTCGCGCAAGAAATCCACGATCTCTCGCAGATCCTGTTTGGGGGTCTTGAGGCCGGCCACGTCGTCGAACTTCACGCTGACTTCGGCCTCTTTCTCGAAGCGTCGTGAGCGGCCTTTGAGCATATTTCCAAGCGGTCCGCCGGGGCCCATCATGGTTTGCGCGCGCCGGGACAAGAAAATCCACAGGCCCGCGATCAACACGAACGGCAAGACGGCGCTCAAGAACTGAATCGCGCGCGGCGGTTCCTCGCTCTGCACCTCGACTTTGACGCCTTTTTCGCGGAGCAGCGGCAGCAGATCGCGATCTTCCTGGCCCGGGACCATGCTGTGAAAGACGCTCAGCTTGCGTCCCTCCACGTCCGTCGGCGCCTTGAACTTACCGAGCACGTTCTGGCCGCGCAGCGTCACCGATTCCACCTTCTGGTCGGCGACCTGTTGGTAGAAGCTGGTGTAGGCAATGCCGGGCTGCGTTTCCGCTTCCGAGCCGTAGTGCCGGTACAGGGCAAAGCCGGCGAGCATCAGCCCGAGCATGATCCAGCCGGCATAACCGCTGCGTTCTGGCGGGTTTGGGCTGCCAGTCGGCGGGACCAAGCTCGAGCGCGGTGGAGGGGGCGGACGGCTCGCAACGGGTTTCGGAGGCATGTGTCTTGCCGACAAGGTAGTGACGCCGCGCCTGTTTGTCGAAGGGGCGGAATGTGCCGGCGATGCGGCGATGTATTACCGGCATGTTTCGAGCTTTTTCGCCGAAGATCCGCCCACACTGGCCGTTCGTAAGCCTGCCTACGCCGAAAAGCCGACTGACGGCCGCCACACTCGACGTAAGCTCGGAGCCGCGCTACCGTGACCCGTTTTTACCGAAAAGAAATGACGTCGGCGCCGGCCACTACGGATGAGCAAGGGCATCCGCTCATCGGGCAGACCCTGCGAGGGACTTACCGAATCCTCGCGGCACTCGACCAAGGGGGCATGGGCCTGGTGTTCGAAGCCGAACACACTCGCCTGCGACGACGCGTCGCGGTCAAGGTGCTGGCTCGGCATTTGACCTCCGACACGCAAGCCCTGGCGCGCTTCAACCGCGAAGCGGAGATCATCAGCCAGCTCGAGCACCCGCACATCGTGCAGATCCTGGATTTCGACACGACCGAGCACGGCGAGCCGTACATCGTGATGGAGCTCCTCAAAGGAGAGAGCTTGTCCGAGCGACTCGAGCGCGATGGCTGCTTGCCGATCGACGAGAGCGGTCGGCTCACGCTGCAGGTGGCTTCCGCCTTGTTCGCGGCCCATCAAGCCTCGATCATTCATCGGGACTTGAAGCCCGCCAACATCTTCTTGACGACCATGCCGGGCCAAGGTCGCGTGGTAAAGCTCTTGGATTTCGGGATCTCGAAGCGCGTGGGCGTCGGCCGCAGCTTGACCGGTGAGTTCGACGTACTGGGCACGCCCGACTACATGGCGCCGGAGCAGGCGCTCGGCAAAGCCGCCAGCGTCGATCATCTCAGTGATCAGTACGCGCTCTCGGTGATTGCCTTCGAGATGTTGTGCGGGCAGACGCCCTTCACCGGCGATGACGTGCTGGAGGTGCTGCAGAAGGTCGTGTCCGCGTCGGCCCCGCCGATCGAACGCTTTGCGCCGCACGTTTCGCCGCAGGTCAGCGCGGTGTTGAAGCGCGGTCTCGAAAAAGAGCCCGCCGCCCGTTACCCGACGGTGTTGGATTTTGCCCTGGCCTTTGCGGCGGCTTGTGACAGTTCGCTGCCGGCTCTGGCCTCGGACGCCGTGGGCCGTGCGCACACGCTGCCTGCTGCCCGCGCTACGAGTCCCGCACCGCCCATGCAGGCGATGCCGCAGGCGACGCTTCCGGTCGCCGAGCGCCTGCAAACCGGGCCGCAGCGGCGCACGGCAAACCACTTCGCCAACGCCTCCACGCTGGCCGGCAACGCTAGCCTGCTCGACATCCCGGCTTCGCTGGTGCGCGCACGCCAAGCGCTCGGCCTCGGTGATTTGAACTTGGCCGTGGCTTACGCCGAATCCGCGATTCGCCTCGCCGATAGTTTCGAGAGCAATGAAGCCAAGCTCCTTTTGGACAAGGAGTACATGCTCATCGATCACATCTTCGAGACGCGCATCGGCTCGCTGCAACAGCGGCTGAGCGTGGTCGGGGTGCCGTCGAACATGGATTCGCGCGTCTCGCCCGAGCAGGCCTTCTTGCTCTCGCGCTTGGATGGCGGAGCCAGCGTCGAAGAGGTGCTCGATCTCTCACCCCTGTCACGTCGAGACACGCTGCGGCAGTTGCTCGCGCTGCTGCGCGACGGCTTGATCTCGCTCAACGGCGGCGTCGCGAGCGACAAGCTCAGGCACGAGTGAAGGAGCCGCTCTGAACGTCGCCGAACCCGGTCGCTCGACGGCGGCTGATGCCCTCAGGCTCGATTCCGAGCGCTTGCTGACCTGGCCATTCGTGCTCGTGCTGGGGGTGCAGTTCTGCTTCGGGCTGTCGTATTCGACGTTCTTCTTGCTGCCCAAGTTCTTGGCTCGAGAGTTTCAAGCCAATGCCAGCGCCATCGGCGCGGTGGCAGCCACGGCGCTGCTGGCGAGCGTGCTGGCTTCACCTTGGACCGGGGCTTGGCTCGACCGCGGCTCGCGCCGTCCGTTCATCGTTTACGGCGCGTTGATCAATGGTCTGAGCGGCTGCGGTTTCGCGCTGATCCACGGCGTTTCGTGGCCCATTTTCGCGCTGCGCGTCGTGCACGGCGTCTCTTATGGCTTGGTCTTCAACGGCATCGTCACGCTGGCCACCGATCTTGCGCCTGCTAGAAAGCTCGGCCAAGCCATCGGCTTGTGTGGTGCAGCCAGCATCGTGTCGAACGCAATCGCCCCCGCGCTGGCCGAATCGCTCGCCGACAGGCGCGGCTGGGAGTCGGTGTTCCTCTTGGCGGGCAGTTCGGCGTGGGTCGCGGCCTTGCTGTCACTGGCCATTCGCGAGCCAAAACAGGCTGCGAACCACGCGCCCGACCTGGACCTAGCGGGCTCGGCCTCGCCCAGTGCGCTCGCGTTGCTGCGCGAGCCCGAGCGGGTGGGCGCGTTCGTGTGCAGCGCCGCGAACGGCGCGGCATTCGGCGCCATGTTCACGTTCACTCAACCCTTTGCGCTTTCGCTCGGCGCGAGCAAGGTCAGTGGTTTCTTCCTCGGTTACACCCTGATCGCGCTTTCGGTGCGCTTATTTCTGGGTAACTGGGCGGATCTGTGGGGACGCCGGCGCGTTGCGGTGATGGCGCTGGTTCTGTACGGCTTCGTGGGCTCGCTCACCAGCCTGCTCCGCCCGAGCCTGCTGTTTGCGGCCGGTGCCGGGCTCGGGCTCGCGCATGGCCTGCTTTATCCCTCGCTCAACGCGCTGGCCGCGGAGGGCGTGCCGCGCGCGCGCCGCGGCGCCGTGATGAGCTATTTCTTCGGTTGCTTCGGCGCCGGCTCCGCGCTCTGGACCCTGATCATGGGCGTGGTCGCCAAGTCCTACGGTTACGCCGTGGTCTTCCTTTCGACCGGCTTGCTCGTGTGGTCTGCGATTGCGTTCCTACCGAAGAAAGCACCAGGCTAGCGGCGTGTCGCTCAAGCTGCGCCTGCTCGTCACCATTTTCGTCAGCAGCTTCGCGGGCACATTGCTGCAGCGCGGGGGCTACTTCTACACGCACCAAGTGCTCGGGTTCTCTCAAGCGCAGAACCTATGGCTCGCGCTCATGGCCGGTGTGATTTACATCATCGGGGCGAGCACGAGCCACCCGCTCAGCGAGCGGCTCGGCGAACGCCGTAGCCTGCTCGGGATATTGGCCGCGCTGGTTTTCGTGCATCTGGCTCTGGCGTTCGTGCCCTCGGCCGCCATGCTGGTCGGCGGCTTGGCCCTGTTTGCCTTCCTGCAAGGCGCGCTGTGGCCGATTTTCGAGAGCTACATGAGCGCGGGTGAAACGCCGCGCAATTTGGGCCGTGTGCTCAGCCGTTACAATGTGACCTGGGCCTTGTCCGTGCCGCTCGCGCTGGCGCTCTCGGGCTACATCATTGCCTCGGGCGCACCGCGCCTTTTGTTCGTCACCGCCGCGGCGCTGTTTGCGTTGGTCGCGCTCGCCTGCCGCGCGTTCCCTCGTCAACCCGCACACCTCGAACCAGACCACGCCGAACGTCCCGACGCGGCGCTGCTCACGTACTATCGAGCCCTGCTGCGGGCTGCCCGCGTGGCGATGCTGCTCAGCTATGCGTTGCAGTACGTGCTCGCGCCGCTGATGCCGGACATCATGCGCGGCGTCGGGTTGGATACGGCGAGCGCCGCGCGCGCGGCGAGCCTGCTCGACGTCGCGCGCCTGGGTTGCTTCGTGGCGCTGTTCGCGTTCAGCGGCTGGCACGGGCGCCAGTTGCCCATCGTGCTGGCCATCGCTGCGCTTCCGTTGGGCTTCGCTTTGGTGCTGTTCGGCGAGAGCATCGCGCTCGTCGTCGTCGGTGAAATCTTGTTCGGCGCTGCCGCCGGCCTCTTGTACACGGCAGCGCTGTATTACGCGCAGGTCGTGCAGAACGCGTCGGTCGACGCCGGCGGTGCCCACGAAGCGCTGATCGGGCTGGGCTACGCGCTCGGACCTCTGGCAGGCCTGATCGGAACCGCGCTCGCGCACGGTGCCGCACCCGGGAGCGCTGGCTACGTGCAGGGCATGTCCGTCGCGACTCTGCCCCTGGTCGCGGCCTGCTCCGTAGCCGCTCTGTGGCAGCTGCGCGGCCGGAGTCAGACCGCCAAATCCGCTGGCTAGGTTCAGCTCGTTCGGCATCCAGAAATGCGCCCGTCGAGCCTCATTTGGCTAGCGCACTGCGGATACTGAACGTATGATCGGTGTCCGATGAGTCAGTTGTCTCCCTCCATTCAAGCGGTGCTCGAACTGTTCCAGGGGCCGCTCGCCGAACTTCGATTTGCAGAGGTCGACGCCGCCGCCCTCAATGAGTCAGCGAGCGAGGTCGAAAAGCTCGCGTCGGCGGTCGCCGAGCAAGAAGCTCGACTGACCGAGCTGCGTCAGTCCCTCACGGATCGCCAAGATGCGCTGCTCCTGCTCGCCCAACGCGCGTTGGCCTACGCGCGCATCTACGCCGAGCATGAGCCAGAGCTCAGCGAGCAACTCTCGCGCATCACTTTGCCCAAAGCCAGCAAGCCGCGCAAACCGAACGCCAAGGCGGCCGGCTCGGAGCCCGCGCTCTCCGACAGCGAAGCCTCGGCAACGCCCCAGCTGTTCACCGCCGAAAGTCCCGCGAGTCCGGCAACTGAAGCGGCCGCCGACCCCACCCTCGACGCAGCCTCATTCGATGAAACGCGCCCAGACGTAGCAGCACCGCGTGCCAACAAGCGCCGCGCGCGCGTCGCGGCGAGCGCTCGTGAAGCGTCCTCGGCCGAAGAACACAGTTCGGATTCGAACTGAGGCGGTCAGAAGCGACCCGACAAGACCAGTTGCGAACCGCCCACCCCGAGCCGCAGCCGCTCTGGCCGCGCTGCTTTCGTGGGCGGCGCTTCCGCGCTCGGACTGGTGAGCGCAAAGTACACGCTCGCGACGACACCGACGATCGCTGCGCCGGCGCAGACATCGGTGAGCAGAGCGCTGGTCTTGACGGAGCTCCGCGCATCGTCGATGGCCTGAGGGTCGGTCGGGTGGTGATTGAGCGCGTCGTCGAGCTTCTGATTGCGATTCAAAGTCACCACGCCGAACGTCACGGCCGCGCCCGTGAACACCCCGGTCGCAACCGCGCTGATCCAAAACGGCGTGGAGAGCCCCGTTGACTGCTCTGCTGGCTCGGGCTCTTTCTTGGGTGCCTGGGTCGCGGCAGCAGCAACCGGAGCCGGGGGCACGGCAGTGGGCCCAGCCAGCGGTTCCAGGCTGAGGCTGAGCTTCAGCGGCTCCGCTCCGGCAATGGTCACGGAACGCGAAACGCTCTGATAGCCCGGCTTGGCGAGCGTGAGCTGACGCACCCCGGAATTGACTTGAATGGGCTCGGTGAGCGGCAGCGTGCCCGCTTCGACGCCGTCGATCGCGAGCTGTGCGCCGCTGACGTTGCTCTCCACCGTCAGGTCCGCCACTCGCTTGCGCAGTGATTGCATGTCGCGCTCGATCTGCGCGCGACGCTCGGCATCGATTTCGTTGCCGCCTTGCTGCAGATATTGCTGGAACAGAGCGAGCGCAGCGACCGAGTCGTGCCGCTCGACCTGAACTTGAGCCAGATTGTATAAAATTCGATAGTTCGGCGCGATCTCGTAGGCGCGGCGAAATTCAGCGAGGGCCGCGTCGAAGCTGCCTTCGCGGTAGAGCGCGACGCCGCGTTGAAAACGTTCGCGAGCTTCCGTGGTTGCGTTCGGGCTGGGGGCGGGCGGCGCGGGTTGGGCTGCGGCGGTCGCGCCGTGGCTGGCGATCGCGAGCAAGAGCAAAAGTCGGAATCGGCGGTTCATGGTGCGTACGGATCTCTTTCGTCGAGCGAGCGGGCCGTGGCGGTCGGAGGGGCGAGTCGAAGGTCGACACCGGGCTCCAGCACGAGGGAGGATTGCGCCGGGGCAGGCGGATCGAGCACGTGACCGTCCGGCGTCGTGGGCTTCGGTGGAGGTGTCGGCGTCGCACTCGGGGGCTTGAGCGCGACGGTGAACACTTGGCTACGCACGCTGCGGCTCGGTCGCCGTCTCGCGGGCGGCGTCGGGGCCACGGGGGCGGGTGCCTTTGCCCGCCCGGGCTCAGGCGCCCCCTCCTCACTCGATGGGGTCGCGAGCGGCGCTGCTGGTTCGCGTGCGGTCGTTGGAGAGGGTGGGGCGGCTCGAGAAGCTGGGGACAGGGGTGAGGGAGTAGGCGCGGCAGGGCGAGCGGCAGCCAGCGCCGCGTCGACCCGCTGCGCTGAATGGGCAGAGGGCTGCGAAGACCGTGCGAACCAAAGCGCTCCGACGACCGACAGAACCCCGAACACCGCGGCGGCAGTCGACAGCTGGTGCAGGCGGTTTACGGGCGGCTTCGGTGGCGCGGTGAACCCAACAGTGGGTGGCGCTTCACTGCTGGGCACTGGCGGTGGGTGGCTGGTGCGAACCGAGCGCGGCTCCGGGGGGATGCTGTGGCGCACGGAGCCGACCTGCTCGTCGATGATTCGCCGGATCGCGGCGAACTCCGTCGCGAAATGCTTGATCAGCAGCGCCTGTAGCGACGGGGCGCCTCTCGAGCACGCGCGGTCGACCAAGTATTTGCGCAGCTCGAGCTCGAACGCGCGCGCGGTTTGAAAGCGGTCGGCGGGCTCGAGCGCCAACGCGCGCTTCACGATGCGGGCGAGCACCAGCGGCACGCCTGGCAAGGTCTCAGTGATGTCGTGCTCGCTGTGGGCACCCGGGCGCGTGGTCGCGAGCGCGGTTTCGTGCATGGGCCGGCGTTTGCCGGCCAGGGCCTCCCACAGCATGACCCCCACTGAATAGAGATCTGCGCGGCCGTCGGCCTTGGTCCCCAAGCACTGCTCGGGCGAAGCGTAGCCGAGCTTGCCCTTGATGATGCCGATTTGCGTTTCGGCGATCGCGCCCTGGACCTTGGCAATGCCGAAATCGAGCAGCTTCACCTCTCCCCGTACCGTGAGCAGGATGTTCGAAGGGCTCACGTCGCGATGCACGATGTTCAGCGGTACGCCCCCGAAGTCCGCGAGCTCGTGGGCATAGGCCAGCCCTGAAAGGATCTCGCACAAAATCCAGAGATGAGTTTCGAGTGGGAAATTCTCCCGCCCCACGCGGCGAATCAACTGCGCGAGCGTCCTTCCCTCCAGAAACTCCATCACGATGTAGTAATCCGAATCCGTGGAAGAAGACTCGTAGGTGTGAATCACGTTCGGGTGATTCAGCAAGACGGCGATCCTGGATTCGTCGGCGAACATCGCGACGAACTGCGGGTCGCCCGTGAACTGTTCGCGAAGTACCTTCACCACCACCAGCTTGTTGGCGATCGGCCCGCGCTGAACGGCCACGTACACGCGCGCCATTCCGCCTTCACCGAGCGGCGCAATCAAATCATAGCGACCCAGTTGCCGGGGAGGCGCGTATGTTTCGAGTGTGTTTGCGAGCATTTTTCTTCCACCCGTGGTCGGCGTTGCGCCAGCGAGCGAGACCGCGCGCGGCCGACCGGTTACAGGGAATTCGGGGTGACGCTGCTGTAGCTAACGAAGCCTTTTCTCACCAAGACGCTGAGCTTGCTCACCTGGCGCCTGCTCGGATTGAGCAGCGCGGAGATGGTCGTGACGCCCTCGGGGACATTGACCAGGCCGCCGTAGCCCGTGTAGTCGGTGGCCGTGACGCTGGTCGTCGGCAGCGCGTTTACCAGGTAAAAGATGAACGTGTCGGAAGTGAGCGCGCTGTCGATCGAGTAGCTGATGTTGGCAGCCGGGTTGCCCTGACAATCGAAGGCGTTGAGCAGGATGATGCCGCGGTCGGGCAGCCACGTCGTGCCGCCCGCCGATGCCACGATGCCCGCTGCCACGGGCGGACTCGTCAAACGAACGGGTACGTCCAGATCGCCCGTCGTGGGCGGCGTCAAGAAATAGAGCGAAGGAGTGATCCTCGAATCGATGAATTGAACGTAACCATCGAAGCCGGCCTCGATCGGCATCGCAACCAGACCCTCGCTGTCACTAGTAGTGGAATCGACGGGGTCCTTGCAGGTCACATCGAGCTTACGGCAGAGCTGCGCGGCAACTCCGGGCAGCGGCGCAAAGTCGACTATTTCTTGCACGTGCATCGTCAGCTGATAGCTCGGCGCGTCGCCAAACAGCACGGCGTCGCAGTTCCACTGCGGGTCGACCTCGCATAGGCCCGCCCGACAGACGGCGCCAGCAAACGCAGCGCCGCGCGCGGCGCAGTCAGAGTCCTGCGCGCATTGCGGTCGGTCGGCATCGACCAACACGCTGCAGCCCGCGAGCTCGAACGCACCAAAAAACGCCACCGCAGGCAGCAAACGCCGCGGTTCAATAGCCGGATCCGTGCAGCGATTCGTCATTGTCGTATTCACTCCAATATCGAATTGAGGCCCACTCCTCGTACCGCGCCGTCCCCGTTCGCGCGCGATCACGAAAGCACGTCCTCATGGACGCAACGACCAAGCACAAGTGTCACCGGCTCCTGCACCCTCGTGTGACCAGGCGATGCTATCACCGTCACGCGTCGACGTTGAGACGCAATCGGTATCGGCAGATTCGCCTACATCAGCGGCGGGTGCGTGAGTGCACGCGCTTGCCAATCGCGTCGGCGCATCAGCGGCGGCAGCGGAATTTCAGAGTGACTCGTTGCTGACTTGCGTTGCGCTTTTGCCATCGCATGACGTCGCAGCGAAAGCGCTGCTCACGTTGACGACTCGCAAACGCAAAAGGCGCCCGCTGCAAAAAGCCCCGACGCTGCAGTTCCGCACGAGTGCGGCTCGCGCTCCGCGTAGCAAAGCGGAGAGTCGACCGCGCTATGAGCTTTTTGTCAGCCTCTAGAAGCGACCAGAAAGGATCAGCTGCGAACCGCCCACTCCTAATTGGAGCCGCTCTTTACGAGCGGATTTCGCGGCGGATTTGGCGGGTGGAGCTTCACTGTTCGAGCTCGTGATCGCAAAGTACACGCTCGCGGCTGCACCGACGATCGCCGCGCCGGTGAAGACATCGGTCAAGAGGGCACTGGTCTTGAGCGAGTGGCGCGCGTCGTCGATGGCCTGTGGGTCGCTCGGATATCGATTGAGCTCGTCGTCGAGCTTCTGATTGCGATTCAAGCTCACCACGCCGAAGGTCACCGCCGCGCCCGTGAACACCCCGGTCGCGACCGCGCTGATCCAGAAGGGCGTCGAGAGCCCGTGTGACTGGTCTGACTTCGTGTTCTTGCCCGTGCTGGTCCCACCCGCAGCCGCGGCAGCAGTGCCCTCTGCCGCGCGCGCATCCGCCGGTTCCAGGTTGAGGTTGAGCTTCAGCGGTTGCGCTCCGGCAATGGTCACGGAGCGCGAAACGCTTTGATAGCCCGGCTTGCTGAGGGTGATCTGACGCACGCCGGAGTTGACTTGAACCGGGCCCGCGAGCGGCAGCGTGCCCGCCTCGATGCCGTCGATTGTGAGCTGCGCGCCGCTGACGTTGCTCTCGACCGTCAGATCCGCCACTCGTCCGCGCAGCGATTGCATGTCGCGCTCGACTTGAGCGCGACGCTCGGCGTCGATTTCATTGCCGCCCTGCTGCAGATACTGCCCGAACAAACTGAGCGCGGCGACCGAGTCGTGCCTTTCGACCTGAACCTGCGCCAGGTTGTACAAGATTCGATAGTTGGGGGCGATCTCGTAAGCGCGCCGAAATTCCGCGAGCGCCGCGTCGAAGCTGCCTTCTCGATAGAGCGCGACGCCACGTTGAAAGCGTTCACGGGCCTCGGTGGTAGCGTTCGCGCTGGGGGCGGGTGCTGGGGGTTCGGCAAAGGCGATTGCGCTGTGACTGGCGATCGCGAGCGAGACCAGGAGAGGGAATCGGATGCTCATGGTGCGTAGGGATCTCTTTCGTCGAGAGCGCGGGCCGTGGCGGTCGAGGGAGCGAGTCGAAGGTCGGCACCGGGTTCCAGAACGCCGGCGGCTTTGGCGGATGCGGGGGGATTGAGCGCGGGAGTGTCCCGGACCGGGGCCTTGGGCAGAAGCGTGGGCACACTCTGCGGCTTGGCGGTCGCGGACCAGGCTGGCGCCGGCACGACGCGGAGCGGTCGGCGCTTGGCGGCGGTAGCCGTGGGTTCAGCGGCGGGCTCGGGTGCGTTCGCCGCGGCGCGTGGAGCGTCACTCGCGGGGGTTGCGAGCGGCGCCGCTCGGACCGCAGAAGCGGTCGCAGAAAGCGCCGGACGCGCCGCGCTCAGCGCGGAATCGAGCTCACGCGCCGACGAGGCCGAAGGCTGCGTAGGGCGCGAAAACCAGAGCGCCCCGAGCACTCCCAGCGCGCCAAACAGCGCCGCGGTCCCCGCCTGACGCAAGCGACTCGCAGGCAACAGCGGTGGCGCCGTGAAGCCGATATTGTGTGGTGCTTCACTGCTGGGCGGCGGTGCCTGGCTGAAGCGAACCGAGCGCGGCTCCGGTGGCAGGCTGTGGCGCACGGAGCCCACCTGCTCGTCGATGGCCCGCCGAATGGCTGCAAATTCGCCGCCGAAATGCGAGGTCAACAGGCCTTGCATGGCTTTGGCACCATCCGAGCAAGCGTGGTCGACCAAGTAGTTTCGCAGCTCCAGCTCGAACGCGCGCGCGGTTTGAAAGCGCTCGGAGGGCTCGAGCGCCAAGGCTCGCTTCACGATGCGCGCGAGCGCGAGCGGCACTCCGGGCAAGGTCTCGATGACGTCGACCTCGGCACCGGAACCGGAGCGGGTGGTTGCGAGCGCGGTCTCGTGCATCGGCCGGCGCTTGCCGGCCAAGGCCTCCCATAACATCACCCCGACGGAATAGAGATCCGCACGACCGTCGGCCTTGGTCCCCATGCACTGTTCGGGGGAAGCGTAGCCGAGCTTGCCCTTGATGATGCCGTGTTGAGTCTCGGCGATCGAGCCCTGAACCTTGGCGATGCCGAAGTCGAGCAGCTTCACCTCTCCGCGCACCGTGAGCAGGATGTTCGAAGGGCTCACGTCCCGATGCACGATGTGCAGCGGCACGCCGCTGAAGTCGCTGAGCTCATGGGCGTAGGCTAAGCCTGCCAGGATCTCGCACAAAATCCAGAGATGGACTTCGAGTGGGAAATGCTCCCGGCCCACGCGGCGAATCAACTGCGAGAGCGTCTTCCCCTCCAGAAACTCCATGACGATGTAATAGTCCGTGTCTGTGGACGAAGACTCATAGGTGTGAATCACGTTCGGGTGATTCAGCAAAACAGCGATTCTGGATTCGTCCGCGAACATCGCGACGAACTGCGGATCTTCCGTGAACTGCTCGCGAAGCACCTTGATCACGACCAGCTTGTTGGCGATCGGCCCGCGCTGAACGGCCAAGTACACGCGCGCCATCCCGCCCTCACCGAGCGGCGCAATCAACTCATAGCGACCCAGTTGCCGAGGAATCGCATATGTTTCGAGAGTGTTTGCGAGCATTGGTCTCCACTTGGGTCGGCGTTGGCGGGCAGGCCGCGCGCTGCCGATCGGTTAGAGGGAATTCGGCGTGACGCCGCTGTAGCTGATGAAGCCACGTCGTACCAAAACGCTGATCTTACTCACCTTGCGCTCGCTCGGAGCGAGCAGCGCGGAAATGGTCGTCACGCCCTCGGGCATGTTGACCAGGCCGGCGTAGCCAGTTTCGTCAGTGACCGAGACATTGGTCGTGGGCAGGGTGTTCACTAAATAGAAGATGAAGCTGTCGGGGGCAGGCGTGCCGCCGACCGAAAACTCGATATTGGCAGCGGCCTTTCCTTGGCAATCGAAGGCGGTGAGCAGCACGATGCCGCGATCGCTGAGCCAGGTGGTCCCACCAGCCGACCTCACGATCCCCGCTGCCACGAACGGACTCGCCAATGGGACCGAGGGCAGATCGACATCGCCCTGCGCCGGCGGCGTCAAAAAATAAAGGGAAGGGGCGATTTTCGAATCCGGATCGGTCAAAAGCACATAGCCATCGAAGCCCGCTTCGATTGGCGTCTTGATCACCCCCTCACCGTCGGCGACGAACGGTTCGCCGATGGGATGCTCGCAGGTCACGTCGAGCTTGCGGCACAGTTGACCGACGACGCCCGGCAAAGGCGACATCAGCACCGCATCTTGCAGGTGCATCGTCAGCTTGTAGCTCGGCGCATCCGCCGGAGCGATCGCATCGCAGCTCCATTGTTGATTGGCCACGCACAGGCCGGCTTGGCAGACCGCGCCTGCAAACTCGGCACCTCGATCCGTGCAATCCTTGTCGATGGAGCACTGCGCGCGGTTGGCGTCGACCACGACGCTGCAGCCCGCGAGCCAGGTGACGAGCCCCCAAACACCCAAAACAGCCACCCCTGGCCGCAGCCGGCGCTGCCTCGGAACTGGATCCCTGTAGCGAGTCGTCATTTTCGTATTCAATTCCAAAACCCGAGCTCGGGCCCACTCCTCGGCAGAGCGTCACCCGCCGAAACATCGACCGCGCTCACGTCGGGCCCGCTCGCGCGCGACCACGAAAGCACGCCATTGCTGAAACGCAGCGACAAAGCAGGGTGATACCGGTTCCTGCGCCCGCGAGTCATCACTGCGCGATGCTATCATCATCGAGCGTCGCCGTTGAGACGCAATTGATTTCCGGCTGCCTCGAGCACCTCACCAAGTGCCAGTCGGACCCGCGTTCAGCAGCGGAATTTTAGGAAAATCGCTCGGGAACGCCGGGGCATTTTCAGCTCGAGAATCACTTCACTAAGTGGGCTGACAATGGTCGGGCGCCCACGTTAACGGTCCGCAAACGCACGGTCGACTTCCGCCAGATCCCCTCAGACAAAGGCGACTGCCGCATGGCGGCTTCCCAGTTTGCGAATCGTTCGCCCTGCGGCTCCCGCTGACCGGACGGCTGCCAGGGCGGTGCAGCTCCGCGGCGCGCTTCGGCGCGCGGGCCCCGTGAAATCCAAGATATCCGCGAAAACCCGGACAAAGCTTGAGCATCGACCCCGGACGTGACACCTTCCGCCGCCCGCCCCCGTAGCTCAGTTGGATAGAGCAGGGCTTTCCTAAAGCCAAGGTCGCAAGTTCGATCCTTGCTGGGGGCGCCATCGCCAAGACCGCGAAGAACAACGAAAACGCCGGCCGTTTCCGTCGCTTCGCTTGGTGCGGCACAGCGTGTGGTGGACCCTGGTGAGGGTCGGAGTGCGACGCTGCGGGACGCAGAAGGACGCGGGGCGTGGTAACGGCGTGGAAACGGGTGGTGCCTCGCGAAATCCGAGTTCGTGCCGCGGGCCGGCGGGTCACGCGACCGAGAAGCCATGTTGGGTGCCAGCGCCGCGCGCTCACCGATGCGGCAGCCGAAAATCCTCTTCCTGCGCGAGAGCTGAGGTCGGGCGCGCTGGAGCGTTGATTTCGATATTGGATAGCAATGTCAATGCAAGGCGTATCAACGGTTTAGCGAGTGGCAGTCGTGTTAGCGTTTGCGTCCGATGACGGACAAGCCGCTGCCTTCGCTTCCAGAAACGCTTGAGCTTGCCACCGGCGCAGCCCTGACGAGCGCGGGATTGGTGATGGCCAGTCACCTGACGCCGGGAACGAAGGATCACGCTCTAGCGTTTCTTGCGATCTACGGCACGATGATGAACACCGTCCTTGGCCGAGCACTACGCTTCACGTTCACCGAACGGATCGAGCCGTTCATGCGAGGCTTCACCTGGCGTTACGGGGCTGATCCGGTCGAGGCTCATGCCAAGTTTGAGGCGACCGCTAAGGCCAACGAGAACAACCCGACATTCAACGACGCAGTCTACCGATCGTTCCGTCAGATGATGGATGCTGCAGATGACTCAGTCATGCCCGCGTTGGGGAGCATGGGCGGGCTGTATAGTTCTCAGGGAAAGAAGGCTGATGCGTTTTTTCGTGGTTTTGGGCGCGTGCTGTGCGATCTGGAGGCTGGCGAGCTTCAGCAGCTGACAAAGTTGCTCAAGGAGATCGATGCCCTGAACGAGCAAGATCAGGATTTCTGGCTCGACGTTGCCATCGACTGGCAAGAGGTTGATGACAAGGACGAGCCGTTCCTCTGGATCGTGCAAACGGCTAGTTCAGGGCACCGGGCACCGGGCTTCGAGTGGATGCCTAGGTTCTTCACCCTGCTGAAGAGGGAGTCGTTGGCGCGCAACAAGTCCTCCAGATACGAGAGCAAGCGTAATTTCGAGTCCGGCGATCTCGCCATGTACATCGAGGCCGCCGTCATCAAGCAGATGCTCGAAATTTTGGCGCCAATGTCGAGTGGACCGACCACCTCGTCGAGCGCCGAATCCTCAGGACAGGCGTGATGTCTGACGCTCCGATCATCACCGAGAAAGACGCCTACGAGCAGCTGGGGAATGGCCTGCTGGCGTTGGCAGGTGCGATGGCTACCGCAGGGGCATCGCCCCTGGTCGGTGCGGTTGCATTGGCGGGACCGACTGTGGCGCTCCTCTTCGGCCGGGGGATGCATCGATTTGCAGAGCGCCGCTTGCCGAAGTTCGCCACCAGTTTTCTTCGTGCCTTCGACGCTACCCCTGAAGAGGCTGCGAGGAAGGTCAATGCCGCTGCCGATCAGCCGAACTTCACCGAATCGCTGGACGACGTGATGATGCGATCGTTTCGGCAGATGATGGACGCCGTCGATGACGAGGTGGTGTCGGTTCTCGGGTATATGGCCGGCGTCTATACTTTCGAACGGAAGAAACCCGACGCATTGTTCCGTGGACTTGGGCGGGTGCTTTGCGATCTCGAATCGCGAGAGCTCGATCAATTGGTACGGATCATCAGGCTCGCCAGGCTTGCTCAACGAGAAGATCCTGAGATCGGCCTGACGCTTGACGACAACGGTCAGGTTGTCGCTCAAGCCGGCAATACACGCCTGTACGAGCCGAAAATGCTTCCGAACTTCGCAAGGGTGTTCCGCTTGCTGAAGCAAGAGGGGCTCGCCGAGAACATACCGGGCGACGGTGCATCAGCGGGCGCCATGCCGAGGAAGCCGGACCACGAAATTCAGCTCGACTCGATCCTCACGTCCAAGATCTCTGAGATCATCGATCCAATGTGGAAACCCACGTCGATCGAGGGCTACACCAAGATCGTGCGGGAGTCCGAGACAGCTTGAAGCTCCGCATGCCACCCGCAGCTGAAGCTGATAAACGGTGCGGTCAAGGCGTGCTACGTGTGAATGATGGCGGACGATCCGATCTACTCCGACGAGGACGTGTTCGAGCAGGCCGGAGCAGGCTTGGTTGCAACATTGACACTAGCGGCCACGTCCTCCGGTGCTTCGCTGCCAGTTCAAGGTGCGATGGCGATGGTGGGCTCGTTGATCGGCCTGGGTTTCGGACGGAGCGTCTATCGAGCCGCAACGCGACGCTTCCCGCTCTACGCGGGAGGGTTCCTGCGCGCCTTCGATCCGGACCCTACCAAGGCTGAAGAAAAGGCAAGAATTGCTGCGGAGCAAGAACCCACAGAGACGCTCGATGAAACCATGATGCGGTCGTTTCGGCAGATGATGGATGCGGTCGATCCGGAGGTCGTGCCGGTGCTCGGATACATGACGGGCCTCTATCGACTCGAAGGAAAGCGGGCCAACCATTTCTTTCGAGCGTTTGGTCGGCTGCTTTGCGAGCTTGAACCGGGAGAATTGGACGACCTCCAGAAGATCGTAAGGGTTGCTCAACGACAATCAAACCATCGAGAGGATCTGAATCTTGAGCTCGATGAAACGGGAAAGGTCTGGGCGTCGGTCCAGAACACACCGGGGCAAGCTGTTGAAGCTGTTCCCCATGCTGGGCGGCTCTTTGCTCTGCTGAAGCGTGAGCAACTCGCCACAAACGTAACACCAGGTGTCCCACGCTACGGCAGAGCGAGTCCTGCCGCCGACGTCACCATGTCAATGTACCACGTCGTTCTGGACGAGATAGCGCGGATGCTCATGCTGCTTTCCGCCCCGCGTTGATCGGTTGATCACCGCGCGGCGCGGGTGAGGTGCCAGCGCGACGCAGCACCTGTTCCTCGTTGAGCAGAGCAACGATCTTGCGGATGCTAGTGCCCGACGCCCAGACGCGACCAAGGATTGAGAGTTGAAAGCTGAGTTTCGGAGTTGGGGCGTCGTGGGCGCAGTCGGCCGCACACATGGAGAAATTGCTGTCGAACGCCGTCGCGAAGCGAGGGCACGCGCGAACCTGGTCGAGGTGACGACCGAATTGGGCATGAAGGCTCAAACGTTGTCGCGCAGGCTGGGTGAGCGACGTCGGAAACGAAGGCGTGCCATAATCGAGCTGGAGAAAGCACCGTGGCCGAACACCTGAAGAAAGACGCCGATACCTCAGAAAACGTGGCGCAGAGTGTCCACTCCGTGGGCACGAGCGAGATATCGATAGACAGAAATCTAGAGCAGCGAGCCGTGGATGGTCCTGCCGACGATCTAACAGTCGATCGCTCACAGTTGGTCCAAAGAATCGACTCTGCTTTGAGGTGGCATAACGAGCGACTCAAGGATCACATTACGTTGCTGTTCACGATGAGCGGCGGCGTGGCCGCGATTCTTTCGTTTGCTCAGAAGGCCATTGGGCAAGGTCATCTGGACGTGGCGCTGATGCTAATTGCAGGCGTATGTTCGGGCTGCATCACGGTGGCGCTAGAAGCAAGCCGCGTGGCAATCCGCGGCTATGTACGCGTGCTCGCAACTCGCACGCGGCACGTTGGCACGTCGGAGCGCGACGAGATCAAGGTTAGTGCGACTGCGCACCTGCTAATGTGGTCCTCCGCGATCGACATTGGACTGGTGATTAGCGGCGGCTGGTTCGCCTATGGTGCAATCACGCTGTCCGGATATCAAGGTTGGGCAATGGCTCTTTTTGCAGTGCTCGGCGCCATCTTCGTTGCCATTCGATTCGTTCACGAGGTGCGAGACGTGAAGGAGTGGGCACTCCTCACCAACACCTCCGATGACGCTAGCATCAATGGCAAGTGATGGCTTGACCGCTCGACATGCCGGAGCCGTCACCACACCCCGTTCTGGACAGGGAACCACAGCGCACGACTGACGAGTCTGGGCGACGACGGTAATACTGTCGGGCCTGGCGGGGTCTAAGCTTTGGCTCGCCGGACGCGGACGCCGCTGGCAGAGCCACCTTCCTCGATCACCACATCAGCACGTAGTGAGACGCCGCGCTCATGCTCCCGGCGCACCAACCACCGGACGGTCTCGCTGATAGTCATTTGTTCGCGGTCGGCGAGCCTCGATAGGATGTCATGCTCGTGATCATTCAATCTAATCATAAGGTTACGAGACCGCGTCCTGCGTTCCTTCGTAGGAGTTGCCTTGCGCGCCCGTGGTTTCATCTTGCGCAGTATTCGATTTGGCAATACATATGTCAATACACATGCAGGTCCAGAACGATGAGGTCATCACGCCGGAACTGATCGTGGGGGGCCTTGGAGCATTCGACGAACTGAGGAAACTCGGTTCGGGAACGTTCGGGACAACCTTCAAGGCAGTACGCGGCGGCGACACCTATGCGCTCAAAATCATTCACGTCCCCGACGTCCAGCAGTACCTTTGGGACCGCGAGATCACGTCGCTTCGCAGAACCGAGCATCCCAATGTGGTCGGCTTCCGTTCAGCTGGTGCGTTCAAGGCGGCCGATCGGGAATTCCCCTACCTCGAGTGTGAATTCATCGACGGCGGAACGGTCCGCGAGGCGATGGCCCGTCGGGACGCGCCGACCGCCGATCAGCTTCGCGGATTTCTTGCAGGCTTGCTGTCGGGCGTCGCCGAGATCCACGACCTCGGGATCATTCATCGGGACCTGAAGCCTGAGAACGTAGCTCTGCGTGATGGCGAATGGGAAGCACCGGTGATCCTGGACTTCGGGCTTGCGCGCGTATTGGACATGTCGACGCACACGAAGTATCCCGCACACATGGGGACGTACCAATACATGTCCCCGGAGCAGCTAAAAGCGGACGCCGCGCGGACGCGAAGCGATCTCTTTGCTGTCGGGGTCATGGCTTACGAAATTGGGACTGGAAAGCACCCCTTCATTGACGGCCGGAGCACACTTCAAGGCCTTTACGAGCAAATCCGGCGAGGCCCCCTTCACGACCCCATGGCACTCGCGCCGACGCGCTGGACGGCGCGGATGCGTGACACGGTGATGCGACTACTCTCGTTCCACGGGCACCAGCGTCTCAACGCCGCGCGCGCGCTGCGTGATCTAGAAGAGGATGCCTGATGCTGAGCGGATTGAGTTTCCTCGCCCATCAAGGTCGAGAACGCGTCGAGGTCTTGGAGAGCACACTAGAGGCCATCGCGCAGCAGCAGCCCGACTGGCGAGCGGGCGCATCTGTCTTCTTGCCGCGGTACTCACCAGCGACAAGCCAACGCTACGCCAATGCGCTCGACGAGCACGCGCTGTACGTGATTGCCGATCCTGAAACACGCAAGATGCACGCCCCGTACGCAACACGTGGTCGGGGGCGAACCCAGCAAGCGTACCTGGCCGAGGAAAACTTCCGAGTCACCAAGGCAAGATTTGTACAGTCCGTGCTCGATGCGCAGGTCGCCAATGGGCGCGATATTCTCATCTCACCGTCGTTGGTCCACGGAGTAACGGGTAGCTCACGCGAACTCGAGTTGACGATCGACTTTGCCAGGCGATCCCACGATAGCCAGCAGGCGCGAGCCAGGACGTTGCTTTTCGGTCTCGAAGCCACCGACCACATATTTGCCGATCCCGACGCGCGTTCCGAGATGCTAGACCAATTGGTCGAATTGCCAGAACGGCCGTTGTACATGCGGATGATGGTCGGTGGTCAACCGAACCGACTAGGTTTCGCCAATCGCGATGCGCTCTTCGGGCTCCGAGCGGTTGTCGAAAGCCTGGCTGACAACGACAGATCACCGTTGCTTCCGCAAACAGGGCTCGCCGGTTGGCTCATGCTTCCGTTCGGCGCGAAAGCATTTGGAGCCGGTATCAGCAGTTCGCTGCAGCGATGCACGAGCCCCGAACCAGCCGGTGGGGGCGGCGGTCAACCACCCCTGCCTTGGTACTTCGCTTCAAACGTCCTTGGCTTCGTCTTGGCGTCGGAGCTCGACGAGTTGCGTGAAGTGGAAGGGTGGGAAGAGTGCGACTGTCCGTTTTGCGAGGCGTCGCCTCCGAGCGCGCGGGACTTCAACTCCGAGGCAGCTGGGCAACACTTCTTGTGGTGGTGCGCAGCCCTCGCGAATGAAGCGCACACGGCACGCAGCGCTACCGCGAGTGTACGGAATCGGCTACGAGACGCCTCACAGTTTTGGCGCGCGGCCCAAGGAGCTGGGGTAACTCTCGACGACCGCTCCCAGCCGAAGCATTTGGCAGTCTGGACTGAGGCAGTGCGTTGAGTCTGTAGCCAAGCAATCGGGCCAAGGTTCGCTCTCCGTTAAGCGCGGAAGACAGAGCGCTTTTCGCCGGGCTTCGACGGCTCGGGAGCACCGCGGAAGCTTGCCCGCCGTCCGCTGTAATCGCAATGAGCCCAATCCCCTGCCGAAGATACGCCGCCAAGCCTCTTTCAAATCGCCGTCGAAACGCCGCGTCGAATGCAACGTATGCGAAGTCGGCAAAGGATTGGTGGGACCTGGCTTGGAATAGAGCCCCCCGCCAATCTGATAGCTTGGCCTCAAACGTCATCACACGATCGACGATTGGCTTCAGCGTGGCAACTCGACGGAAGCTGCCCGTCGCTGTGCGTTCCACCATGCCCGCACTCAGAAGCGAGCGCACAATTCGCGCTGCCGACGCTTCCGCGAGGTGAAGGCGGCGAGCTAGCGTCCCGACCTGAACGGCACGATCAGGGCGCAGCGTGCGTAGCATTCGCAGCTCTGGTTCCGTCAAGGGTCGCGGCCACTCGCTCTTGACGCGACTGCGCAGCGCACCAACATCAAGTCGCAAGGCGCTGATGTCGGCGATTCGTCCGGTCACCTCGTGCTCGTTGAGAATTACCCAAGTCCCGCCCTGCCGGCGCGCGAGTTGGGCAGCAAGGCGGGACAGCTTTGAAACCAGGGTAGCCTCGTTGGCAAACCTGGGCGCGTCCGATTCAAACACCATCGCGTAGAACGTTCCGCGTGTTGGGCGTCGCGGCAAGCTTGACAATCCCGTTTTTTTCGTTGCACGGACAAACAACGCCCGTTGAGCCGCCGGACCCCCTCACAGCTCGCCCGGAGCAACTCACTTGACCAACCTACCGGCCTGGATGTTGCCGGGAGGCGAGCTGCCGAGGTCTCCCTTCGAGGCCATAGCTTCGACTTTGAATCGACCGAAGTATCGATATTCACCGCGTGCTTGCGGTTGAGCTCCTAGAATCAGCTCTCTACTGGTCTCGTTCGGCCAGGTACTGGCGAACGCGGCGCTACGCCGCGCCGCTCGGCTCGATATTGTCGTACGCAACCACCGTGCGGATGTCCCACGCAGCGCCTCGCTTCTTAGCGCAGTCACAGCTGCACCCCATCAGCTCAGCGATCTCGGGGTAGGTGAAGCCACCGCTTCGAAGGTGCTGCGTCAAGGCCTGCGCCAGTGCCGCTGGGGGCCGTCGTGTCCGCGTCATCTCAAGTGGACGGGAAAAGAGCGACTCCCGTCGCTTTGCCGCCTTGGTGCGACACTCTTCGCGGGCCGTTTCCCACAACGAACTGTGCGTCGCTGCCTCTTCGAGGAATGCTGCTTCTTCCCGGTAAGTCGCGCTGATCAGGTACAGCTCTAACTCGAGCTCTGCAAACGCAAGACCTGCCGCCGTGCATGGCCATATTGGGCAGCGGGATACCCCGACCACTGGGCCGCCGTGCTTCAGTCTGTGCTCGTCCATGAGGGCGTGAGCGACGTGCATTTTCGGCCTCTCGCCGATCACCGCACATGGCCCGCTGCTGACAAAGCGGTCGGCGATAGCGGCTCGGACGGCGTCAAAGTCGAACCCAAGATTGCCGTGGTCCATCGCTCATTGATAACAGCCGACGCTAGTCATCGCAACCCAGCGTCGACGGAGCGACCCGATCGATACGTGGCTGCGCTGATGGGGAAAGAATTCGGGAATTCTCTCCCGTTTACAGGCACCGAACTTGGTCGGAAGGTGTCTGCATGCGCAGCCTTTCTGCAGAGCGCTTTTTACGTATCGGTGAGGTCGCGCAGGAGGCACGCGTGTCAGCGTCAACCGTCCGGCATTGGCTCCGAACAGGCCGCCTTTCGAGCACAAAACTAGGAAAACGGCGCGTCATCCCGCGCGATGCTTTCGAAGCGATGGTGAGTCGCGGAACGCGCGTTGCTCATGATTGAGTGCCGTAACGATCTCGAGCCCGTGGCCTCACGAACCATGGGAACCCTCCCGGTCTGGCGATACGTCGACCGCGGGCTCGAGCTCGTCACGGATCTCGGACGACCACGTGGGAGACGAGAGCCGGCCGGGGGGGTTGGGGTGAAGCGCGCATTGCGCGCGAGGGGGTGTAGCCCCCTGTGCGGGGTGTGGGGCAGCGCCCCGCGCGCGACGGCTCCGCCGTCGCCTTCTTTCCTAGATACCTTTGGAATAACTCGACCGACACGCCGGAGGTGCGTGCAGTGACCGCCAACGAAACGTGGTTGCGACGAATGGGCGAGCTCACCGCGGCTCACCGCGCCGCGAAGGCAGCCAAGTTCATGCGGGGCGCCAGCCGGCGTCTTTGGGCCGATCGCTTCGCGGGCTACAGCGACATTTACGCGAAAGCGTCCGGCGCTTGGTACCGCTCTCGGGCCCGCGGGCAGTCGGAGCGGATTGATCGCGTATTGGAATGCGGCGCAGAGACGCTGGAGATCACCTGTCCTGGCTGCGGCCAGAAGCACGGGCGCCGCACGGGTTGCCGCGTCCGGTTGCTGTGCGTTTCGTGTCGCGGCTTCGATGCTGCAAGGACGCGCGCCGTGTTCCTCCGAGCGCGCAAGGTGGTCATCACTGTCGCGCAAAGCCGCGGCTTGCTTAACGGTTGGAAGCGCTGGAGCGAGAAATTCCTCACGCTCACGACTCCGCATTTCCCGAACCAGTCGATTCCGGAGCGGATCGAATGCGTTCTTCAAGCGTGGAAACGCTTCCTACGCCGTCTGAACAAGCACTGGCGAGAACACGGCGTGACATCGGCCGAGGTCTTCAGAGTCCTCGAGTGGACGATCGGCAACGACCGGCTCGGACACCCCCATCTTCATGTTTGGCTCTTCTGCCCGTACATCGAACAGGCCGAGCTGAAGTCTTGGTGGGGCCAAGCGCTCGCGGAGGTCACCGGCGAGCCGACGGCGCTTCGCGCGATCGTCGACATTCGCGAGGCAAAGGGTGGCTTCGAGCGGGAGCTCATCAAGTACCTGACCAAGGACATCATGGCGGACGGCTCCAAGGTGCCGCCCGAGCTCTACGCGGAGGTCTACAAGGCGCTCGACGGCCATCGAAACACTCAGGCGTCCAGGGGTTTCATGGGCAAGGGGAAGCAAGTCGCGAGCAGGTGTGAGTGCGGCACGGACCCGCCCAAACACGTTCGTCGGGTGAAGGCTCCGGCGTCGCAGAAGGAGGCAACCACATGAACAGCCCTACGAACGTCGTGCGCTGGTACGCGCTGCGCGACGCAGCAGAAATCCTGGGTCTCTCTCCCGGCGCCCTGCGCAAGCTCCTCGAACGACGCGCACAGCCAGCGCGCGACGGAGTCTACGAGGCGCACGTCGACGGGGTGCGAGCACGCAAGTTCTCAAACCGCTGGCGCGTTTCCTTCGGCGAGCCCTGGAAGGCTTGAAAACGAACGCGACGGAGCGCGACGCTGTGATACCTTCGGGATGCCAACGCGAGCGACGGCCACGACCGGGGAAACCCTGACGTGACTATTCGCATTGTGAAACGGCGCGGTGAGCGCCGCTGGGTCATTGACATCTCGTACAGAACGACGGACGGCAAGGTCCATCGCTATCGGCGCGACGCGCAGGTGCAGTTGAAAGAAGCCGCGAAGGCTGAGCACCGGCGCTTGGAGGATGAGCTCGCGAGGACGGGCACCTTGGTACACGTTGTCGAGGCGGCCAAGAGCGCCGTGGAGGCGGAGCCGATCACGTTCGCGGACGCCGTGAAGTATTTTCGCGGCACGCACATGAAGAGCGCGCTGAAGCCAACGACGCGCATCGGGTACAACGTGCAGCTCGACACGTTGCTCTTGCCCCGCTTCGGGGCAATGGTGCTCGAGGCAATTGATCGGCAAGCGATAGCGCTGCTGGATGCTGAGCTGGTCGACGAGGGCTTGGCGCCAAGCACGCGCGCCCGGTTTCACATCGTGATGCGCTCGGTGCTTCGAACGGCAGTGAACGCGGGATTGTTGGCAGCGATGCCGGCGCTCCCACCCTTGCCAAAGAGCGGCAGAAAGGCGGTGAATCCGATGCGTCGATCGGATCTCGACGCCATTCTTGCGGCGGCCGCACCGACAGCTCGGCTGGCTTCTGAGCTCGCTGCCTTTGCGGGTTTGAGGGCCGGCGAGGTGCGCGGGCTCAGGTGGCCGGACGTGGATCTCGAGGCTGGGACGCTTACGGTGCGCCGGAGCATCTCGGCCGGGATCGAGACCACGCCCAAGTCACACCACCAGCGTCGCATTCCGATGAGTCGAACGCTCAGGGCCGCGCTCGAGGCGCTGCGGCCGAGCAAGGCCAGCCCTTGGGCGCCAGTGACCATCACGGCGCTCGGGAAGCCTTGGGGCGAGAACGGGCTGAATCAGGCGTTCAAGCGCGCCATGGAGCGCGCTAGGCGCAAGGGTTGGTCCTTTCACGACCTGCGGCACTTCTTCGTGACTGAGCTGTTCAGGAACCGAGCGCCAGCGGTTGCGGTTCAGCAGCTCGCTGGGCATGCCGATCTGACCACGACGCAGCGCTACGCAGATTTCGACGCCAACGATCTGCGCAGCGCCATCGAGTGCATCGATGGTAACGCGATGGAAACGGGCAACGGAGATACTCCGGACGAACCGTGAAAGCGCGCTGAAACCCGAGTCGTTCCGCTTCTGTACGAGAGACCACGCCCTGCGTCCTTGGACCGTTCCTAAAGCCAAGGTCGCAAGTTCGATGCTTGCTGGGGGCGCTACCGTTTCTCTCGAACAACGCAAAACGACCGCGTTCGTCGCGATCGGTGGCAGAAAGCGCTCATCCATCAGTCCCTCCCTCCCAACAGCCTTGCATGACACCTTCGTATTTGAGGTGGCGAACATAGGTCGCGTTTTGCTCTACGCCTTCGCCTCGCCAGTACATCGTGCGCAAAATGCTCACCGCCTCACACCAATAACGATGACTCGTATTGGAGTGGATAGTCTCCAATAACTTCAATGCCTGGTCATAGTATGCGCGACGGTAGGCCAGCTCTGCGATGCAAAATTCGGCACCCTCGTGACCTTGAGATGCCGCTCGCTCATATAGGCGCTCGACGTGTGCTTCAGTTCCGCCGCGGACCTTCCCGGAGGAGATGAGCTGAGCAAGCTCAAACTGCGCGTCCGCGTTGCCGCGATGTGCACTGAGCATGTACCACCGACTCGCTCGTTCAAAGTCCCGTTGAAGCGAATTGCCAGACTGGTAGAGGTCACCAAGCATAGCTTGCGCTGGCGGAAAACCGCGCCATGCCAGACTGCGAACAATGTGCGTTGCCATCACCCGCGTTCCACGCTCATAAAGCTTCGTCGCGTGAGCAAAAATTTCAGGCGCATCGCCGAGTTCCTCCCGAAAATGGATCTGCGCACCTGCGTCCGTGGCATTGGTTGCCCCAACTTCAAAGTCCTGGAGGATCGCCTCTGCGGGCACGTGTCCAGTCCCCTCCGCTGCGGCGCCTATCTCGGATCGGTCATCGGTAAATACAAGAACTTCGACCAACCGCCTGACGGCACTTTCGAAGGTGGCCTCATTTTCGTCTGCGCCCCTAAAGTCAGCAATGACACGATCACGTACCGCCGTCAGCATTCCAGGGTCAGGAGGCGACCACCTGGTAAGCACGAAATCATCCAGCATGAGCGGGATCAGATAGGTGGCGCCACCATCGCGCGCCTCGCGTTGCAGTGTTTCCTCGATCTCGTTGAGGACGCCCTTGCGATTGAGCGAATGTTCGGAACACACGAGAAGAATGCGATCATGAGAATTGACGCCGTCACGCATCAATTTGTGAAGTTTGAGACCTGCTGGTGAGTTTTCGGGAAAGAAAAATGTCTTGATGCCGAACCGGCGAAGTGCGGCATTCACTTTCTCGGCGACTGCGTGATCCGGTTGACCGTAACTAATGAAGACGGAGTGGGTCCGCTGGAACGAATCCTTGGAGGGCCTTTGCGGTTCCGCTGGCAATCTAGTCGGCTCCTTGACGTCGGTGTGTTCGAGGGCGTCGCAGCGCTCCCAATATCGAATGAAGATGTTCACCCGATTTACGGAACCCCACAGGTCCTCGAGGGGACGCTGCATATCCGCAAACGCTCGGAGTCGCGCTAGAAATCTTCCGGTGGCTTCGAGCGCCGCCAGAAGGAAACTTTGAAAGGATTGCTCTTCGTCCGTTCGGTCAGGGCGAGGAACATAGCCTTGCTCGAACGACGCGGTGAGTGGCTGCCATACCACTGGTGGCACGGAACCCCCGAGAAGCGAACGGACTAGGTCGGATACTTGCGACTCAAACTCGAGCAAGGCCTCGATATCGAGGCCACATAGGACACTGGCCTGGGTGCTCTGGCTGCTCGAGCGACTGTTCGATGCTGCAGTTACAAATGAGTGCAAGCGGCTCGCGAGCTCGACTGCCTGGGCTTCTGACGACGACCCCATGGACCAATTCCTTTGTTCCCGGTCAGGATTAACCCCGTAAGGATGCGGCGGAAAGACTGGAGTTGCACGCGCTCCATCGGACCCCTGGTCGCCATCGTGCCAAGCTGTCGGTGGCTCTCTAGATCCGCGTGATTCCGGCGCTGAGCGCGAGCGAGAGCCAAAATTCAGCGCCGATCTGGGCCAGCTGAGCTGAGGTCGGCTACAAGGTCGCGCCCGCCGGAAAAGGCGAAAGCCCGGATTCGTGGTCCGAGCTTTCAGGGATCGCGCGACGTGGATTGTCTATCGCTCGACTTGCGGCGCTTGTCCAGAAATTGGCGGGCGGGCGCCGCTGGTCGACGAGCGGTATCGGATTTTCAATTGTGCACGTCCTCAAGGCGTCGTGACGCTGTATGAATTTGCGTGTGGAGCGATCTTGGTCGACACCGGCGGCGAGGTAAACGGTGTTTTCGATAGCGACCGCGCGCTTTCGAATTACCTCGATCAATTCTTTCTGGCTCGGTCGGAGCTGAATCGCACCATCGACCTACTCGTCATCTCGCACCCGCACAGCGATCATGCGCACGGGGCGCAGCTCGTGACGAGTCAGCACACCGGCAAGAACGTCGTCACGGATGGGCTGCTCAAGGACCCTCAGGGAAAGCCCTATTCGGGCAGCGAGTAGCAGCAGGCCTTGCAGGATTGGGCGAGGGCACACGCGAAGCTCGAAACGATCTCGACCAAGGATCTGCCCAAGGGAGGCAAGACGGACGACGTGATCGATCCGATCGCGTGCGCCGGTCAGGATCCGCAACTCAGGGTGCTCTGGGGCACGAGCGAAGAACAACCCGAAGGTTGGATTCGGTCATCCGCGAGAAGTCGCGGTGGATCTGGTTCTGGGCACTCTCACCGGCAACGCGCAGACGTTCAAGTGCTCGCCGCCAGCGGCAAGAGAAGGTTCGAGAGCATCGATCTCAACGAGGCGCTGTACGCGACTGGCTGGGACCGCACCGTCGTCATCACGGGGCGCACGGACGGACGTACAGCGTGCAAACGGACAGATAATGGCCCTTCCAGCCCAACTCCGAGCTCGGCCGTAAAGCCAGAACGCACAGCGTTCAATGGCTGCTGACCGTCGCCGAGCTCGGGGGAGCGGCGCGCGGATCCGTCGGAGCAGTGCTGGAGGAGGGGGGGGCAGTTCCGGAGCTCGGAGGAGCAGCGCCGGAGCTCTGGGGAGCTGTTTCTGTGGATCTGGGAGCAGCGCCGGAGCTCGGGGGAGCAGTTCCCGACGTTCCGGGAGCTGTTTTCTTCCGGAAATCGCCGCAAATTCCAACTCGAGCAAAACGAAATTCGCCCCCGATGGACGGAATTCGAGTTCTGCGGCACCTAGAATCGCACGCTCGTGGCGCGGGAATTCACGCACCCCAAACTCAAAATCTCTCTGCGCCTTCCCCCAAAAGCATTCGAGTTGGTGACGGAGCGTTGAATGGCGCTTTCCGCCAGATGCCATTCACGAATGTGCAGATTGCGAGTCAGTGCTCGTCGCAGCGTCGCGCGGCCGCACCGCTTGTCGATTCGATCGCACACGCGAAAGCGCGCGCGTGGTTGCCCTGGCGGCAATCGCTATCGCGATCTCGAGCGTCGCGGGCGGAGTCGGCTTTCGACAATTGAATGTCTGCGCGGCGTAAGCACTTGGCGCTAGGCGCAAGTCACGCTACGGAGCTCCTTGGGTGCGGCGGTGCATCGGGGTTGGTCTGTCCAGCGACCGCACTGCCGTGGAGATGTTAGCGGAAAAAAAGGGAAGGGCTCTCACAATGTCGTTCGCGATCAGTGACAAGGCGACTCGAGTGATGCGGTTCTTGGTTGGCCTGCGCAACCCCGCCGTGGCTACCGCGCTCGCAAGCTACGGATTTAGAGAAGAAGACATGGCTGAAGGCTGGGCGTTGGTACACGGTTTGGGCAAAGGGAAGCTCGCCATCTTGCCCGCGCAGCCGCGCGACATGGAAGTGTTGCTCAAGCTGGACGCCTGGGAAAATCACTGGTTCCCCGTCTCCTCCGCCTCCCTCGAACGCCGCTTTCCTCAGGTGTTCGAGCGTCTGTTTTTGAACCTGCAACAAGCCGAAGGCCCGCAGGTGGCCGTCACCGTTCGCACCTTCGTCGATCGCTACGACGAGCTCAGCGCACCCGACTCCAAGTACGGTCCCGATGGCGCCAAAGCCAAGGACTTGCTCGCCACCCGCGGCGTCACGCCCGCGGTCGTGGATGAAGCACGCAACCTGCTCTCGCAGTTGACCAAGGTCGCCGTCTCGCCCATCAGCCAAGCGGCGATCAATGAGCAAGAGGCCGAGCTCGCGCACGCGGAGGACGCGCTGTGGGCCTGGTACCTCGAGTGGAGCAAGGTGGCGCGCGTCGCCATCAAGCAGCGCCAGCTGTTGCGGCAGCTCGGGTTTTTGACCCGTCATCCGGTAGAGGAAGAGCCGAGCCCGCCCGTGGCTGCGCCTGGGACGGGCGGCGCGGCGCCAACGGCGGCAGCGCCGGGGGCGAATTAGCCAGCTTTCGGCGGCAGCATGCGTTCGGGCGCGGAGCATCGTCGGCTCCGCGCCCTGGCCACCACCCACACTCGGAGCTCTGCCGGACTCGGCTCGTTCGTAGGTCACGGCCTAGCGACCCTGACCAGCCATTTCTCATTGACTCGCAGAATTCATCACCACCGTCGAAAGCAGGTCGGACTAGCCGCTCGTCGACGCCGAGCCTCAACGCGCTTGGCTACGCCCGCTCTCAGCGAAGCCTCGTCGCGGACGCCCGCAACAGCGCACGCAGCCACTTGCCCACGCGGTCACTTTCGCTCCGCGGGTGCCAGATCATGCGCACTTTGAAGGGCTCGAGCGCAACGGGCGGCGCGAAGATCTGAAGACCGAGTGAAGGCGCGAGCTTGTCGGCGATGCGGCGGCCGGTGGTGAGGATCAGATCCGTGCTCGCAATCAAGCTCGGGGCCACGAGAAACTGTGGGACGTGCGCTACGATGCGCCGGCTTCGCCCCACGCGGGCGAGCGCTTGGTCCACCGGGCCTTGACCGGTCCAGGGCGACACGACGAGCACGTGTGCGGCGGCGGAGAACTCGTCGAGCGACATCCTGGCCGGCGTCCCGCGCGACTTGCGCCGCACACACACGAACTCCTCCTCGAACAGCGTCTCCGTGCGCAGCCCGACCGGTACCTGGGGAAAGGTGCCGAGCGCGACGTCGAGCAGGCCGCTCTGCACGGGCTCGAGCGGCTCGGGTCCCTCCACCGTGCGCAGGCGCAGGTTCAGGTTCGGCGCGCTTTCCCGTATCGCCTGCATGAAGTGCGGCAGCAGCACGAAGCCCACGTAGTCTGTCGCGCCAATGCTGACGTCCTCGATCGAGGCTGGATCGAAATCTTTCTGCGCATCGAGGACGGCGCCGAGCTCACGCAGTAGGCGCTGCAGCTTGGGCGCGAGGCTGCGCGCGCGCGCCGTGAGCTCCATTTTGCCGCCCACCCGCACGAGCAGGGGATCGTCGAACAGCTCGCGCGCTCGGTTCAGGGCCTGACTCGTGGCGGGCTGACTGCGGCCGAGCCGAGCCGCCGCTCGCGTCACGTTGCGCTCGGACAGCAGCGCGTCCAGCGCAACCAACAGGTTCAAATCGATGGCCGAGAGCTTCACGCGCGCAGCTTAGGCCGTAACCTCATTCACGGGACGAATAGTGACGGGTCGCCGAATCAATTGGGCTTTTTCCCGGCCGGGTCCCACGTTCGAGGCAGCGCACACCTCAACTTCGGAGCAATGAAATGAACAGCGTTCCCTTCACGAACGACGTCAGGATTCACACCCACGCCTGTGGCGAAGGCGGGATCTTCGTCAACGCCTACCTGATAGAGACGGCGAACGGCGTGGTGGCCGTCGACGCGACCCTCTCGGAGAGCGAGAGCAAAGCGTTCAGGCGGGAGCTCGAGTCACTCGGAAAGCCGCTGCTCGCCGTGCTCGTCACCCACCCACATCCCGATCACGTCGCCGGCATCACGAACCTGGTCGCGCAAGACTCGCCCAAAATCATCGCCACCCAGCCGGTGCTCGAGTTGATGCGAAAGCTCGAAGAACCCAAGCGCAAGCAGTGGACGCCGGTGTTCGGCGCCGAGTGGGTGCAGCGCTGGACCTACCCGAATCAGATCGTCGAATCCGGCGCTCGGCTCAGCTTCGACGGGGTGACCTACTCCGTCCTCGACATCGGCGCGGGCGGCGACGCAGAGGCGAACTCGGTTTGGTTCATCGAGGCCCCGAAGCGCACGGCGTTCCTCGGCGATCTGACGTTCGACGGAACTCATTCCTACGTCGCCGACGGGCACCTGCTTGCGTGGCTCGCGAACCTTGCCTGGCTCGAGCGTCTGTGCGCTGGGATGGACTTGGCCTTCCCCGGCCACGGCCACGCCTCGCCGCCCTCGTCGTTGATCCGCGCGCAGCAGGCCTATCTGCTCACCCTGGCCGGCCACGTCAAAGAGCTCGCGAACGGCCGGTCGGAGCTCTCAGACGCTGACAAGCAGGAGCTCGAGCGGCGCATGACGGAGTACCAGCCGAAGAGCGGCCTCACCTTCCTGATCGCGATGAACGCGGAGCCGATTGCACGTGAGCTCGCGTGAACGGAAATCACCGCGCTGCCGCCTGCGGCGGCCCAGCGGGGGAACGATCAACCGGAGCCACGCCGCGCGATGCGCGTGTTTGCACTTCCATTTGACTTCTGCCCTCCGCCTGCCACACGGGGCGGACGCTTCCGTGCCGGCGCCAGTGGGTCATCACTGGGTCCGCCTGAGAGTAAAGCGGAACGTAGCCCCCGTAGTCGCCGTGCAGTCAAGCCAGAGATGGCCCCCGTGCGCGTCAATTATGTGATGAGCGATGAAGAGACCCAGACCAAGTCCGGTCGAGGATCGCGACCCGACAAATCGCTCAAAGATGTGCTCGACGTTTTCCGGCGGCACGCCGGGCCCAGTATCGGCCACGAAGAACACGACGTCTTCATCCGCCGCGTCGAAGCCGACAGTAATGCTGCCAGCGGGCGGTGTGAACTTGATAGCATTTGACAGTAGGTTACCCAATACTTGCATGGCGCGTGTCGCGTCGGCTTCGACGCTCACGTCGGCGAGCGCGGGCGTCACCGAAAGTGATTGGCCGCGGTCCTTAGCGACCGGTTCGAAGACCGCCGCCGCTGAATAAACCAGATTGGCCGCTGACTGTGGTTCAAGAGCCACGGCAAGCCTACCCGCGTCGATGGCCGCGTTATCGACGAGATCGCGGATCATTCGGTCCATGAGCCCATTGACTTCCACGAGTGTGCTGACATGCGATGCAAGCGGGCCGCCGCGCTCGCCTTTCTCCGCCTCCTTGACGAAGACGCCGTGCTCACATGCTGCCGCGAGCGAATCGCGGAAGAATATGGCGTGAGGCGCGGCGCTGGTGGGCGTGCGCGGACTTTCTGGATACGCGGCGACCAAAGCCGCGGAGCTTGGAATGACTCGCAGCTCGGCGCTCGGCTTTGCGCCTCACGGTGTTCGGGTCAACGCGATCTGGCCCGGATTGGTCGACACACCGATGCTCTCGTCGATGGACCCGAGCGAGGAACTGCTGAAGTCGGTCATTGCCGCGCATCCCTTGGGGGCGCATTGCCCCCGGGCATTGTCTTCATTCGGTCACAAGATGAGGGCGGCGCTTGCGTCCTGAGTGCCCCCATGGCTGAGTGAGCGATCGGCGCCTGCCAAGGGGCTTTCGCCAGCGACGAAAGCGAGCTCGCATGCGTACGGATATTCCCAACGAAATCATCGTGGCCGCGCTGAGCATCGAGGCAGCCTCCACCGCGCTCGAATCTCTGTTCGAGCGCATGAGTGTGCTACCGCGCGCCGACAAAGTGATCGTGAGCGACACGGTGCACGAGGCTCTCGAGCGCCTGCAAGCCGCCAAAGCCCTCCTCGAACAGCTCCAAAACCCGCCACTCGGCCGCGCCGGTGCCTAGCCCAGCCCGAGCTTGGCACCGCCAGACGTGCTACGTTGCGTGAGTCGGAAAAGCTGCTCCGTTGCTGCGTTGTAGTTTCCCCGGCCGGAAAGGCGCGATGGAACCTGCAAGTGCTGCGGAGATGGAGCTGCTTCAAGTCAAGGTAGACGCGGCCAAGTCCCGACTGAAGAAAGCTCAGGTCACCCTGAGATCGGTTCTCAACCTGCTGAGCGACCTGCCGGCGGCGCTCAAGACGGGCGTCATGCGCGTCATCGAAACAGCCTTCGAAGATCTGGAAGAGGCGGAAAAGCACGTGCTCGAGTTGAAGGACATCGTGCGCGCCAGAGCGATGACCCTCGAAGCCATCGCGTCCAATGATCGCTGCCCCCATTGCTCGAAGCCGTACATTGATGCCACGTCCACCTCCAATGGACAGGGCACCGGCTCGACTCCTCGGTCCTGACTCAGCGCAGATCCGTGGCCGCAAGTGCGGCTCACCATTCCGTGATCAATCGTAAAGCGACGGTTGAGCGCGAGGGTTCCGGCCACGCTCGATGAGGAGTTCCATGCAAGACGCTCAGCCCGGTTCGACCATTCGCAAGCTCGCGATCATCGGGAACCATCTACCGCGACGCTGCGGCATCGCCACCTTCACGACCGACCTGGGAGATGCGCTCGCTCAGGAGTTCTCGGAGCTCGACCCCTTCGTTCTCGCCATCAATGACGGCGGGCATCGCTACGCTTACCCGGAGCGCGTCCGGTTCGAGCTCGGCGAAAACGACCTCGCTTCCTACCGGCGCGCCGCGGATTTTCTCAACGTCAACTCGGTGGATCTCACCTGTCTGCAGCACGAGTACGGTATTTTTGGCGGCAAAGCGGGCTCGCACTTACTGGCCCTGATTCGCGAGTTGCGCATGCCGCTCGTGACCACACTCCACACCATCCTGCCCGAGCCGGATCAGTTTCAGCAGGGGGTGATGGCCGACATCACGGGGCTCTCAGCCCGCCTGGTGGTGATGAGCGAGGCCGGCAAACGACTACTCGCCGACGTGTACCGGGTTTCGGAAGCGAAGATCGACGTGATTCCACACGGTATTCCCGCAGTCAACCCCGCACCTCGCAGCAAGTATCAGCTCGGCGTCGAAAACAACTCCGTGATTTTGACCTTCGGGCTGCTCTCGCCCGACAAGGGCATCGAGCACGTCATCGACGCCTTGCCGGAGATCGTGGCGCGCTTTCCGAGCACGATTTACATCGTGCTCGGCGCGACCCACCCACACATCTTGGAACAGCACGGAGAAATGTACCGCCTTTCACTCGAAGCTCGCGCACGGCGGCTGGGCGTCGAGGGCAACGTCCTGTTTCACGATCGCTTCGTCACGCGCAGCGAGCTGAACGAGTTTCTCTCCGCCGCCGACATTTACATCACCCCGTATTTGAGCGCTGCGCAGTCGACCTCCGGCACGCTCGCCTACGCAGTCGGCGCCGGCAAAGCGGTCATTTCGACACCGTACCCTCACGCCCAGGAGATGCTGGCCGACGGACGCGGCATCCTCGTGCCCAGGCGGGACGCCTCTGCGATCGCGCGCGCGGTGATTGACGTACTCGGCAACGATGCCCAGCGCCGGGCGCTCGGTGCGCGCGCCGCCGCGTACACCAGCGGTATGAGTTGGCCGAAGGTAGCCCACCTTTACCAGCAAACTTTCACGCGGGCTCGCGCCGAATACGCCGAGCGACGCCAGACGCAATATCGAGTCAAGCCGTTCGCCAAGCGACCGCCGGAGCTTCCAGAGCAGCATCTCGGGCACATCCACCAACTGACAGATTCGACGGGCATCCTTCAGCACGCACTCTTCAGCATTCCTCGTTACGAAGATGGCTACTGCGTCGACGACAACGCCAGGGCACTACTGCTGATGGCGTTGATTGAAGACGGTGGCACCGACGACCACGCCATCGTGCGCGTGTTGGCGTCGCGATACCTGGCTTTTGTCAGCCACGCCTTCGACTACGCGTGCGGACGCTTCCGCAATTTCATGAGCTATCAGCGCTCGTGGACGGAGGCATGCGGCTCCGAAGACAGCCATGGGCGAGCTCTATGGGCGCTCGGCACCGTCGTCGGCCGCTCGCGCGATCATGGGAAACACAGCCTGTGCGGCGCGTTGTTTCAGCGCGCCTTGGCGCCGGTGTCCACGTTCAGCAGCCCGCGCGCCTGGGCCTTCGTGCTCTTGGGCATCGACGAGTACTTGCGGGCATTTCGGGGTGACACCAGCGTTCAAGCTCTGCGGCAGCTCCTGGCCACCAACCTGTTCGAGCTGCTGCAGCGGACCAGCACCGCCGAATGGCTTTGGTTCGAGGACCAGGCGACCTACGAAAACGCGCGCCTCTGCCAGGCGCTCATCGCATCGGCAGACGCCATGGACCGGCCGGAGCTCAAGCTCGCCGGGCTGAAGTCGCTCGAATGGCTCGTCTCGGTTCAGTACGCGGATGGCGGTGTCTTTTCGCCGATTGGCTCGCGCGGATTCTATCAGCGAGGGGGGCCGCGAGCGCTCTTCGACCAACAGCCCCTCGATGCTTGGGCAACCGTCTCCGCTTGCCTGCAAGCCCGGCGCTCCACCGCGAACGAGAGTTGGCTGCAGCACGCGCGGCGCGCCTTCGCCTGGTTTCTCGGGCGCAACCACTTGCAGCAGTCGGTCTACGACGCGACCACGGGTGGCTGTCGAGATGGCCTCCACCAAGATCGTCCCAACGAAAACCAGGGCGCCGAGTCGACACTCTCCTTCCAGCTCGCGTTGCTCGAGATGCGACACACGGAGCTGACGCCCGCCCTCCACCTCGTCCGGCAAGGGCAGGCATGAGTCTGCGAGCAGGTTGATCAGAAGCCGGCTTCGATGCCCAGCACCGCCGCGCCGACGAATGGCCGCACGAAGTGCTTGGCCTGCTTCGAACCTGTATGAGGCTCGTCGTGCGCGCCCGCAGTGACGAGCAGGATGGTGCCGACGATCACCCCCGCGCCCGCGACGATGAAGCCAGCCGTGGCGATGTCTGCCTCTCGATTCCCGGTCCGCCGTTTTTCGGCGCAGCTTGGATCGTCCGGGCAGGCATCGGCGATTGGCCCCTTTTGTGTAAACGCTAACGCACCACTCACGGAGCCCACGACGGCGCCGGTCCCAGCAACGCCGAACGCAATCCAGGCCGGCGTGCGATGCGGCTTGCGCGGCGTCCCGGTCTGACTTGCGCCGGTCCTTTCGAGTGGCGGCGGCTGCTGGGCGGTCAATTGAACGGCCTCGCGGGAGCCGGGTTTGAACGTGTGCGTGAGCACGGTGACGCTCTGGTCGACTGTTTGGATCACGAACTCGTGCGTGCCCGGGTCGATGAGCAAGTCGAAGCTTGCGGCAGGCGCAGCCTCGGCGACGCCAACGTCGCGCGTCCCAGCCGAGGCGACGGGGCGGGGGTTGCCTTTGCTGACGAGCTCCAGCGGACGCCCGTCCACCTTCAACATCGCCGTTTCTGGCGCAATGCTGACGCGGATCGTCGCGATCTGCTGTTCGGTCTCACTCAGGTAGTTGGTTGCGGCAGCGATCAGGTCGTCGGGAAGCTCTTGCCCGCCACTCGCTTGGTTATCGAGCAGCGCCTTCGCAAGCATCTTCCGGGCCCGCGTATAGCGACCGAGCGAGCGCTCGCAGTAGCCGATGTTGTAGGTCGTGACTGCGTGCGGGCGCAGCGCGTTCGACTTGCTGAGCTCTGCTAGCGCGTCGACCCAGCGGCCCTCTTTAGCAAGCTCGATTCCATGATTGAACGCGCTGCGCGCTTGCTCGATGTCGACGCTCTTCGCTGCCGCCACGGGAGACGGTTCGGTGTTCGATTGAGTGTCGACTGACGGCGCGGCCGTCGGCGTCTGAGCAAAGCCGTGCGAGCAAAGCAAGCTGCTCGCCAAAAGCAGAAGTCCCACGCGCGGGAGACAATGCCGGGTCGGGCCCATTCGAGTGCTCAAAACGGCACCTGCTCCGAGAGCCCGCGCGGGAACGTTCGCGACGAAGGCGCTGCGGAAGGCTGTGGCGGAGCCAGCGTGGCGCTCGCGACAGGCCTTTCCAGGGGTGACGATGCTGGCGCTGGCCGAGCCCTAACGCCAGCAGTGCTGGCTCGGCTGGCTCCGCTTCGCACGCCCGATTGCCAGGCACCGCTAGCGCCCGCGCTCGCTGCCGCGACAGGCGCCGCGGCACTTGCGGTCGCGAGCGGCGGCGTGAGCGGAGGCGCACTGTCGACCGCTGGCTGGGCCGCCGGCGAGGTATCGGCGCTGCTCGCAGACGCCCCTGGGGTCCGCTCTGCATCCTTCAACGCCGCGGTTCGCCCGCGCAGGGCGGCCGTTCCGGCGAGGAGCAACCCGACCCCAGCAGCCAAAGGCAGCACCCAGCGGCGCGCATTTCCGGGTAGCGCATTGGGCAACGACTGAGCGCCTTGGGTGTCGATGGGCGGATCGAGCTCTGCGCCCGCCGGCGCCCGAGCGCTCGGGTCAGCGCGCAAGGTTTCGAGGTTGCCCAAGCTTTCGCGCGACCGGGCTGGATCTCGCTCGGGGAGCCCGAACGCTGGCACGACGACCTCCGTCTGGGCACTGAGCAGCTCGAGGACGCGCTCGAGATGCGATGGCCGCCCGTCGCGCTCGCGCGAGAGCATGTCAGCCACCAACTCGACAATAGCCCGTGGCAGATCAGGCTCGAGCTCGTCAATCGGCCTTACGCCATCTACCAAGATCTGCTTCACGATTTGCCCGATGCTATCACCCTGAATCGGGCGAACGCCGGTCAAGCACTCGTACAAGATGACGCCGATGGACCAGATATCGGAGCGATGGTCGATGTCCGATTCGCCGATGGCTTGCTCGGGTGACATGTAGCAAGGCGTGCCCAAGATTGAGCCAGTCTTGGTGACGACGCCGGTCGAGTCGCTGAGTGTGTCCGGTTCGAGCACCTTCGCGATCCCGAAATCGAGCACTCGCACCGCGTCGCCGAGCGCGACACCTTCTAGGACAAAGATATTGTCCGGCTTGAGATCGCGGTGAACGATGCCCAACGCATGTGCGGCGCCCACTGCGGAAACGACCTGCACCAAAATCGCGGCGGTCTGAGCCAGGCTGAGTTTCTTCTCGCGGAGCAGCTTCTGGCCGAGCGTTTCCCCGGCTAGCAGATCCATGACCATGACCGGGGTGTCGTCTTCCAGCTCGAAGACGTCACTGATGGTGACGACGTTGGGGTGGCTGACGGCGCTCGCGGTGCGGGCTTCGCGCAAGAAGCGCTGGCGAAGCTCTTGATTGGCATGAGCGGAATCAGCGCGCAGGAACTTCACCGCTACCGTTCGCTGGGTCACCGTGTGCGTTGCAGCCCAAACGACGCCCATGCCGCCTCGCCCGAGCAGGCGGTCGAGCCGGTAGCGCTTGGCAATGATCGCGCCTGCCACCAAGCCGGGGCCTTCTGGCTTGGCGGGGAGGCTCATTGGTGGGGTCGCTCGATCGCGTAATTCTTCAGCCGAGTGACTAGCGTGCGCCGCGAAATGCCGAGGAGCTTGGCTGCGCGACTTTGATTTCCGGCGCAATCGCGCAACGCTTGCACGATGCGCTCCCGTTCGCTCGAGGGTTCCACAGGCACCGGGAGCTGACTCGACGCGCTCGACCGGGCTAGGTTCATCCGCTCTGTCGGTAAATCACGCAATTCGATGCTCGTGCCGTCGCACAGCAGAACCGCGCGCTCCACGGTATTGCGCAGCTCGCGAATGTTGCCCGGCCAAGCATGGCTGACCAAGGCCGCCAGCGCCTCGCTACTGAAGCGGGGGCAAGGTTTTCCGAGCTGGCTGGCCACTTCGAGCGCAAAGCGGTGCGCGAGCTCCGCGATCTCCGCGACCCGTTCGCGAAGGGGTGGAAGGGTCAGAATCACACCGTTGAGTCGGAAGTAGAGGTCCTGCCGAAAGCGCCCGCTCGAGACTTCCTGCTCCAATTCCTTGTTCGTCGCCGACACGAAGCGCACGTCGATGGGGCGTGGCTTCAGGCCGCCGACGCGCGTGACCTCGCGGGTCTCGATCACTCGCAGCAGCTTGGCTTGCGTCGCGGCCGACAGCTCGCCGAGCTCGTCGAGAAATACGGTCCCACCGTCGGCCGTCTCGAGCAGCCCGGGCTTGGCTTGCACCGCGCCGGTGAACGCGCCTCTTTCATGCCCGAACAGCTCACTTTCGACCAACGTCTCGTTGAACGCGGCGCAGTTCAAACGCAAGAAGGGTCGTCCGGTGCGGTTCGACGCGGCGTGTATCGCGTGCGCCAGCACTTCTTTGCCAGCCCCTGTTTCGCCCAGGATCAGCACGCTGATCGTGCCCACAGCGACCTGTCGTGCGAGCTGATACAGGCGCAGCATCGTCGGATCGCGAACCACG